>DYOR01000100.1 GCA_020720385.1 Rubrivivax sp.
CCCAGGCTGCGCAGCAGGTCGCGCAGGAAATGCGCACGCTCTGCGCTGGTCGCGATCTCGCGTTCGATGCGCAGCTTGTGGTTGCCGGCGAGCTTGACGGCGCGGTTCTTCTGCACCAGCTCGACGATGCGCCGCGCGTCGATCGGCGCCTTGGCCTGGAAGGTGACGCTCATGAGCTTCGGGCCGGCATCGATCTTCAGCACGCCGTACAGGCGCGCCAGCACGCGCAGGCGGTGCGTGTCGAAGAGCGTCTGGCCCTGCGCGGGAAGCTTGCCGAAGCGGTCGGTGATCTCCTCGAGCAGGGCATCGATGTGCTCGGCACCCTCCGCCGTGGCCAGGCGCTTGTAGAGGTTGAGCCGCGTGTGCACATCGCCGCAGTAGGCGTCGGGCAGCAGCGCGGGCGAGTGCAGGTTGACCTCCGTGGTGGGCGCCAGGGGCGCGAGCAGGTCGGGCTCGCGGCCGGCCTTGAGCGCGCGCACGGCCTCGGCGAGCATGTCGTTGTAGAGCTGGAAGCCCACCTCCATCATGTTGCCGCTCTGGTTTTCGCCCAGCACCTCGCCGGCGCCGCGGATCTCCAGGTCGTGCATCGCCAGGTAGAAGCCCGAGCCCAGTTCCTCCATCGCCTGGATGGCGTCGAGGCGCTGCGCCGCCTGCTTGGTCAGGGCCTGGGTGTCGGGCACCAGCAGGTAGGCGTAGGCCTGGTGGTGGCTGCGGCCGACGCGCCCGCGCAGCTGGTGCAGCTGCGCCAGGCCGAACTTGTCGGCGCGGCTGATGACGATGGTGTTGGCGCTGGGCACGTCGATCCCCGTCTCGATGATCGTCGAGCACAGCAGCAGGTTGTGGCGCTGGGCGACGAAGTCGCGCATCACGCGTTCGAGCTCGCGCTCGGGCATCTGGCCGTGGGCCACGGCGATGCGCGCCTCGGGCAGCAGCTCGGTGAGCCTGCCGCGCCGGTTCGCTATCGTCTCCACCTCGTTGTGCAGGAAGTAGACCTGGCCGCCGCGCTTGAGCTCGCGCAGCACGGCCTCGCGGATCACGCCGTTGCCTTCGTTGCGCACGAAGGTCTTGATCGCCAGCCGGCGCTGCGGCGCGGTGGCGATCACGCTCAGGTCGCGCAGGCCCTCGAGCGCCATGCCCAGCGTGCGCGGGATGGGCGTGGCGGTCAGCGTGAGCACGTCGACCTCGGCGCGCAGCGCCTTCATCGCCTCCTTGTGGCGCACGCCGAAGCGGTGTTCCTCGTCGATCACGAGCAGCCCCAGGCGCGCGAACTTCACGTCCGACGAGAGCAGCTTGTGCGTGCCGACGACGATGTCCACGGTGCCCGCGGCGATGCCTTCCAGCGCCGCCTTCACTTCCCTGGGGCTGCGAAAACGCGAGAGCTCGGCCACCTTCACCGGCCATTGGCCGAAACGGTCCACCAGGGTCTGGAAGTGCTGTTCGGCGAGCAGGGTGGTCGGCGCCAGGATGGCGACCTGCTTGCCGCCGTGCACGGCGACGAAGGCGGCGCGCAGCGCGACCTCGGTCTTGCCGAAACCCACGTCGCCGCAGACCAGGCGGTCCATGGGCCGCGGGCTGATCATGTCCTGGATGACAGCGTGGATCGCCGCGCGCTGGTCGGCCGTTTCCTCGAAGCCGAAGCTCGCGGCAAAGGCCTCGTAGTCCTGGGCGCTGAAGCGGTGCGCGAAGCCCTCGCGTGCGGCGCGCCGGGCGTACAGGTCGAGCAACTCCGCGGCGGTGTCGCGCACCTGTTCGGCGGCCTTGCGCCGCGCCTTCTCCCACTGCGCCGAACCCAGCTTGTGCAGCGGTGCTTCCTCGGCGCTCACGCCGGTGTAGCGCCCGATCAGGTGCAGCTGCGCCACGGGCACGTAGAGCGTGGCCTGGTCGGCGTATTGCAGATGCAGGAACTCGCTCGCGCCCCCATCTTCACCGTTCGCGATGTCGATGTTCACCAGGCCCTGGTAGCGCCCGATGCCATGGTTCAGGTGCACCACGGGGTCGCCCACCTCGAGCTCGGAGAGGTCCTTGATCAGCGCATCGACGCTGCTCACCTGCTCCTGCTTGCGCCGGCGCCGCGCCTGCGGCGTGGTGGCGAAGAGCTCGGTCTCGGTGAGGAATTGCAGCGAGATGCCTTGCGCCGGCTCCAGCCAATGGAAGCCCTCGGCCAGCGCGGCGGCGGTGATCGCCACCTTGTCGTCGCCGGCGAGGAATTCCTGCAGCGTGGCCACGCTGGGCACGCGGATGCGGTGGTCGCGCAGCAGCTCGAGCAGGCTCTCGCGCCGGCCCTCGCTCTCGGCCACGAGCAGCACGCGGTGGGGCGTGGCGAGCAGGTGGCGCTCGAGCAGGCCCAGCGGGTCGGTGCCGCCACGCTCCACGCTCACGTCGGGCAGCGGGCGCGCCCACTCCAGGGCTTCGCTGCCGCGCAGCGCCAGCGTGGCGTGGGGCTGGGTGCGGCTGAAGAATTCCTCGACCGGCATGAAGATCGCCGCCGGCGGCAGCAGCGGGCGCTCGGGGTCGTGCTGCAGGAAGCGGTGGCGCTCGCGCGTGTCCGTCCAGAAATGCTCCAGCACGTCGTCGACCTTGCCGTGCAGCACCAGCGCGGCCGGGTGCTCGCCCCCGGCGCCGAGGTAGTCGAAGATCGTTGCCGGCGCATCGAAGAACAGCGGCAGGTAGTACTCGATGCCGCCGCCGGCGATGCCCTGGGCGATGTCCTTGTAGACGCGGCAGCGCGTCGGGTCGCCCTCGATCTTCTCGCGCCAGCGGGCGCGGAAGGCGCTGCGCGAGGCCTCGTCCATGGGGAATTCGCGGCCCGGCAGCAGACGCACCTCGGGCACCGGGTAGAGGCTGCGCTGGCTGTCGGGGTCGAAGGTGCGGATCGAGTCGACCTCGTCGCCGAAGAGGTCCACGCGATAAGGCACGGGGCTGCCCATGGGGAAGAGGTCGATGAGGCCGCCGCGCACCGCGTATTCGCCGGGCGAGACCACCTGGCTCACGTGCTGGTAGCCCGCCAGGGTGAGCTGGGCCTTGAGCCGCGCTTCGTCGAGCCGCGCCTTTTGCTTGAAGTGGAAGGTGGTGCCGGCGAGAAAGGACGGCGGCGCCAGGCGCGTGAGCGCGGTGGTGGCGGGCAAGAGCACCACGTCGACCTCGCCACTCCTCACGCGCCACAGCGTGGCCAGGCGCTCGGAGATCAGGTCCTGGTGCGGGCTGAAGGTGTCGTAGGGCAGCGTCTCCCAGTCCGGAAACACGGCCACGCGCAGCCCGGGCTCGAAGAAGCTGAGCTCGTCGGCCAGACGCTGGGTGTCCGAAGGCTCGGCGGTGAAGACCGCCAGCACGCGCCGTGCGTCGGCATGCTGCCGCCCCAGGCGGGCGAGCAGCAAGGCGTCGGCGGAGCCGACGGGGCGGGGCAGCGTGAAGCGTTTGCCAGGCGCGATGGAGGGCAGTTGCATGGGGGGGGAGGTCGCAGCGCCGCGCCCGCAGGGTCGCAGCCCGGCAGAGCTCCCCTGCGCCTGCGCGACGGGGCATGAAGCGGTGGATTCTAGAATCCGCCGCCATGACCGACGCCCCGCGCTGCTTTGCCCTCGTGCCCTGTGCCGGCGTGGGCCAGCGGGCGGGGACCGCGGGACCCAAGCAGTACGAGCCGTTGTGCGGCCGCGCGGTGGTGGCGCACACCCTGCAGGCGCTGGCCGCCGTGCCCGAGCTCAGCGCCACCCTGGTGGTGCTGGCCGCGCAGGACCGGGAGTTCGAGGCCCAAGTGCCGGCCTTCGCCGGTCCGCGCGCCTGGGTGGCGCGCTGCGGCGGCGACACGCGCGCGCGGACCGTGGCGCAGGGCCTGGCCGCGCTGCGCGAGCGCGGGGCCGACGAACATGACTGGGTGCTCGTGCACGACGCGGCGCGCTGCCTGCTGCGGCCGCCATGGGTGCAGCGCCTGATCGCGGCCTGCCGCGACGACGCGGTCGGCGGCCTGCTCGCGCTGCCGCTGGCCGACACGCTCAAGCAGGAGGCCGGCGGGCGCGCCGCCGCCACCCTGGAACGGCGCGGCAAGTGGCTGGCGCAGACGCCGCAGATGTTCCGCCTGGGCCTGCTGCAGCGCGCGCTCGCCCAGGCCGGGCCGGGCGTGACCGACGAGTCGAGCGCCGTCGAGGCGCTGGGCCTGGCGCCCCGGCTCGTGCCCGGGGAGATGGAGAACCTGAAACTCACCTGGCCCGCCGACTTTGCCCTGGCGGCGCGATTGCTGGAGACGCGATGAATGCAATGCACCTGAGGGTCGGCGAGGGCTGGGACACGCATGCGCTGGTGGCCGGCCGGCCGCTGGTGCTGGGGGGCGTGGCCATCCCGCACACGCATGGGCTGCTCGGCCACTCCGATGCCGACGCGCTGGCGCACGCCATCACCGATGCGCTGCTCGGTGCGGCGGCGCTGGGCGACATCGGACGGCACTTTCCCGACACCGATCCGACCCATGCCGGTGCCGACTCGCTGCGCCTGCTGCAGGCGGCGGCGCAGCGCGTGCGCGACGCGGGCTACGCCATCGTCAACGTCGACAGCACCATCGTCGCCCAGGCACCGAAGATGGCGCCGCACATCCCCAGGATGTGCGAGCGCATCGCCCAGGCGCTGGGCCTGGCGCCGGGGGCAGTCAACGTGAAGGCGAAGACGGCCGAGAAGATGGGCCCGGTGGGCGAGGGCCGGGCGATCGAGGCGCGCGCCGTGTGCCTGATCGTGCGCGAAGCGGCGCGCTGAAGCGGCTTCAGGCGGCGACGGCGGCGCGCGAGGGCACGCGCTGCAGGCGCAGGTGGGCGACGAAGCCACCGTCGGGCGCGTTGGCCAGCTCCAGGCTGCCGCCCATGCGTGCCATGGCCTTCTCGACGATGGCCAGGCCCAGCCCGGCACCGGTGGCCGCGGTGCGCGCGGCGTCGCCGCGGAAGAACGGCGTGGTCAACTGGGGCAACTTCTCCGGCGCCACGCCGGGGCCGTGGTCGCGCACGCTGACGATCACCCAATGCCCCGTCTTCACGCTCGTCACCGACACCTCGGCCACGCCGGTGTCGGTGCCGCGGCCGTAGCGCCGGGCGTTCTCGAAGAGGTTGAGGAAGACGCGGCCGAGCTCGGTCTCGTCGGCCAGCACGGCGAGGTCGATGGGCAGGCGTGCCTGGATGCGGATCTGCGCGGGGTCGCGGAACACGGCGGCTTCGCGGTCGATGAGCTGGGCCACGTGCACCGGCAGCAAGCGTGTCTCGCCGGGGCGCGCGTAGTCCATGAACTTGTCGATGATGGCGTCGAGCTGGTCGATGTCCAGCGCCATGTTGCGCTTGGCCTCGTCGTCCTCCACGCTCATCTCGGTTTCCAGGCGCAGGCGCGCCAGCGGCGTGCGCAGGTCGTGGCTGATGCCGGCAAGCATCACCGCGCGGTCTTCCTCGACGCGGGCGAGCTCGCGGGCCATGCGGTTGAAGCCGCGGTTGACCTCGCGGATCTCGCTCGTCAGGGTGTTCTCGTCCAGACGCGAGTCGAGGTCGCCTTCGCGGATGCGGCTGGCGGCGAACGACAACAGCTTGAGGGGCCGGTTGATGAGGCTGGCGATGGCCATCGAGCCGAGCAGCGTGGCGAGCAGGGCGATGCCCGTCCAGGTCATCCAGGTGCTCTGGTTGAGTGCACTGGCGTCCGGCCCTTCCACCATCAGCCAGTAGTGATCGGTGTCGATGGAAAAGCCCACCCACATGCCGGCCGTGCCGTTGACACTGCGCGCGACCACGGCGTCGCTGCCCAGCGCGTTGCGCAGTTCCTGGCTCACGCGGCGGGTGAAGCGGTCGACCTCGAAGGGCTGCCACCCGTCGGCGGGCTCGCGCGGGGTGACGCGCGTGGCCTGCTGCGCGGTGAGGCTCTTGAGCAGGGCCACGCGGTTGATGCCGTCGGCCTGCTCGAGCGCGGCGCGCGCCAGGTTCACCAGCCCCGCGGTGCGCTGCGCGGCCTGCACGGCGCGCGGCTCGAGCTCCAGCGCACGCAGCGTCTGCACCCAGGCGAACACCCCGCCCGCCAGGAGCAGGGCGAGGAGGAAGAAGGTGCGCCAGAACAGGCTCAGGCCGACCGCGTTCTTGCGTGCCACGTGTTCAGCAGTCGGCGATTGACGATGGCGATCGGTGCCCGAGGCCCCGGGGCTCGCGCGCGGCGCCGTCAGTTCGCGCCATCGGGCACGAAGACATAGCCCACGCCCCACACCGTCTGGATGTAGCGCGGCTGCGCCGGGTCGGGCTCGAGCATCTTGCGCAGGCGCGAGATCTGCACGTCCAGGCTGCGGTCGAAGGGCTCGAACTCACGCCCCCGCGCCAGCTGCGCGAGCTTGTCGCGCGAGAGCGGCTGGCGCGGGTGGCGCACCAGGGCCTTGAGCATCGAGAACTCGCCCGTGGTCAAGGCGATCTGCTCGCCGTTCTTCGTCAGGCGGCGCAGCGAGAGGTCGAACTCGAAGGGCCCGAAGCTCACCACCTGCGCTTCCTTGGACGGCGCGCCCGGGGCCTCGGGGGCGGGCCGGCGGCGCAGCACGGCGTGGATGCGCGCGAGCAGCTCGCGCGGGTTGAAGGGCTTGGGCAGGTAGTCGTCGGCACCCACCTCCAGGCCGACGATGCGGTCCACGTCCTCGACCTTGGCGGTGAGCATGATGATCGGCGTGAGGTCGTTGGCCGCGCGCAGCCGTCGGCAGATCGACAGCCCGTCCTCGCCGGGGAGCATGAGGTCGAGCACGATCAGATCCACCGTCTCGCGCGTGAGCACGCGGTTCAGCGCCTTGGCGTCCTCGGCCAGGAGCACGTCGAAACCCTCCTGGGCGAGGTAGCGCCGCAGCAGGTCGCGGATGCGGGCATCGTCGTCGACCACGACGATGCGGTCGGGGCGTGCGTTGGCGGCTGTGCTCATGGGCGGCTCCGAATATGTAACAGCCGCATTGTGGGGTGCCGCTTCAGCCCGTTCGGGTCACCCCTGACCATCGGTTACAAATCTTTCGGTGCCTGGCCAAACGCCGTCCTGCCAACGCCGGCGCGCCGTGAAATACGGGCGCGCCGCACTCGGTTACGCTGCGCCCACCCGACATCGAGCATAGAAAGGCCGCGTCATGCACTGCCCACACAAGTCCCTGATTGCCATCCTCACCGGCCTGCTGGCCTGGGGGGCGACGGGCGTTCAGGCCCAGACGCCACCGCCGCGCAACGTGGTGGCGCTCAGCGCCAGCGCCACGCTCGAGGTGCCCAAGGACTGGCTCACGGTGGTCTTCTCCACCGCGCGCGAGGGGACCGACGCCGCCGCGGTGCAGGGCCAGTTGAAGACGGCGCTGGACGCGGCCCTGGCCGAGGCACGCAAGCTGGCGCGGCCGGGCCAGGTGGAGGTGCACACGGGTGCGTTCTCGCTCTCCCCGAAGTACGGGCCGGTGTCCCCGGCCAAGGGCGCGGCGGTGGGCATCATCGGCTGGCAGGGCAGCACCGAACTCGTCGTCGAGGGCCGTGATACCCAGGCCATCGCCCAGCTCACGGCGCGCGTACCGAGCCTGGCCATCGCCCGCGTCGGCTTCTCGCTCTCGCGCGAGGCGCGGCGGGGGGTCGACGCCGACGTCACCGCGCAGGCCATCGAGCGCTTCCGCGCCCGCGCCGCCGAGGTCGCACGGCTCTTCGGCTTCAGCGGCTACGAAGTGCGCGAGGTGGCTGTCACCTCGGACGAGCCCCCGTCGCGGCCGATGCCGGTGATGCGCGTGCAGGCCGCGCGGGCCATGGTCGAAGAGGCCCTGCCGGTGGAAGCGGGCAAGGCCAGCGTCACCGCCACCGTCAACGGCAGCGTGCAGATGCAGCGGCCTTGAGTGCCGCCGGGCGCGCGGCGGCGCCCCAGCGGGCGGCTACTGCGCCGCCCAGCCGCCGTCGACGTTCCAGGCCACGCCGCGCACGTTGCCCGCGGCCGGCGAGCACAGGAAGATCACCAGCTCGGCCAGCTCCTCGGGCGTGGTGAACTGCAGCGAGGGCTGCTTCTCGGCGAGCAGCCGGTGCTTGGCCTCGTCGTTGCTCACGCCGTCGGTGGCGGCGCGGGCGTCGACCTGCTTTTGCACCAGCGGCGTGAGCACCCAGCCCGGGCAGATGGCGTTGACGGTGACGCCGGTGGTGGCGCTTTCCAGCGCCGCGGCCTTGGTCAGGCCGATCAGTCCATGCTTGGCGGTGACGTAGGCGCTCTTGCCCGCCGAGGCCACCAGGCCGTGCACCGAGGCCACGTTGACGATGCGGCCCCAGTTGCGCTTTTTCATGCCCGGCAGGGCGGCGCGCATGGTGTGGAAGGCCGAACTCAGGTTGATGGCGATGATCGCGTCCCAGCGCCCGATGGGGAAGTCCTCCACCGCCGCGACATGCTGGATGCCGGCGTTGTTGACGAGGATGTCGCAGCCGCCGAGCAGCCGCTCGCAGCTCGCCACCATGTCGGCGATCTCCGCGGGCTTGGACATGTCCGCGCCGTGGTAGACCGCGCCGGCGTCGTGCTGGCGCACCTGGGCCAGCGCGGCGGCGGTGTCGCCGAAGCCGTTGATCATGAGCCGCGCGCCGTTCATCGCCAGGGTCGTGGCGATGGCCAGGCCGATGCCGCTGGTCGAGCCGGTGACGAGGGCGGTTTTTCCGGTGAGCATGCGGGCGACTCCTGCGGGGCATTGATACGATGGCCCGATTATCGGCTGCCCCCTGGAGTGAAGATGACCGAACCGCGCCTGCGCAGCGTCCAATGCATGAGCCCACGCGGCCTGCACCGCATGGCCTACTGGGAATGGGGCGACGCGGCCAACCCGCGCGTGGTGTTGTGCGTGCACGGCCTGACGCGCCAGGGGCGCGACTTCGACACCCTGGCGCGCGACCTGTGCGCCGAGGCCCGCGTGGTCTGCCCCGACGTGGTCGGGCGCGGCCGCTCGGACTGGCTCGCCGACCCGCTCGGCTACGCCGTGCCCCAGTACGTGGCCGACATGGTCACGCTGCTGGCGCGGCTGGACGTGGAGCAGGTCGACTGGGTGGGCACCTCGATGGGCGGCCTCATCGGCCTGGCGCTGGCGGCGCTGCCGGGCGCGCCGGTGCGCCGGCTGGTGCTCAACGATGTCGGCCCGACGATCGAACCCGCGGCCGTGCAGCGCATCGGCGCCTATCTGGGCCAGCCGGTGCGCTGGCGCACCCTGGAGGAGGCTGCCGACGCCATGTGGGCCATCTCGCAGACCTTCGGGCCGCACACGCGCGAGCAGTGGCTGGCCTTGACCGCGCCGCAGCTCATGCCCGACGGTGACGGGTTCAAGCCGCGCTACGACCCGGGCATTGCCATGCCGCTGCGCGCCGCCACGCCCGAGACCGCGGCGGCCGGTGAAGCGGCGTTGTGGCAGGCCTATGACCGCCTGCGCTGCCCCACGCTGCTGCTGCGTGGCGCCGAGAGCGACCTGCTCTCGCGCGCCACGGCGCAGGCCATGGCCGAGCGCGGGCCGCGGGCGCGGGTGCATGAATTCGCTGGCGTGGGCCACGCGCCGACGCTGGTGCAGCCCGAGCAGCGCGCCGTCGTGCGCGCCTTCCTCCATTCCCCATGAAGACGACCCCGGCCGCCGCGCCCGAAGGCACGGCCGCCATCGTCCACCTGGCCAGCGTGGCCGCAGGCGAGCAAGCCGACCCGGTGCAGCGCGCCCGCGCCTTCGCCGAGCCGCTGCTCGCCGGCCAGCGCTTCGACACCGGCGAGGATGCGCTGGGCCATGCGGACGGTGCCGCGGCGGTGCTGCACGCCATCGGCGCCAGCCCCTCGCTGTGCGCGGCCTCGTACCTGGTCTATGCGGGCGAGTACCTGCAGCGCCCCGAGGAGGTGGTGAAGAAGGCCTTCGGCGAGTCCTACGCCAGCCTGGTGACGCTGACGCGCAAGCTGGTGCAGATCCAGCGCGCGGCGCGCGGCGCGCAGGCCGTGCAGGGCCGCGACGAAGGTCAGCGCGCCTTGCAGACCGAGCGTGTGCGCAAGATGCTCCTGGCCTTCTCGCGCGACCTGCGCGTGGTGCTGCTGCGCCTGGCCTCGCGGCTGCAGACGCTGCGTTGGTACGCGGGGAGCAAACAGTCCTGCCCGATGGACCTGGCGCTGGAGTCGCAGCAGGTCTTCGCGCCGCTGGCCAACCGGCTGGGCATCTGGCAGATCAAGTGGGAGATCGAGGATCTCTCCTTCCGCTTCCTGCAGCCGCAGGAGTACCAGGACGTCGCGCAACTGGTCGACGAGACGCGCACCGAGCGCGAGCTCGGCGTGCGCGCCGCGCGCGACCAGCTGCAGGCCCTGCTCGCCGAGGCAGGCCTCCACGCCGAGGTGCAGGGCCGGCCCAAGCACCTCTACAGCATCTGGAAGAAGATGCAGGGCAAGGGCCTGTCGTTCGCGCGCATCTTCGACACGCGGGCCTTGCGCGTGGTCGTCGACGACGTCCCCGCCTGCTACGCCGCGCTGGCCCGCGTGCACGAGGCCTGGACGCCGGTGGAAGGCGAGTTCGACGACTACATCGCGCGCCCCAAGGTGAACGGCTACCAGAGCCTGCACACCGTGGTCTTGGGCAGCGGCGGCCGGCCGCTGGAAGTGCAGATTCGCACGCGTGCGATGCACGAGCATTCCGAGCACGGCGTGGCCGCGCACTGGATGTACAAGGAGGCCGGCGCGCGGGGCTACGCCGGCGTGAGCGCCAGCGGCGAATCCGAGGAGCGCATCAACGAGGCGCGCAAGGCCGTGCTGCGCGAGCTCATGGCCTGGGAGCGCGAGTTCGTGAGCCAGTCGGGCGCCGATGCGGCGGCTGCGGCGCTGTCCGGCGCAGACAGCGCAGACAGCGCAGACGGCGCTGAACGCATCTACGTCTTCACGCCGCAGGCCACCATCATCGAGCTGCCCGCGGGCGGCACACCGGTGGACTTCGCCTATGCCCTGCATACCGACCTGGGGCACCGTTGCCGCGGCGCGCGCGTCGACGGGGCGATGGTGCCGCTGGGCACGCCGCTGAAATCGGGGCAGACGGTGGACATCGTCGCGGCCAAGGAGGGGGGGCCGTCGCTCGACTGGCTCAACCCCGAACTGCATTTCCTCGCCAGTGCGCGCGCCAGGGCCAAGGTGCGCGCCTGGTTCAACGCCGCGCAGCAGGCGCAGACCATCGCCCGTGGCCGCGAGCTCGTCGAGAAGCTGCTGCAGCGCGAAGGCCGCACGGCGCTGGAGCGCCAGGCGCTGGCCGAGCAGCTGGGCTTCAAGAATGCCGAGGCGCTGTACGAGGTCGTGGGCAAGGACGAGTTCTCGCTGCGCAACATCGAGAACCTGCTGCGCCCGGCCGAGCCCGCGGCGGCCGATGACCATGTCGCGCTGCACCGCTCGCGCAGCGAGGCCGGCGGTGGCCGCGGCGGCGTGCTCGTGGTGGGCATCGACTCGCTCATGACGACGCTGGCGCGCTGCTGCCGCCCGGCGCCGCCCGACGCCATCAGCGGCTTCGTCACCCGCGGCCGCGGCGTGGCCGTGCACCGGCGCGACTGCAGCAACCTGCGCCACATGGCCCAGGTCTCGCCCGGGCGCGTCATCGAAGTGGCCTGGGGCACGCCGGCCGCCGACAGGGCCGCGGTGTACCCGCTGGACGTGCTCGTCGAGGCCGACGACCGGCCCGGGCTGCTGCGCGACATCTCCGAGGTCTTCTCCAAGGAGAAGGTCAACGTCACCGGGGTGCACACGCAGACGGCCAAGGACCACAGCACGGCGTGGATGAGCTTCACGGTGGAGATGACCGGGGCCTCGCGGCTGGCGCCCGTGCTCGCCCAAGTCACGCGCGTGGCGGGCGTTCGCCACGCCCGGCGCAAGTAGATCGGCCGCGACAGTCCTATATACTTGACAGCTTGCCCCAGGCGCGTAGCTCAGCTGGTTAGAGCACCACCTTGACATGGTGGGGGTCGATGGTTCGAGTCCATTCGCGCCTACCAAAAATGGTAGGAAAATCAAGGGCTTGGCGGTTTCGCCAAGCCCTTTGTCTTTGGTGGCACGGGAAAGGTACGGAAAAGCTGATTGCGAAAGCTGCGTCCGCTCTTCGTGAGTGGGCATGGTCATCGCCGAGCCTTCTGGATCTGAGACTACCGACGCCAGCGCCTACAGGTTCGCCAGTCGATGAACGGTGTAGGTTCACTGAAGCCGTCGCTGGCTGACTCCGCCCAGAACTCGCGCGTCTCCAACGGTACCTTGCTCACGACTTCTGCAGGCGGTCCCAGCAGGGGAGATCAAGGCTGGCGGGCGTATTGACATTCCGAGAAGTGTTCTTGTCAGCACCTCACTTCGCGACACAAAAGGCAGTGCCGTCGCGCCGTT
>DYOR01000101.1 GCA_020720385.1 Rubrivivax sp.
CGACTCGCTCAGCGCGGCAAGCGACGCGCCGCTCGGGGCTGCGCCTTCCCTGCAACGGGGCGCAGGCCGGCGTCACCCGGAGTCGCCACGCAATCCGGCTCCCTTGCCACGACCTCATCGACCGTAAGGTGAAGGTCCGCCGCCGCAACGAAGTACGCGAGCAGCGCCTCGACCACCACGCGCACGCGCGGCGCGAGGTATTGGCGATGTGGGTAGTGCACCACGATCTCGCGCCTGCCTGCATCGTGAACGCCGGGCATCAGCAGCTTCAGCGTTCCTGAACGCAGGTGCGGCAACGCGTGATGCAGCCCGGCCTGAACAATGCCGGCGCCCGCCAGCGCCAGGTCGACCACCGCCTCCGGGTCGCTCGTCGTCAACGCGGCCTGTGGCATGAACTCGACACGCCGGCCTGCGGGCCGCATGAAGCGCCACACAGGCGCCGGTGCGCCGACGAAGCGTGTCGCGGCACAACGGTGGCCGATCAGCTCATCGGGTGAAGCTGGCACGCCCGCGCGCTTCAGGTAGGCCGGGCTGGCCAGCAACACCACGGGCAGCGCGCACACGCGTCGCGCGATCAGGCTCGAATCTTCGATCACGCCGCCGCGGATGCCGATGTCGTAGCCCTCGGCCACCAGATCCACCGGCCGGTTGTCGAGGTCCACGTCGACCACCAGTTGTGGATACCGCTCGGTGATCGCCGGCAAAGCCGGCAACACCCAGTGGCGGCCGAACGCGATGCCCACCGAGATGCGCACCCGGCCCGCCGGCTCCTGCGCAGACTGCGACACGCTGGCCACCGCCTGGTCGAGCAGCCGCAGCGCCGCCCGGGCGTCGACGAGAAAGCGCTGGCCCTCTTGCGTGATCGCGAGCCGCCTCGTGCTGCGGTTGAACAGGCGCACGCCGAGCTGCTGCTCCAGCTTCGCGAGGCTCTTGCTGACGGCGGCTGGCGAGACGTCCAGCCGCTCGGCAGCCGCGGTGAGGCTGCCGCCGGCAGCAGTCTCGACGAAGGCAAGCAGGCCCTGTAAGTTCTTCATGAGCCAATTGTCAACCAGTACTCATCAATCTATTGATCGTTTGTGCCTTCCGTTGAAAAGAATGTCTCTCTAGAGTGAGCCCATCGACAACCGTCCAACCTCGAAAGGACCTCACCATGAAGATCGGCATCCTCGGCTCCGGCGACGTCGCCAAGTCCCTCGGCGCAGGTCTGCACCGCAAAGGCCATGAGGTGATGCTCGGCACCTCGAACACCGCGAAACTGGCCGGCTGGGTGGCCGGCAGCGGCGGGGTCCGCAGCGGCAGCTTCGCAGACGCAGCCAGGTTCGGCGAACTCGCGATCCTGGCGGTAAAGGGCACGGCAGCAGTGGCAGCCGTGAAGGCCGCGGATCCGCAGGCGCTGGCGGGCAAACCGGTGATCGACGCCACCAACCCGATCGCGGACAAGCCACCGGTGAACGGCGTGCTGCAGTTCTTCACCGGCCCGAACGAGTCGCTGCTGGAGATGCTGCAACGCGAGTTCCCCGCGGTCCGTTTCGTGAAGGCATTCAACTCGGTCGGCCACGCGCACATGATCGACCCGAAGTTCGCCGGTGGAGCGCCGACGATGTTCATCGCCGGCAACGACGACGCCGCCAAGTCCGCCGTCGCCGCGCTGGTACGCGAGGCGGGCTGGGAGAGCGCCGACATGGGCCGGGCCGAAGCCGCGCGTGCCGTCGAGCCACTGTGCATGTTGTGGTGCATACCCGGCTTGCTGCGCAACGAGTGGTCGCATGCGTTCAAGCTCGTCAAGCCGCTCTGACTTCGGCGAGGACGCAAGCTCCGTGGAACACGCCTTCGTCATCGACGGCGTAGACGGCCGCTTGACGGGAAGCCCAAAGCGACCGCATGGCACCAGGGTGCCGCAGGGGGCAGCCGGCAGTGCACTACGATGGCAGCATGCCACCGCCCTCGACCCTCAACGCGCGCCCTTTCTGGCAACGCCTGCTGTGGGCCGCTGCCGGGGCCGCCACCCTGGTCACTGGCATCGTCGGCATCTTCCTGCCGCTGCTGCCGACCACGCCTTGCGTGCTGCTGGCGGCGTTCTGTTTTTCGCGCAGCAGCACGCGCTGCGAGCGCTGGCTCGTGAACCATCCGCGCTTTGGGCCCGCCATCTGCAACTGGCGCACGCAGCGCGTGATCCCGCCGCGCGCCAAGCAGTTGGCCTGGACGATGATGGCGCTGGGCTCGGCCTGGGGGTGGTGGGTGCTGCCGCTGCGCTGGGCTTGGCTGCCGGCAACCTGCTGCATGGCCGTGGCGCTGTGGATGGCGGGTCTGCCGTCGCGGGTGCGGCCACAAGCGCCGCAGCCGTGAACGACGGGTGGGCTACGGGTCGCCGGTGCTGGCGGGGGCGCGTTGCCCGGGATGTCGAGCCGGACCTCAGGGCTGTGGTCGCGGCCCATGCTTGCCGCACCGACGCGGAACTCGAACTGCTTGGCCGGCGCCACCGAGCCCAGTGGCCCGCACAAGCAGGTGGCGTGCAATCACGCCGTGGTCCACCTGCAGCACGGGCGTCGTGGGCTTGGACTGCCTTCGCGCAACGCCGCACGCCGCGCTTCCCGGGCCGCTGAGGCGCGTCGGTCGGATCAGGCCGGCGCCTTGGGCGGCACGGTGGTCATCACCCACTCGGCCAGCGCGGTGATCGTCAGGCTCGGGTTGACCCCCGGGTTGGCGGGCATGATCGAGCCGTCGCAGACGATGAGCTGGTCGTAGCCGAAGGCGCGGCCCTGCGCGTCGACGACGCCGCTGGCGGCGTCGCGCGCGATGGGTGCGCCGCCCAGGATGTGCGCCGTGGTCGGGATGTTGGCCAGGGCCTCGGCGAGCATGCTCTGCGCGACGCCACCGGTCTCCCGTGCCAGCCACTCGGCGGCGTCGAAGCCCTCCTGGATGAAGGTCGGGTTCGGCGAGGCCGGGTCCTGGCGCGTGGACAGCGACACGCCACCGAACGGCCCGCGTCGCGCGACGAAGCTGATGGCGTTGTCCAGCGACTGCATCACCAGCAGGATCACCGTGCGCCGCCCCCAGTAGGCGGGCGCCAGCGAGCGCAGCAGGCGCAGCGGGTGGCGCAGCATCTGGCCCAGCAACTTGAGCGGCCGCGTGAGCCGCGTGCCGTCGGCGGTGAGCAGGGTGAAGAAGAACTTGAACAGGCTGCCGTGGGGGCCGTAGGTGACGAGCTCGATGTGCGTGTCCTGCGTCACGTGCACGCTGGCGCTGATGGCCACGTCCTCGGCCGGCTTGAGGCGGTCGTCGGGCAGGGTCACGGCGAGGATGGACTCGCTGTTCGTGCGCACCTTCTCGCCCAGGCGCGCGCTCAGCCGGGGCAGGCCGCCGACGAGCCGGCAGCGCGCCAGCAGCCGGTTCGTGCCCAGGGCGCCTGCGGCCACCACCACCCCGCGTGCGCGCAGCACGCGCGGCTGCTTGTCCAGCCAGGCGGTGGACTTGCGCGTGTGGACCTCGTAGCCCGTGGCGCCCGTGTGCCCATCCAGGGGACGGATGTCGACGACTTCGGTCTCGGGCAGGACGGCGGCGCCGGCGCGCTCGGCGAACCAGAGGTAGTTCTTCACCAGCGTGTTCTTCGCGCCGACGCGGCAACCCATCATGCAGCCGCCGCAGCGGATGCAGCCGGTGCGCTCGGGCCCCGTGCCGCCGAAATAGGGATCGGGCACGGTGACGCCGCCGCGGCCGAAGAACACGGCGCAGGGCGTGCGCGTGAAGGTGTCCTGCACGCCGAAGTGGTCCGCCGCGCGGCGCAGCAACTGCTGGCCGTCGCTGTCCCAGGGCACCGTCTGCACCCCGAGCATGCGTTCGGCGGTGGCGTAGTGCGGCTGCAGCACGGTGCTCCAGTCGTTCAGACCGGCCCATTGCGGGTTGCTGAAGAACGCCGGCTTGGCGCGGTACAGGGTGTTGGCGTAGGTCAGGCTGCCGCCGCCCACGCCCGTGCCCGAAGCGATGAAGATGTCGCTGAAGAGCGAGATGCGCGAGGGCCCGACCAGCCCCAGCGCCGGCGCCCAGAACACGCGCCGCAGGTTCCAACCCGTCTTGGCGAAGTCCTCGTCACCGAGCCGCCGGCCGGCTTCGAGCACCCCCACGCGGTAGCCCTTCTCGGCCAGGCGCAGCGCGCTCACGCTGCCGCCGAAGCCCGAACCGATGACCAGCCAGTCGTAGTCGTTGGGGTGGTCGTCTGTGTTCATGGCGCTGGAGCGGATGGTCGGGCGTCAATCCAAGCCCAGGCGGCGCGCCGGGCCGGCGACGGTGCGTGAGGTCATGCTACGCGCATCAGCAGCGGCGGATCGTAGCGCTGCTCGATGATTTCCTGCGACGGCATGTAGTTGCGCATGGTCAGGTTGAAGTTGCCGGCCTTGGGCGCGGGCAGCCAGTTGCTGAGCTTGTCATCGCTCGGCCGTTCAGCCTGCACGTACACGCGCAACGAGCCGTCGGCGCCGAATTTCAGGCCCCTGGTGTTTTCGCGGATCGCCCAGCGGTTGATCTCGTTGATCACCAGGTTGAAGTCCTGGTACATGGTGATGGACCAGAAGGCTTCCACCTTCGGGAACTGCGCCTTGGTCATGAACAGCTCGTACTTGCCCTGGCTGCTCAGGCGTTGACCGTTCTGGTCGGCCGTGGCCCACAGGTAGGTGCACTCGCGTGGCGGGTGGGCCACGATGCCCCACAGGCTCTGCCAGGCGGCCCGCATGAGGTAGTCGTCGGTATAGGGCTGACCGATGTTGCGCGGAAAGTAGTTCCACCCATTCACGCTGCGCGCCCAGGGTCGTTCGACGTGGGAGCGCAACACCCGGATGCCGTCGCGCGCCGCGCGCGCCAGGCCGCGGTTGACCTCGGGGCTGTTCGCGCGCAGGTCCAGACCGGGGCCGATACCCACGGTCTTGAAACCCTCGAGGAAGGCCTTCTCGGGCGCCGCCGGCGGGTTTTCGGCGAGCATGTGGTTGAGGATGACGAAGGGCCGCAGCGGGTTGCCGATGAGCTTGCTCACGTCGAGCACGTTTCGATCGCTGGCCACGAACTCCCGGCCCGCGAGGAAGTCGCTCAACGGCGTGATGCGTGTCGCCGCGAACCGCGCCTTGGCCCAAGCGATTTCCTTCTCGTCGTCCTGGTCGATGCGCAGCCGCACCAGGGCAAACATCCACTTCTGCTCGCAGCGGATCACACGGTCGAAGCGCCCCGCCGGGATCTCGCCCGTCCAGCCCGGAGGCACGAGCAGGAAGTGCCCCCACATGGGCCCGCCCGAGCGCTTGCTGATGTAGGCCGGGCTGTTGGTGTAGAGGTCGGAGATCTGCACCGAGAAATAGTGGCCCTGCGGGTCCACCGGGCTGAGCACCACCGGCTCCCGGCGCAGATCGAGGAAGGCCCCGGTATAGACCGTGTCGGTGTTGAACGAGCCACCATCCTGGTAGAAGGAGGTGGCAACGAAGTGCCGCGTCGTGATCCAGGCATTGAGGTAGCGCTGCACGGACTTCGGATTGAGCGTCCACTGCCACATCAGATTGCCGAAGTAGATGAGCGGGAAGCCCCACTCAAAGGCCTGGATGCCCATGCTGTAGGCGTGAATCTCGCGCGCATCCGCACCCGCGGCCTCCTGGCCTTCGAGCATGCCCATCGAGCGTGCCTTGCGCTCGGCTTCGCTCTCTTCGGGCGGCTTCACCTGGGACCACGCGGACGTGGCGGCGACACCCGCACCCATGGCGGCCACCGATGCGCGCAACCAGTCTCTTCTTTCCATGGATGTCTCCTTGATGATCGAGTCGGATCGCTGGTGAAGTCGCCTCTGGGCCCGCGATCACGGGGCCGGATCAGGGCGTGACGATGGGGAAGGTCCCCTTGGCCTTGTCGAATAGCGTGAAGAAGCGCAGCAGGTCGATCTTGCTGCCGTCGACCTCGAGGTCGTCGCTGAGCAGCGTGTCCTTGACGCCTGCGGTGCCCGTCATCATCTTCAGGAAGATCGGCTTGGTCAGCGTCAAGCCGGCGTTGGCATCCGCGTCCGGCGCCGCCTTGCGGAAGTGCAGCACGGCGTTCTCGATCTGCAGCACGTAGTTCACGCCCAGGTCGGTGAAGCGCAGGTTGATCTTCAGGTTCTTGCCCTCGGCATCGGGCCCGTTGAGCCCACCGGCCATGGCCTCGAGGAAGCGCTCGACCGGCGCATGCGCGAGCATGTCGAGGGCCATCGCAGGTGTGACGCCGACCTTGGGCAGATCGTGCTGCAGTTCATAGGCGCCGGTAAGGTAGAAATTGCGCCAGGACGCCGATTCCGCGGCGTAGCCGAGTTGCCGGTAGGCGTGCGCCAGCAGCACCCTGGCAGCCGCGTGATCGGGCTGCGCGAAGACCAGGTGGTTGAGCAGCTCGGCCGTCCAGCGGTACTCCCCGGCGTCGTAGGCCATCTGCGCTGCCGCCATCACCTTGTCGGCACCGCCGGCCAGCTCGACGTAGTGCTTGCCGGCGGCTTGCGGCGCGACGGGGTCCAGATGGGCCGGGTTGCCATCGAACCAGCCCATGTAGAACTGGTACACCGCCCTCGCGTTGTGCCTGAGCGTGCCGTAGTAGCCGTGCACGTTCATGAACGCGTCCAGTGACTTGGGCAGCTTGAGCTGCTCGGCGATCTCGCCCGGCGTGCGCCCGGCGTTGATCATGCGCACCGTCTGATCATGCGTGTAGCGATAGACGTCACGCTGCTGGACCATGAAGTCGACGATCTTCTGGTGCCCCCACACCGGCCAGTGGTGCTGGCCGAAGTAGACCTCGGCGTCGCCGATCTGCGCGATGCCCTCGTCGATGTACTGGGCCCACTTCAGCGCGTCGCGCACCTTGGCGCCGCGCAAGGTGTACAGGTTGTGCATGGTCTGCGAGAGCATCTCGGCGCCGCAGTAGGCCTTCTTCTCCGGCAGGTAGAACGTCAGCTCCGCCGGCGCCTCGGAACCGGGCACGTTCTGGAAGACGAAGCGCACGCCGTCGATGGTCGCTTCCTGGCCGGTCTTCGTCACCAGCAGCGTGGGCTCGAGGATGCCCACCGTGCCGAACGCCACCGCCTTGCCCAGGCCGTCGTCGACCAGGCCCTTGGCCGATCGCTCGAGACGCTTGCCGTACATGTACATCGCGCGCCGGCCCATCGCCGGTCCGACGAGGATGTTCTCGCTCGTCGCCTCTTCCATGAAGCCGCTCGGCGCGACCACCGGGACCTGTCGCTGCGCGACCTCGGTGGGCGAGATCACACCGAGCGCGCCGCCGAAGTGGTCCACATGACTGTGCGTGAAGATGACGCCCGAAACCGGCCTGTCACCGAGCTGCTTGCGGGCGAAAGCCATGGCGGCCGCGGCGGTCTCGCTCGAGGTCAGCGTGTCCACCACGATCCAGCCGGTCCGACCCTCGATGAGCGTGATGTTGGCCAGGTCGAAGCCGCGCAACTGGTAGATGCCGTCGACGACCTTGAACAGGCCGACCTGGTTGTTCAGCAGTGCCTGGCGCCACAGACTCGGGTTGACCGTGGGCGGTGCCTTGCCGGCGACGAAGGCGAAGGCGTCGAAGTCCCAGATCACCTCGCCGGCCACGTTCAGGACCTTGCCACTGGGGCGCGCCATGAAGCCGCGCCGGGCCGCCGCGGTGGACGGCGCATCGACCAGGTCATAGGACTGCGCCACCTGCGCGTTGGCCTTGGCCGTGGCGGGCGTGACGTCGCCATCGCCCCCGACGTCGGCACCCCCTGGGGGTTTGCCGCAGCTGGCAAGCGCCAGGCCGGCGAGGATCGCAGCCACGCGTGCGGGCGTGCTCTTCATGTCTTGCCTCCTCGTCTTCGGGCAGGAGAGTTCAATCCCCCCCCCGCGTCGGGTCAGCGCCCGTGGATGGCGATCATCGGCAGGGCATAGGGATGTGTCCAATGCATTCGAAGTATTCGACGCATAAGCTGCACTCATCATGATCGACCTGCGTCACCTGCGTCATGCCCTCGCCCTGGCCGAGCATGGCCACTACGCACGGGCGGCCGATGCCTGCCACATCACCCAGCCGGCGCTGACACGCAGCATCCAGTCGCTCGAGGCCTCGCTCGGCGTCACGCTGTTCGACCGCGGACGCGGCGGCGTGGAACCCACCGACCTCGGCCGGCTGCTGCTGCAGCACGCGACGGGACTGGAGACCGCGGCGCGAGAGCTCGAGCGCGAGGTCGGCCTGGCACGGGGCCTGGAGATCGGCGAACTCGTCGTCGGCGTCGGGCCCTACGGTGGGGCCGCGCTGGTTGGCCCGGTGGTGGCGCGATTGAACCAGCGCCATGCGCGGCTGCGCATCCGCGTGGTGGTGGCGCCATGGCATGAGCTGCCCGCCCGTGCGCGCGCACGCGCCGTCGACGTCGTGGTCGCGGAAATGAGCGAGATCGCGGAACAGGTGGACTTCGAATCGCGGCCGCTTGCCGAGCACCGGCTCTTCGTGGTCTGCCGGGCCGGGCACCCGTTGACCCTCATGCCGACGCGCAGCGCCCAGGACGTCTTCCGCTTCCCGATGGCCGGGCCGCTGCTGCCCGTCGCCGTCTTCGAGCGCCTGTGCGAGCTGGCACCACCGCCGCTGCGCGCGGCCATGCGCAGGCAAGGTGCGCTGACCGTCGAGTGCGACAGCTCCGCCGTGCTCAAGGACGTTGTCATGAACTCGGACGCCGTCTCGATGATGAGCCCCTTCATGCTGGAGGTGGAACTTGCCGCCGGCCGGCTCGTGCTCTTGCCCGACCTGGACCTCGGCATCCGCGCCCGCTTCGGCGCGGCCTGGGTCGCTGGCCGCACGGTGTCCAGCGCCACCGCGGCGTTCGTGGCGCTGCTGCAAGCGCACGACAAGACGATCCGGGACGTGTCCGCGACAACGAAGGCCCGGCGCGGACCGCGCAAAGCCGAGTAGCCGAGTAGCCGAGTAGCCGAGTAGCCGAGGGACCGCGAGCGCCAGGCCTGCGGCTTCAGGCCTGCGACACGCCCGTCACCGGCGCCGGCGGCGCGCTGCACTGCAGCAGCTGCGCCACCACGGCCACGGCGATGACCTCGGGCTCCTTGCCGGCGATGCCCGGCAGGCCGATCGGGCAGGCCATGCGCTGCAGCAGCTCCGCTGGCACGCCACGTTCGCGCAGGCGGTGCGCGAAGCTGGCGCGCTTGCTGCGCGAGCCGATGACGCCGAGAAAGCCGAAGTCGCCCCGCCGCAGCACGGCGTGCACGATGGCCAGGTCGATGGCGTGGCTGTGCGTCATCACCAGATAGAAGGCACCGGCCGGCGCGCGGGCCACCTCGCCTGGCACTTCGTCGACGCAGACACGCTCGATGTGGGGTGCGGGCGCGGCGGCCGGGAACTCGTGTTCGCGCTCGTCGATCCACTGCACCGCGCAGGGCAGCGCCTCGAGCAGGCGCGCCACGGCGCGGCCGACATGGCCCGCGCCGTAGAGCTGCAGCGTGAAGCGAGGTGCGGCCGGCGGCCAGGCCGCCGGGTCGGCCGCGGCCAGCGGCGTGTAGCGCAGGTCGAGCGCACCGCCGCAGCACTGGCCCAGGCTCGGGCCCAGCGCCACGCGCTGCTCGACCGCCGCCGCGCCCGCGGTGAGCATGGCACGCGCCTGCGCGATGGCCTTGAGCTCGAGTTGCCCGCCGCCCACGCTGCCGCAGACCGCATCGAGCGCCACGAGCATGCGCGTGCCGGCCGCGCGCGGCACCGAGCCGCGTGCCGCGGCCACCTCCACCACCACCGCGGCGCGGCCTGCGGCGCGCCACTGCGACGCGGTGCGCTGCAATTCGAGGTTCATCGCGCCAGTCCCGCCGCGGCCTGCACCGCGCCCACCGCGCGCAGGATCGCCTCGGGCGTGGCCGGCGCCTGAAGCGGCGGGTCCACGCGGTGGCCGCCCAGGGCAGAGATGGCGTCGCGCAGGGCAAAGAAGACCGAGAACGCGAGCAGCAGCGGCGGCTCGCCGACGGCCTTGCTGCCATGCACGCTGCCCGCGCGGTTCGCGCGTTCGAACAGCCGCGTGCGCAGGTCCGCCGGGCAGTCGTTGGCGGTGGGGATCTTGTAGGTGCTGGGCGCGTGGGTGAGCAGCGCGCCGGTCTGCGGGTGCCACACCAGCTCCTCGGTGGTGAGCCAGCCCATGCCCTGGATGAAGGCGCCTTCGATCTGGCCGATGTCGATGGCCGGGTTGAGCGAGGTCCCGACATCCTGCAACAGGTCGGCGCGCAGCAGGCGCCACTCGCCGGTGAGCGTGTCCACGAGGACCTCGCTCACCGCCGCGCCCCAGGCGAAGTAGTGGAACGGGTGGCCTTGCATGGTCTGCCGGTCCCAGCTCAGCCCGGGCGTGGCGTAGAAGCCGTCGCTCCACAGCTGCACCCGCGCCAGGTAGGCCTGGGCCACGAGCTCGGCGAAGGCGATGGCGTGCCCGCCCACGTGCACCTCGCCGCCGGCGAAGCACACCTCGGCGGGCGTGCCGCCCCAGCGCGCCGCGGCGAAGGCCGCCAGCCGCTGGCGCACCTGGCGCGCCGCGTCCTGCGCCGCCATGCCGTTGAGGTCGCTGCCCGTGCTCGCTGCGGTGGCCGAGGTGTTGGCCACCTTGTGCGTGTCGGTGGCCGTGCAGCGCACGCGCGCCATGGGCAAGCCGAACTCGTGCGCCACCACCTGCGCCACCTTGGTGTTCAGCCCCTGACCCATCTCGGTGCCGCCGTGGTTCACGAGCACCGAGCCGTCGGCATACACATGCACCAGGGCGCCGGCCTGGTTGAGGTGGGAGACGTTGAAGGCGATGCCGAATTTCACCGGCGTCAGCGCCAGGCCCTTCTTCAACACCGGGCTGGCGGCGTTGTACTGCGCGATGGCCGCGCGGCGGGCGTCGTACTGGCTGCTGAGCGCGAGTTCGTCGACCAGTTCGCGAATCAGGTTGGCATCGACGCGCTGACCGTAAGGCGTGATGTCATTCGAGCCGACCCCATAGAAGTTGGCGCGCCTCACCTCCAGCGCGTCGCGCCCCAGCGCGCGCGCCACCGCATCGATGGCGTATTCGATGGCCAGCGCGCCCTGCGGACCGCCGAAGCCGCGGAAGGCGGTGTTGCTCTGCGTGTTCGTGCGCGCCGAAAAGCCGTGCACGGCAACGTCGGGCAGCCAGTAGGCGTTGTCGAAGTGGCACAGGGCGCGCGTCATCACCGGGCCGGAAAGGTCGGCCGAATGACCGGCATTCGAGACCAGCGTGGCCTCGGCGCCCAGCAGGCGCCCCTGGCCGTCGTAACCCACCTCGGCCTGCACCTGAAAACCATGGCGCCGGCCGGTGACCATGAAGTCGTCGTCGCGATCCAGGCGCAGCTTCACCGGGCGGCGCAGACGCGCCGCGGCGACGGCGGCGACGCAGGCGAAGAGCGCCGACTGCGACTCCTTGCCGCCGAAGCCGCCGCCCATGCGCCGGCATTGCACCTGCACCGCGTGCGCCGGCCGGCCCAGCGCGCGCGCCACCGCGTGCTGCATCTCGCTGGGGTGCTGCGTCGAGCACCCCACCTGCATGCCGCCGTCCTCGGTGGGCCAGGCGTAGGCGATCTGGCCTTCGAGGTAGAACTGCTCCTGGCCGCCGACATCGAAGGCCACCTGCAGGCGCTGCGGCGCGGCGGCGATGGCGCGCTGCGCGTCGCCGCGCCTCAGGTGCATGGGCGGCACCACGTAGTGCTGCGCCGCGTGCGCCTGTTGCGGCGTGAGCACGGCGGGCAAGGCGCGGGCGCGGATGGCGCCCTTGGCCTGCGCGGCGGCGCGGCGTGCGGCGTCGCGCGTGGCGGCGATGACGGCAAACACCGGTTGACCGACGTAGCGCAGCGTGTCGCCCACCTCACCGGCGAGGATCGGGTCGTCGTGGACCAGGGCGCCGCAGTCGTTCTCACCCGGGATGTCTCGCGCCGAGAGCACCGCCAGCACACCGGGCTGGGCACGCACGAGGTCCAGGTCCAGGCCCTCGATCAGGCCGTGGGCGATGGGCGACAGCCCCAGCGCCGCGTGCAGCGTGCCGGCGAGTTCGGGCAGGTCGTCGGTGTAGGGCGCGGCACCGGCCACGTGCAGATGCGCCGACTCGTGCGGCAGGGCGCTGCCGAGCACGGTCGCAAGCGGCGCTCCCGGGTCCGGCGCGCGGGGGACTTCGCCGCGCCGGCTCACCGGACGACCTTCATGCTGCGCATTCCGGTATTCGCCTTTCGGGCGGCCGGGCAGGCTC
>DYOR01000102.1 GCA_020720385.1 Rubrivivax sp.
CCATCGGGTCGAAGACGCGCTTTCATGTTTCGAAATCTCGGTGTCGCAGTACTAGGGCATTCCGGGGCGCGCGGCGCGGGCCGGCCGCCGGGCACGCGGTCCCCTCGCGCACAATGCCCCACCCCAGGACCAAGACACCGCCTCCATGCCCTCGCTGCCTCTGTTCACCGCTCCCGCCAAGTTCGACCACGCCGAGGCCGCCCTGGCCCAGGTGCAGGCCATCTACCGCAGCAGCATCGAACACCTGCGCGCGGCGCTGCAGCGCTTCGTCTCCGGCGAAGACGACGGGCTGCACGTGCGCGCCTGCTACCCCTTTGTGCGCGTGCGCACCGACACGGTGGCGCGCGCCGACTCGCGCCTGAGCTACGGCTTCGTCGCCGGCCCGGGCACTTACGAGACCACGCTCACGCGCCCGGACCTGTTCGCCGAGTACTACCTCGAGCAGTTCCGGCTGCTGCTGCGCAACCACGGCGTGGCCATCGAGGTGGGCACGAGCACGCAGCCCATCCCGGTGCACTTCTCGCTGGCCGAGAACGACCACCTCGAAGGCTCGATGGGTGCCGAGCGCCGCCTGCTCATGCGCGACCTCTTCGACCTGCCCGACCTGGCGGCGATGGACGACGGCATCGCCAACGGCACGCACGAGCCGGCGCGCGGCGAGGCCCAGCCGCTGTCGCTCTTCACCGCACCGCGCGTGGACTACTCGCTGCACCGGCTGCGCCACTACAGCGGCACCGCGCCGGAGTACTTCCAGAACTTTGTCCTCTTCACCAACTATCAGTTCTACATCGACGAGTTCATCGCCCTGGGGCACGCGCTGATGGCCGACCCGGCGGGCGAGTACGAGGCCTTCATCGAACCCGGCAACGTGGTCACGCGGCGCACCGGCCTGCCCGCGCGCCGCGGCGACGAATTCGGCGCCCCGCCGCCGCGGCTGCCGCAGATGCCCACCTACCACCTGGTGCGCCCCGACGGCAGCGGCATCACCATGATCAACATCGGCGTCGGCCCGGCCAACGCCAAGACCATCACCGACCACGTGGCCGTGCTGCGCCCGCATGCTTGGCTCATGCTCGGCCACTGCGCCGGCCTGCGCAACAGCCAGCAGCTCGGCGACTACGTCCTCGCCCACGCCTACATGCGCGAGGACCACGTGCTCGACGAGGAGCTGCCGCTGTGGGTGCCCATCCCGGCGCTGGCCGAGGTGCAGGTGGCGCTGGAGCAGGCGGTGGCCGACGTCACGCAGCTGCAGGGCTACGAGCTCAAGCGCATCCTGCGCACGGGCACCGTGGCGAGCACCGACAACCGCAACTGGGAGCTGCTGCCCAACGCCGGCCCCGAGCGCCGCTTCAGCCAGAGCCGCGCCGTGGCCCTGGACATGGAAAGCGCCACCATCGCCGCCAACGGCTTTCGCTTCCGCGTGCCCTACGGCACCTTGCTGTGCGTGAGCGACAAGCCGCTGCACGGCGAGATCAAGCTCCCGGGCATGGCCAACCACTTCTACCGCGAACGCGTCGACCAGCACCTGCGCATCGGTATGCGCGCGGTGGAGCTGCTGCGCCAGGAACGCCCGGGCAGCCTGCACAGCCGCAAGCTGCGCAGCTTCGCCGAGGTCGCCTTCCAGTAGTTGCGGGCCCCGGGCCGTGCCTGCGGCTTGATCGATCGCAAGAATGAGGCGCGGCTGCGGGCTGCAACTCTTGTCGCCGGCGACGCGATGTCTTACCCTGGCTCAGGCCCATTCACCTTGTCCACTTGAAGCAGCGCGGGCATTCCGGCGTCACGCGCTGAAGGAGTTCACCGCATGCCAAGCCCAACCCCAAGCAGCCCGGCGAGCATCGCCGCGATCCGCACGCTGGCCCTGGTCGGCCCGGCGGCGGCCGGCAAGACCAGCCTCGCCGAAGCGCTGCTCGTCAAGGCCGGCGCCATCGCCGCGCCGGGCACGCTGGAGCGCGGCAGCATGGTGAGCGACTTCGACCCCCTCGAGCGCCGCATGCAGCATTCGCTCAATGCGGCGGTGATGCACCTGCAGCACGCCGACACGCGCATCCACTTCATCGACACCCCGGGCAGCCCGGACTTCCTCGGCCAGAGCCTGCCCGCCCTGGAAGCGGTGGAGACCGCCGCGATCGTCATCAGCGCCGCCACGGGCATCGAGCCGATGGCGCTGCGCATGATGGAGTACGCCGCCTCGCGCCACCTCGACCGTCTCATCATCGTCAACAAGATCGACGCCGCGTCGCCGGCGGAGCTGGCCGCGCTGCTCACGCAGATCCAGGCCGCGTTCGGCAAGGAATGCCTGCCGGTGAACCTGCCCGCGAATGGCGCCAGCCGCGTCGTCGAGTGCTTCTACAACCGCGAGGGCCAGAGCGACTTCGGCTCGGTGGACGATGCCCACCGCGCGCTCGTGGAGCAGGTGGTGGAGGTGGACGGCGCCTTCGTCGACCGCTACCTCAACGATGGCGACGTCGACCCCACCGAACTGCATGCCCCGCTGGAGCAGGCGCTGCGCGAAGGCCATCTCATCCCGGTGTGCTTCGTCTCGGCGAAGACCGGCGCCGGGGTGCTCGACCTGCTTGACGTCATCGTCAAGCTGCTGCCCAACCCGCTCGAGGCGAATGCGCCCGACTTCCTCAACGGCGAGGGTGCCGACGCCGTGCCCATGCACGCCACCCCCGACCCCGCCAGGCACGTGCTGGCGCATGTCTTCAAGGTCACGGTCGACCCGTTCGTAGGCCGCATGGGCATCTTCCGTGTGCACCAAGGCACGGTGAGCAGGGACAGCCTGCTCTACATCGGCCACAGCCGCAAGCCCTTCAAGGTGGCGCACCTGTTCATGCTCCAGGGCAAGGAGACGGTGGAGGTGCAGCGCGCGCTGCCGGGGGACATCGTCGCCGTGGCCAAGGTCGACGAGATCCACTTCGATGCCGTGCTGCACGATGCCGCCGACGACGAGCACATCCACCTCAAGGCGCTCGACTTCCCCAAGCCCGTGCATGGCCTGGCCATCGAACCCAAGCGCCACGGCGACGAGCAGCGCATGTGGGAGATCCTCACCAAGCTCATCGACGAAGACCCGTGCCTGAAGGTCGAGCACGTGGCCAACACCAACGAGACCATCCTCTACGGCCTGGGTGAACTGCACCTGCGCGTGCTGCTCGAGCGGCTGCGCGACGTCTACCGCTTCGAAGTCAACACGCGCCCGCCGCGCATCGCCTACCGCGAGACCATCACCGCCAAGGCCGAGGGCCACCACCGGCACAAGAAGCAGACCGGCGGTGCCGGGCAGTTCGGCGAGGTCTTCCTGCGCGTCGAGCCCCTGCCGCGCGGCGGCGGTTTCGAGTTCCTCGACCAGGTCAAGGGCGGCACCATCCCCAACCAGTTCATTCCCGCGGTGGAGAAGGGCGTGCGCGAGGCCATCGCTGCGGGCGCCATCGCCGGCTACCCGGTGGTCGACGTGCGCGTGACGGTCTACGACGGCAAGCACCACACCGTGGACAGCAAGGACATCGCCTTCGCCACCGCCGGCCGCAAGGCCTTCGTCGCCGCCATGCGCGAGGCCCGGCCGAGCGTGCTCGAGCCCATCGTGAACATCGAGATCAGCGCGCCCGACCATGCCGTGGGCGACATCACCGGCGACCTCTCGTCCAAGCGCGGCCTCGTCACTGGCACGGCCAATGGCGCGCCGGGGATGATGGTGGTGCGTGGCACGGCGCCGCTGTCCGAGCTCTCGGGCTACCAGAGCCGTCTGAATGCGCTGACCAGCGGCCAGGGGCGCTACAGCGTCGAGTTCGCGCGCTACGAGGCCGTGCCGCCCAGCGTGCAGCAGCAGTTGGCGGCGCAGTTCCAGGTCAAGGACGAGGACTGACTACGTCGCCACGGCGCGGCCCGCATGGGCAACGTGGATTTATCATGGCGACCCATGCAAGCCAGCCCCCCCGATCTCGCCCAAGTGAGATTCGACAATGCGCTGGCGCTGTTCGACGAGTTCGTGCGCTTCAGCGCCCGCCACGCCGACGCGGCCACCTTGCGCGGCCTGGAGCGGCGTTTCGCCGAGCGCGTGCAGATCCAGCCCAGCTACTGGAGCCAGATCAAGGGCCGCTCACGCCAGATCGGCGAGCGCCTGGCGCGGCAGTTCGAGCACCTGTGCCACAAGCCGCGCGGCTGGATGGACCTGGCGCATCACGCGGGCGCGCCGGGTGCGGTGACGGCACCGGCCGCCGCTGCGGCCCGCGACGCCGCGCCCGGCGACGAGTCGTCCCCGCGTGACGACGACGAGCGCTTCATCGTCGGACTCGTGCTGACCTACTACCGGCGCCATCCCCAGCGCGCTCGCAACCGCCTGCTCGACCTGCTCGGTGAAGTGCTCGTGCCGAGCGAACCCGGCAGCACGCCGCCCGGCACCACCGCGCGTGGGCCCGTCTCGCATCCGCCGACGAAGCCGCCTGCGCCGGTCGAAGACCCGCAGGTCCTGTGGCAGCGCATGCAGGCCGGCGTGGCACCGCTCAAGCGCAGGAAGTAGCCCGCGCGGCACAGCCCGCCCGCCCCCCTAATTCACCGCCGCGCGCGTGGTGCAGAGCACTTGCGCTTTGATAATGATATCTTTATCATTTGCTTAAGCATGACGCCCCTCCATGGGTCGGGCGTCATCCGATCAACCTCAACCTGGAGCGTCATGTCTCTCATGCTGGCCTTGGCCGAACTGCTGCGCCGCCGCCTTGCGGCGGTCAGCGCAGGCGTCCCCGGCATGGAGACCGGCGCGTTGAACGATGGTGCTCCGCCCGGCGCGCCGGTGAGCTGAGAGCCGCGCGCCAAGGCGCGCGGCACCAAGCCACCACGGCCCGGGTTGCACCAGCGACCCGGGCCGTCGGCTTTTGCACCGCCCCGTTCCTGCCCCTCAACCCCTCTTTCACCACCGGAGACCCGCATGAAGATGACCCTCAACACGCCGAAGCCGCGCAACCCCTTCGTCGCCCCCGGCCTGCTGCGCCTGGCCGGTGCCCACCGGCGCAGCCCGGGCGCGCTGCGTCGGCAGGCGCAGCGCGAGTTGCGCCGCGAGATCGACCGTTTGCGACCCCGCCCCTGAACACCCCACGCCGACGGCGCACAGCGCCCTGCGGCGTGCCAAGGAGACCTCATCATGTGGATGCAAGACCTGCCCCTGGTGGCCACCACGCCCGCCGGCCGGCGCACGCGGCGGCTCTTCGCGGCGCTGCTGCGCGCCGCCAGCCGCACCCTGGATGCCCTGGCGATGCGCCTGTGCGTGGCGCCGCCCGCACCAGGGGTCGAACCCGTGCTCGAGTTCCACGCCGAAGCGGGCGCGCCGGAAGGGGCGCTCTACGTCGACGGCCTGCTCGTGGGCCATGTGACCGGCGTGAATCGGCTGTGACGCGCCGGAGGACCAGGCCCGCCGCGGCCGCGCGGCGGGCTTGACAGCCCCAAGGCACGCGCGGAGCATCGCCGACGCCCCTTTCACGAGCCCCAGATGCCACCTGCCGCGCACCCACGCCTGTACATCGCTCGCGCCGATCTCAGCCGCGCCCACCTTGCCGCCGACCCCGATGCCCCGGGCGCACGCCACCTGGACCCCGGCCAGGCCCGGCTGCGCATCGAGCAGTTCGCGCTCAGCGCCAACAACGTGACCTACGCCGGCCTGGGCGAAGCGATGAAGTACTGGCAGCTCTTCCCAGCGAACGACGCGACGCTCGGGTGCCTGCCGGTATGGGGCTTCGCCACGGTGATCGAGTCGCTCGCCGAGGGCGCCGCCGTGGGGCGGCGCGTGTGGGGTTTCTTCCCTGCGGGAACGCACCTCGTGGTGCAGCCGGCGCGCGTCACGCCGGCGGGATTCAGCGACGCCGCGGCGCACCGCCAGGGGTTGGCGGCGGTCTACAACCGCTATGTCTTTTGCGATGCGGACCCGGCATGGCAGCCCACGCTCGAAGGCCTGCAGGCGGTCCTGCGGCCCTTGTTCACGACGGCCTTCCTGGTCGACGACTTCCTTGCCGACAACGCCTGGTTCGGCGCGCGCCAGGTGCTGCTGTCCAGCGCCTCGAGCAAGACCGCCATCGCCACCGCGTTCTGCCTGGCGCAGCGTCGCGGCACGCCCGGCACCCCGTCGGTGCTGGGGTTGACCTCGCCCGCCAACGCCGAGTTCACGCGCTCACTGGGCTGCTACGACGCCGTCCTGCTGTACGACGAAGTGGCCACGCTGGACCCCACCGTGGCGGCCGTGTACATCGACTTCGCGGGCAGCGCGGCGCTGCGCCGCAGCGTGCACGAGCGCCTGGGCACGGCACTGCGCCACAGCAGCAGCGTCGGCAGCACGCATGCGGCCGCGCCCGGCCCGGACGATGCCCTGCCGGGGCCCGCACCGACGGTGTTCATGGGCGCCACGCAAGCCGCCCGGCGCGCCGGCCCGCCACCCCAGGGCTGGGGTGGCGCGGGACTGGAGCAACGCGTGGCACAGGCCCGGCGTGCCTTCTTCGAGCGCGTGAGCACGGCCACGCCACCATGGATAAGCATCGTGGCCGCGCAGGACGGCGACACACTGCTTGCCGCCTGGGATGCACTGCTCCAGGGCAAGGCCGATGCCCGTGTGGGTCTTGTCTTCGCCCTGGGCGAGGATGCGCAGGCCGGGCAGGAGCCGGACCCGGCGTTCGAGTCGCGCCGCATCCGCAGTGCCCCGGCCACCGACTTCATCACCAAGGCGCCACGCGACGTGGACGCCTGGGCCGCCCTGTTCACACCCGAGACCCTGCCCGTGCTGGCGCGCACCGCCGATGCGCTGGACGAGTTGCGCGTCAACGAGGACGCCGTCGATGCGCACCTGCTCACCGAAGTGATCACCGCGGACCCGCTGATGACGCTGAAGGTGCTCGCGCACCTCGCGCGCCTGCGCCGCGGGCGCGAAGGCAGCGACGCCGAGACCGTCACCGCCGCCTTGGTCATGCTTGGCATCCCGCCCTTCTTCCGTGCCTTCGAGACGCTGCACACCGTGGAAGACCGCCTCGCCGAACGCCCCGCGGCGCGGGCCGGATTCGCCGCCGTGCTGCGTCGGGCGCGGCGCGCAGCGCGCTTTGCCATCGGATTTGCCGTGCACCGCATGGACCACGATGCCGCGGTGATCTACGAAGCCGCGCTGCTGCACGACTTCGCCGAGCTCCTGCTGTGGCTGCGTGCACCGGACCTGGCCGCCGAGATCGCACGGCGCCAGCAAGCCGACTCGACGCTGCGCTCGGCCGCCGTGCAGCGCGAGCTGCTCAACATCCAGCTCATCGATCTCGAGCACGCGCTGATGAAAGCCTGGCGGCTGCCCACGCTGCTGGTGGACTTCACCGACGAGCACGCGAAGGCCGTCGGCCCGCAGATGCGCAATGTCCAGCTCGCCATCCGCGTGGCGCGGCACAGCACGCAGGGCTGGGACAACGCCGCCCTGCCCGACGACATCCGCGACCTCTGCGAGTTGCTGAATCTCACGCCCGAGCCCACCAGCCGCCTGCTGCACGAGATCGACGCCGATCCGATCTGAGCGCACTGGGCCGCCAGGGAATCCGCGCTGGCGCCGACACCGCCGCGATGGCGCGTCGGAACGTCGATCGCGACCCTCTGATCGACGCGCGGGCACGGCGCGCATACAGTGCGGCCTTTTCGCACCATGCAGGAGGCCGCGCATGCAATTCACGCCCTGGGACAACCCGATGGGCACGGCCGGGTTCGAGTTCATCGAGTACGCCGCGCCTGACCCCGCCGCCATGGGCGCTGTGTTCGAGCAGATGGGTTTTCGCGCCATCGCCCGGCACCGCCACAAGAACGTGCTGCTGTACCGCCAAGGCGAGATCAACTTCATCGTCAACGCGGAGCCCGATTCGTTCGCTCAGCGCTTTGCGCGGCTGCACGGGCCGAGCATCTGCGCCATCGCCTTTCGCGTGCAGGACGCGCGCAACGCCTACGCGCGCGCCCTGTCGCTGGGGGCCTGGGGCTACGCCGGCAGCGCAGGCCCCGGCGAGCTCAACATCCCGGCGATCAAGGGCATCGGCGACAGCCTGATCTACCTCGTGGATCGCTGGCGCGGCAAGAACGACGCCGTGCCCGGGGAAATCGGCAACATCGGCTTCTTCGACGTCGACTTCGAGCCCCTGGATGGGGCTTCGCTCAACCCCGCCGGCCACGGCCTGACCTACATCGACCACCTCACGCACAACGTGCATCGCGGCCGCCTGGGCGAGTGGAGCGAGTTCTACGAGCGCCTGTTCAACTTCCGCGAGGTGCGCTACTTCGACATCGAGGGACAGGTCACCGGCGTGAAGAGCAAGGCCATGACCAGCCCCTGCGGCAAGATCCGCATCCCCATCAACGAAGAGGGCAACGACAGGGCGGGCCAGATCCAGGAGTACCTGGACAAGTACCACGGCGAAGGCATCCAGCACATCGCGCTGGGCGCGACCGACATCGTCCGTTCCGTGGATGCGCTGCGCAGCCAGGGCGTGAAGCTGCTCGACACGCTGGATACCTATTACGAACTCGTCGACAAGCGCATCCCCGGTCACGGCGAGGACCTGGGCGCGCTGCGGCAGCGCAAGATCCTCATCGACGGCAAGGCCGGTGAGTTGCTGTTGCAGATCTTCAGCGAGAACCAGCTCGGACCGATCTTCTTCGAGTTCATCCAGCGCAAGGGCGATCAGGGCTTTGGCGAGGGCAACTTCAAGGCCCTCTTCGAGAGCCTCGAGCTCGACCAGATGCGCCGTGGCGTGCTCGAACGGAAATGAACCCCGCGGCCGGCAAGAGCGTCAATCGGGGTGTGGCGCCCGTGACCTATGGCCAGGGCGAGCGGCCGCCGCGCGGCGACTACGGCCGCGCCCGGGCGGACTACACCTGCGAACAGGACATCGGCCGCTACACGGCGGCCGACCACGACACCTATCGCCGCCTCTACGCACGCCAGCTCGCGCAGCTGCCCGGCCTGGCCTGCGACGAGTTCGTCGCCGCGGTGCAGCAGCTCGGCGCGCCGCACCGCATCCCGGCGTTCGATGCGATTTCCGAACGCCTCGTGCGCGCCACCGGCTGGCAGATCGTCGGTGTGCCTGGCCTGATCCCGGAGGAGGCCTTCTTCTCGCTGCTCGCCGCACGCCGCTTCCCGGTCACCGACTGGATCCGCCGGCCCGAGGAGTTCGACTACGTCGTCGAGCCCGACGTGTTCCATGATCTCTTCGGCCATGTGCCGCTGCTCTTCGACCCGACGTTTGCCGACTACATGCAGGCCTATGGGGCCGGAGGGCTGAAAGCCAGCCGCCTGGAGGCCTGCGAGTTGCTGGCACGGCTGTACTGGTACACGGTGGAGTTCGGCCTCATCGCCACGCCGCAGGGGCTGCGCGCCTATGGTGCCGGGATTCTCAGCTCGGCGGGCGAATTGCCTCACAGCGTGAGGTCGACCGCAGCGCGCCGCGTGGCCTTCGACCTGCAGCGGCTGATGCGCAGCCTGTACCGCATCGACACCTTCCAGTCGACCTACTTCGTCATCGATTCGTTCCAGCAGTTGTTCGAAGCCACCGCCCCCGATTTCACGCCCGTGTACCGCGAGGTGCGCGAAGCGGTGGCGCGCGACGGCCTCATCGAGCCCGGTGCGGTGCGCCCCGGGGAGCGCGAATTCAGCGTCTGACCGGTGGTTCCTGCAGCAGCCGCTGCAGGGTCGCCCACGGCTCCGGGCGATCGGCCATCTGGACGTGCGCCACGCCGGGCAGGTGGTGGTTGTCGGCGCCATGCAGGGTGGCCGTCGCCGGTGGGAAGACGATGTTGTCGCAGTGGCTGTAGAAGCACGTGAAGCGCGCGGCCCGCCCGGGAGGCTCGCGCGCGGACAGCGCGAGCAGCCAGGGCGAGGCGCGGCGCATTTGCCGCGCATTGCGCGTCAGGGCAAAGCGCGCCAGCCAGGTGCCCTGGTGTGGCGTGCCCAGGGTGAGCACGTGGTGGACGCGGGCGTCGTCCTGCTGCTCGCACCACCAGCGCCGCAGCGCCAGGCCGCCCATGCTGTGGGCAACGACGATCGGCGCCAGCCCGGTGCAGACCTGCAGCTTGCTCATGCCTTGCTCGATGATGCCGATGTAGTCGTCGATCGAACCGAACACGGGCTCGAGGTTGACGGCCACCACGGGCACGCCGCGCGCGGCCAAGCGCTGCAACCACGGGTTCCACAGGCCGCGGTTGCAGACGAAGCCATGCACGAGGAGGACGCCACGGCGTCCGGCGGCATCCGCCGGGAGGTGGTCAGGCCAACGCCGGCTGCGAAAGGGCTGGCGCCAGCAAAATGCACGCGGCGCGGCGCGCACCTCGCCCCACCAGGCGCGCACCAGGTCGACCGGGCGCGCCGGCGGTGTGGGGTCGCCGCCGTGGCCCACCACATGCACGAGCGTGAACTCCAGCGCCAGCACGCCCGCGTAGCCGCCGAGCACGACCAGCAGCCCCGCCCAGCCCCAGGCGGGTGAGCCCATGCGCCATGCAAGCAAGGCCCACAGCACGGCCAGGAGGGTGCCGCCCAAGGTGGTGAACTGTTGCAGCCGCGCGAGCATGAGGGGAAGCCTAGACACGCGCATCCGCGGATCCCGCGAAGCATGTGATCGGTGGTGAGGTTCGCGGCAACGTGTCCACCACCGCGCGGCGAAGGGTCCATTCCTGCATGCGCCGCAGTGTTGCATCATTGCGCAAGCCGCTGCTAGTGAACCGTCCCTAGCCGGTCGGCCGCGGGCGACGACCGCGTCCCAACCCACCGCTTCGCCTGCGCATGAACGAGCAAGGCCAACATATCCTGCAGCGCCTGCAAGACGTTGCCGCCGAGCGCGCGCGGCGCTCGGCAGACCGAACCCTCGCCGACCGCGTCAGCGCCGTGAAGCACTATCAGCACGGCCGCTTCCAGCGGACCTACGCCGACCTGCTGGGCAGCGCACGCTACGGTCGAGCCGCGCTGTTTTTTCTCGAGGATCTCTACGGCCCGGGCGACTTCGCCCAGCGCGACGACCAGTTTGCGCGCATCGTGCCCGGGCTGGTGCGGCTCTTCCCGCGCGAGATCATCGACACGGTGGTCTCGTTGGGTGATCTGCATGCGCTGTCGGAGAGGCTGGACACGGCCATGAGCGAGGCAATTGGTTCGGCCGTGCTGGACGACGCAAGCTACGCACACGCCTGGCGCGAGGTCGGGCAGCCCGAGGCGCGGGAGCGCCAGATCGCCTTGATGCTTGCCGTGGGCGAGGCACTCGACCGCTACACGCGCAACCCCTTGCTCAGGCACAGCCTGCGCCTCATGCGCGCTCCGGCGAGGGCCGCCGGCGTGGGCGTCCTGCAGTCCTTCCTGGAAACAGGCTTCGACACCTTTCGCGAGATGCGCGGGGCGGGCGAGTTCCTCGACACCGTGGCCACACGCGAGCGCGCCTTGGCTGCGCGGCTGTTCGCCGGCGGTACCGCAGTCGCTTCGCAGGCGACGGGTTGGGTGGACGCATCGGCCTAGCCTGAAGTTCCTCCGAGCCCAATCCGAATTCTCCCGTTCCATCAACCACTTGCGATGGATTTCGGGTTTGGGTTTCTGACTACGGTTGGATGGCCTGGATCAGAGCCAGGGCGCGCTGCTGGTGTGCGGTGGCGGTGGTGAGCACCTCGAAGATCGGTGCATCGGCGCCGACGCTGGGCGTGCGGCAGGTGTTGCCAACGAGGGTGGCCATCTCTGCCAACAGGATCGCGAAGCTGTGCGCTGGCTCGGCGTCGTCGAGTTGCTTTGATCCTAAGAACGGCAGTTGAGGCTGCGCCGACGCTGGTTTCTTGAGCGCTGGCGCGGGTTTGAGTCTGTTTGGCAGACTCACCTGATGGGTGAAGCTTGCGAACCGAAGAAGAGCGTGCTGGCGCAGGCCGGCGAGGACGCGATGGTGGCCGACACGATGGGTGGCCGAGTGCACGTTCGCTGGGACGAGACAGCCCAAGCCACGCTGCACGGGCAGATCGTGTTCTTTGCCGAATTCCTGGCCACGGCCGGGGTGTTCGACCGCTGGGTGCAGGCCTGCCCGCTGCACTACAGCAGCCCCAACGCATCGCGGCCGCGCGACGTGCTGGGCACGCTGATGCTGGGCATCTTGGCCGGAGCCAAGCGCTACGCGCACATCGCCGGCGTCCGTGGAGATGCGGTGGCCGCCAAGGCCTTGGGCCTGCGCGGCATGGTCAGCGAAGACTCGGTGCGCCGCGCGCTGGCGGCGA
>DYOR01000103.1 GCA_020720385.1 Rubrivivax sp.
ACAATGTATATTATGTTAACTTTATGTTCGAGATAGCCCTTCCTCGAAATCAAGCTGGCTGGATGTGCAGCGCAGCGAGGGCAACGTCGTATCAGCCGCGAGAAGGCGCCACCGGCGCATATGCGGCAGCGGCCGCGGCCAATCGCTCGCGCACCGTCCGGACCAGTTCAGGTGGCTCGAGCACCTGCACCTGCGCCCCCTGGCGCAACACGTCCATCACCAGTTCCGTCTCGTCCACGTACGGCAGCCGCAGCTTGAAACTGCCGTCGTCGCACCACTGCCCTTCCTGTTGAGGGTGCCACTCCTCACGGCTGGCCCACTGTGCAGCCTGACGGTCGAAGTGCAGCACGGCCCAGCGCCGCTCGCCGCCGGCGTAGATGCCGTAGCCGGCGTCCATCTCCGCCTCCACCCGCTTCATCGCCACGCCCAGCGCGGCGCCATCGAGCACGGTGGCCTGTTCGATCGCATCCAGCGCAAAGCGCCGCAGCGCGTCGGCGCGGTGACACCATGCGTCCAGATACCAGGTGTTGCGATAGTGCACGAGCCGCTGTGGCGAGACGTCCCTCTCGCTCACCTCCCCCCGCCCGCGCGTCAGGTAGCGCAGGTGCACCCGCTTGCGCGAGAGCAGCGCCAGGCTGAGGCGTTCGAAAAAACGGCTCGGCACCGGTCGGCGCAGCGCGGCGATCACCTTCACGCGCTTCATCAAGCGGTTGGCGGCCGGCGCACCCTCGCCGCTGCCGAGCAACTGGTGGATTCGATCGAGCAAGGGCTGCAGATGCCGGCTGAGCATGCCCTCGCTGTCCACGCCGGCCAGCAGCTGGTGCGCCATGAGCAGCGAGTACAGCTCCGCCTCGTCGAACCACAGCCCGGGCAGCTCGTGCCGCGGGCCGGCATGGGCCGCGCCGAAGCGGTAGCCATTGAGGTCGCGGTCGTACTCGATGGGCGCGCCCAGGCGGCTGCGCAGGTACTCGAGGTCGCGCTTGAGCGTCGCCGGCGAGACTTCCAGTTCCTCGCGCAACACGGCAAAGCTGACATGGCCGCGTGCGCGGATCAGGGCCTCGATGCGGTACAGCCGCGCCGTGCGGTGGGCCATGCCGCCGCGCCTAGTCCAGGCCGACGATGAGGCCCTGCTCGTCCAGGTCGATGCGCTCGGCGGCGGGCAGGCGTGGCAGGCCGGGCATGGTCATGACGTCGCCGCAGATCATGACGATGAATTCGGCCCCGGCCGCCAGGCGCACCTCGCGCACGTCGACGACGTGGCCGGTGGGCGCACCGCGCTGCGCGGCATCGGTGGAAAAGCTGTACTGCGTCTTGGCCACGCACACCGGGAAGTGGCCGTAGCCATCGGCCTGCAGTTTCTCCACCCTTGCGCGCACGGCCGCGCCGGCAGAGATGTCGGCGGCGCCATAGATGCGCGTGGCCACGGCGCGCATCTTCTCCCACAAGGGCAGCTGGTTGTCGTAGGCGAAGCGCAGGGTCGATGGCTCCTCGCACAGGCGCACCACCTCGTGGGCCAACGCGACCGCGCCGTGCCCACCCTCGGCCCAGTGCCGGGCCGTGACCACGCCCACCCCGAAGCGGCCGATGCGCTCGCGCAGGAGTGCATGCTCGGCCTGCGTATCGCTGGCGAAATGATTCAGCGCCACGACGCAGGGCAGGCCGAAGACCTCGCGCATGTTGCCCAGGTGGCGCTCCACGTTGGCCAGCCCGCGCTCGAGCGCCGGCAGGTCCTCGCGCGCCAGGTCGGCGCGCTCCACGCCGCCGTGGTACTTCACGGCGCGCACCGTGGCCACCAGCACCGCCGCCGCAGGGCGCAAGCCCGACGCGCGGCACTTGATGTCGACGAACTTCTCGGCCCCCAGGTCGGCGCCGAAGCCGGCCTCGGTGACGACGTAGTCGGCCAGGCGCAGGGCGGTGCGCGTGGCAATCACCGAATTGCAGCCGTGCGCGATGTTGGCGAACGGCCCGCCGTGCAACAGTGCGGGCGTGTGCTCCAGCGTCTGCACCAGGTTCGGCGCCATGGCGTCCTTGAGCAGCACCGCCATCGCCCCGTGCACCTTCAGGTCGCTGGCACGCACGGGCTGGCGCGCCAGCGTCTCGGCGACGACGATGCGCCCCAGGCGCGACTTCAGATCCTGCAGCGAGGTTGCCAGGCACAGGATGGCCATCACCTCGGAGGCGACGACGATGTCGAAACCGTCCTGCCGCGGAAAACCGTTCGCCGGTCCGCCCAGGCCCACGGTGATGTCGCGCAGCGCGCGGTCGTTCATGTCGACGACGCGCCGCCAGGTGACGCGACGCACGTCGATGCCCAGCGCGTTGCCGTGGTGGATGTGGTTGTCCAGTGCCGCGGCGAGCAGGTTGTTGGCCAGCCCGATGGCGTTGAAATCACCCGTGAAGTGCAGGTTGATGTCGTCCATCGGCACCACCTGGGCGAGCCCGCCGCCGGTGGCCCCGCCCTTCATGCCGAACACGGGCCCGAGCGAGGGCTCGCGCAAGGCAATCATGGCCTTCTTGCCGATGAGGTTGAGCGCGTCGCCGAGCCCGATGCTGGTGGTGGTCTTGCCCTCCCCGGCGGGCGTCGGGCTGATGGCGGTGACGAGGACGAGCTTGCCTTCGCGGCGCGAGGAGAGCGTGTCGATGAACGGCAGCGCCAGCTTGGCCTTGTAGTGGCCATAGGGCACCAGGTGTTCATCGGGGATGCCCAGCCGCTCGCGGGCCAGATCGACGATGCGTTGCGGGTGGGCTTGGCGGGCGATCTCGATGTCGCTGACGGGCACGACGGCTCCTCGGTGCGCTGCACAAGCCCTGATTGTCGCGTCAGCCGACGCGCCAAAACCTTGATCTACCGCGGTGAAATGCGTGCGTGCCGGGCGCACCATGAAAAACGGGCCCAAGGGCCCGTTTTTCTTCAGTCTGGCGGAGTCGGAGGGATTCGAACCCTCGATGCAGGTTTTGCCCGCATACTCCCTTAGCAGGGGAGCACCTTCGGCCACTCGGTCACGACTCCGGCGAAGGGCCGCATTCTAGCGGCATCAGCCCTCGGCTGCGGTGGGCAGGTCCAGGCCGAAGGCCTTGTGCAGGGCACGCACGGCCAGTTCCATGTACTTCTCGTCGATCACGACACTGGTCTTGATCTCGCTGGTGCTGATCATCTGGATGTTGATGCCCTCTTCCGAGAGCGTACGGAACATCTTGCTCGCCACGCCGACGTGGCTGCGCATGCCGATGCCGACGATGGAAACCTTGCAGATCTTCGGGTCGCCGAGCACACGCGCGGCGCCCGTGGACGGCAGCACCTGCGACTCGAGCACGGCGATCGTGCGCTGGTAGTCGCCGCGCGGCACGGTGAACGAGAAGTCCGTCTTGCCCTCGTGCGAGAGGTTCTGGATGATGACGTCGATGTCGATGTTGGCATCGGCCACCGGCCCGAGGATCTGGTAGGCGATGCCCGGCTTGTCGGGCACGCCGATGACGCTGATCTTGGCCTCGTCGCGGTTGAACGCGATCCCGGCGACCACGGCTTGTTCCATCTTTTCGTCTTCCTCGAAGGTGATCAGGGTGCCCGATTGCATTTCCTCGTCGAGCGGGATGTCCCAGGGCGTGAAGCTGGAAAGCACGCGCACCGGCACGTGGTACTTGCCGGCGAACTCCACGGAGCGGATCTGCAGCACCTTGGAGCCCAGGCTGGCCATCTCGAGCATTTCCTCGAAGCTGATGGTCTTGAGCCGCCGCGCCTCGGGCACGACGCGCGGGTCGGTGGTGTAGACGCCGTCCACGTCGGTGTAGATGAGGCACTCGTCGGCCTTCATCGCCGCGGCCACCGCCACGGCGGAGGTATCGCTGCCACCGCGGCCCAGCGTGGTCACGTTGCCGTCCGGGTCGATGCCCTGGAAGCCGGTGATGATGACCACCTTGCCCGCGGCGAGGTCGGTGCGCACGCGCGTGTCGTCGATGCGCGAGATGCGCGCCTTGGTGAAGGCCGAGTCGGTCTCGAAAGGCACCTGCCAGCCGCCGTAGCTCACGGCAGGCACGCCCTGGGCCTGCAAGGCCAGGGCCAGCAGTCCCACCGACACCTGCTCGCCGGTGGCGGCGACGGCATCGAGCTCGCGCAGCGCCTCGGGCGTATCCGGGTTCGGGTTGAGTTCCTTGGCCAGGCCCAGCAGCCGGTTCGTCTCGCCCGACATGGCCGAAGGCACGACCACCATCTGGTGGCCCGCACGCACCCATTTGGCCACGCGTTGCGCCACGCTGCGAATGCGCTCGGTGGACCCCATCGAGGTGCCGCCGTACTTGTGAACGATCAATGCCATTGCTGAATGCCGGGTCGCTCGCACGGCCGCCCGTTGCGGCCATGCAGGAGTTTGATTTTACCCGACGGGCACCCTCGTTCCTGTCTCCCGCGGCACATCGCGCAGCCAGCTCAGCTGCAAGCGCGGCGCGCCCGGCTCGGCGCAGGCGCGGGCGTCCATCCCCAGACCAGGAACAAAGAGCAGGTGGCCGGCGGCGGACCAGACCAGGGGGCCTTCCCGCTCCCACGGCGGCACCGCCAACGCCTGGAACTGCTTCTTCAGGCTGCGTGGCGTGCCATGGGCAGACAGGCACCAGCGTTCACCACCCTGCCGTGGCTGCACGACCGCGCCACGCAACAGTGCCGCGGGCACTCCAAGACGCACCACCGCCTCCACGCGCAGCGCGCCGTGCCATCGGGAGAGATGATGGATGCCAGGCTGGCCCAGGTCCAGGGGCGTGCACGCGCCATCGGCGAGGGGAAGGGCCAACGCCGCTGGCTGGGGCGCAGCGCTAAGCAACCCTCGGTAGAGCCGCAACTCGCCCGCCCCGGCAGGCCAGCGTGCCTGGCGCCGCAACGGCAGTTCACGCTCCAGCCGCTCGAGCAGCGCCACCATGCCCGGCCCCGCGAGCGCCTGGCTCAACCACGCGCGCAAGGCGTTGCGCCGGCGCTGCGGCGGCAAGGTCAGCCAGGCCGGCACCGACAGGCCCTCGCCCAGGCGCAGCCCCGGCAGATCCTGGTCCGCCAGCTCGCGCGCCAGCGCCTGGGCCTGCTGCGCCTGCGCGGCCGCCGCAGCGAGCGCGGACTCGGCCTGTGGGAAGGCGAAGGTCAGGGCCGGCCACACCTGCGTGCGCAGGCGGTTGCGTGCAAATCGCTCGTCGCCGTTGCTGTCGTCCTCGATGTGCGTGAGCCGGTGCCGATGCACGTAGGCCTCGATGGCCTCGCGTGGCTGCTCCAGCCACGGCCTGGCCCAGGTCACGCCCAGGCGCTGCGCGGTCTCGGGCATCGAAGCCAGGCCCGCCGGGCCGGCAGCACGCAGCGCCTGCAGCAGCCAGGTCTCGGCCTGGTCGCGCCGGTGGTGCGCCAGCAGCACCAGATTGCAACCCGCGCCCTGGGCCAGAGTGGCCAGGGCGCGATAGCGTTCACGCCGCGCCCAGGCCTCGACGCTGTCGCCCCGAGCCGGTGAGGTCTCCAGCCTTGCACAGAGGAGAGGCACGCCCCAGCGTCGCGCCTGCCGGCGCACATGGTCGTGCCAGGCATCGGCCTGCGGCATCAGGCCGTGGTGCACATGCAGCGCCAGCACCTCGATGCCCAGTGCCCGCGCGGCGCGCTGCGTGCAGTGCAGCAGTGCCGTCGAATCGCGACCGCCGCTCACGGCCACCGCGACCCGCGGCGGGCCCAATCACCGCTCCTTGGTGTCGGTGAAGCGTCCGTAGGCGCGCAGCCGTTCGTAGCGGCGCTGCAGCAGGTCCTTGGGCTTGAGATCGGCGCTCAGCCGCAAGGCCTCGCCCAAGGCGCGCTTGAGCTGTGCGGCCATCCACTGAAGATCGCGGTGGGCGCCGCCCACGGGCTCGCTGATGATCTTGTCGATCACGCCCAGCGCCTTGAGGCGGTGCGCGGTGATGCCCAGCGCTTCGGCGGCGTCCGAGGCGCGCTCGGCGGTCTTCCACAGGATCGACGCGCAGCCCTCCGGGGAGATCACCGAGTAGACGCTGAACTGCAGCATCAGCACCTGGTCGGCCACGCTGATGGCCAGGGCCCCGCCCGAGCCGCCCTCGCCGATGATCGTGCTGACGATGGGGACTTCGAGCTGAGCCATCTCGAAGATGTTGCGGCCGATGGCTTCCGACTGGCCGCGCTCCTCGGCCCCGATGCCGGGGTAGGCCCCGGGCGTGTCGACGAAGGTGAACACCGGCAGGCCGAATTTCTCCGCCAGCTTCATCAGGCGCAGCGCCTTGCGGTAGCCCTCGGGACGCGACATGCCGAAGTTGCGCAGCGTGCGCTCCTTGGTGTCGCGACCCTTCTGGTGGCCCAGCACCATGCAGGCCTGGCCGTTGAAGCGCGCCAGGCCACCGACGATGGACAGGTCGTCGGCGTAGTGACGGTCGCCGTGCAGTTCCTGGAAGTCGGTGAAGATCTCGCCCACGTAGTCCAGCGTGTACGGGCGCTGCGGGTGGCGCGCGATCTGCGTCACCTGCCACGGCGTCAGGCTGGAGTAGATCTCCTTGGTGAGCTGCTGGCTCTTGCCCGCCAGGCGCTCGATCTCGTCGGAGATGTCCACGGCCGACTCGTTCTGCACGTAGCGCAGCTCGTCGATCTTGGACTCGAGTTCGGCAATCGGCTGTTCGAACTCCAGGAAATGGCGCTTGCTCATGCTTGCTTCAGTATTCGACCGGCAGCGGATCGAGGCTGCGCCAAATATACCAAGTGGCCACCGAACGGAATGGCGCCCAGGCTTCGCCGACCTCGCGCGCCTCGGCGCGCGAGACGGGTTCGCCGCTGAAGTAGTTCAGGCTGATGCCCTTGAGCAGGCCCAGGTCGTCCAGCGGCATGACGTTGGGGCGCATGAGGTGGAAGATGAGGAACATCTCGGCCGTCCAGCGGCCGATGCCGCGGATGGCCACCAGCTCGCCGATGATGGCCTCGTCGTCCATCGCTTGCCATTGGCCCACATGCACGCGCGATTCGCTGAAGTGGCGCGCCAGGTCGAGCAGGTATTCGCACTTGCGCGCCGACAGCCCCGCTTCGCGCATGCGTGGCACTGGCACAGCCTGCACCTGAAGAGGCGGCAGCTGCGTGGCCGGCCCGCCGACGACCGCCGCAAAGCGGTCCCACACGGATTGCGCCGCCTTCACCGAGATCTGCTGACCGACGATGGAGCGCGCCAGCGTGGTGAAGGCGTCGCCGCGGCTGCGCAGCCGCGCCTCGCCGAACCGGGGGATGAGCTTCTTCAGCACGCGGTCGCGTCGCGAGAGGTGCTTGCAGGCGTCGTCCCAGTACTCGGGCGTACCCGCGCACATGGTGGCAGCCACGGGAGACGGCGCAGGCAGTTTGGCCATGCCTCAGGCCTGGACCCAGGTGGTGCCCTGGGCCGAGTCCTTGAGCTCGATGCCCTGCGCGGCCAGTTCGTCGCGGATGCGGTCGGCAAGAGCGAAATCGCGTGCCTGTTTCGCCGCCGCACGAGCGGCAATGCGCGCGGCTATGGTTGCCTCGTCGAGTGCCGATCGCCCTTGAAGGTAGGCGCTGGGTGTCTGCTGCAACAGCCCGAGCACGGCGCCCAGGGCCTTGAGCAATGCGGCGTTGCCGTGGCGGCCGCGGTTGATCTCGCCGGCGAGGTCGAAGAGCACGGCGACGGCGCCAGGGGTGTTGAAGTCGTCGTCCATCGCCGCCTTGAAGGCCGCCGCGCGCGGCTCGGCCCAGTCGATGGCGGGCAGGGTGCCGGCCTCGCCTGCCGCATCCAGCGCGGTGTACAGGCGCTTCAGGGCGGTGCGCGTCTCCTCGAGCAACTGGCTGCTGAAATTGAACGGGCTGCGGTAGTGCGTGCGCAGCATGAAGAAACGCACCGTCTCGCCGTCGAACCTCTGCAACACGTCGGCGATGGTGAAGAAGTTGCCCAGCGACTTGGACATCTTCTCGTCGTCGATGTTGAGGAAGCCGTTGTGCATCCAGGTGCGCACGAACTCGCCGCCGCTGGCCCCCTCGCTTTGCGCGATCTCGTTCTCGTGGTGCGGGAACTGCAGGTCCATGCCGCCGCCGTGGATGTCGAAGGGCTCACCGAGCAAGGCGCAGCTCATCGCCGAGCACTCGATGTGCCAACCCGGGCGGCCGGGTCCGTAGCGGCTCGGCCAGCGGGCCTCGTCGGGCTCGCTCGCCTTGGCCGCCTTCCACAGCACGAAGTCCAGCGGGTCTTCCTTGTCGCCTTGCACGGCGACGCGCTCACCTGCGCGCAGCTCGTCGAGCGACTTGCCCGAGAGCTTGCCGTAGCCGGGAAAGCGCCGCACGGCGAAATTCACGTCGCCCTGCGCGCCCTCGCCGTCACTGGGTTGCGCCTGGTAGGCCAGGCCCCTGGCCTGCAGGCGTTCGATGAGCGAGAGCATCTGCGGCACGTAGTCGGTGGCGCGCGGCTCGTGGGTCGGTGGCGCCACGCCCAGCGCGGCGAAGTCGCGGTGCATGGCGGCAATCATCTCGTCGGTGAGCTGGCGGATGGAGACGCCGCGCTCCAGCGCGCGCTTGATGATCTTGTCCTCGATGTCGGTGATGTTGCGCACGTAAGTCACGCGCCAGCCGCTGGCCAGGAGCCAGCGATAGACCATGTCGAAGGCCAGCACCATGCGCGCATGGCCCAGGTGGCACAGGTCGTAGACCGTGATGCCGCAGACATACATGCGCACGTGCCCCGGCTGCAGGGGCGTGAAGTCCTCGAGGCGCCGGGTCAGGGTGTTGTGGATGCGAAGGCTCATGTGCAGGGGCTGTGGCCTGGGCGGCGGAGCCATCCGTGCGCATCGGCGCGGCGAGGGCGGCGATGGGGATGGCGGTGCGGCGACGGCGCGTCGATAGAATCCGATTCAGTATAGCGGCCGCCCCCTCCACGCCGCGCTGGCCTTGCCTCCTCCGATGCGCATGCTCCCCTGCCCTGCCGCCTTGCGCGCCCTTGTCGCGGCACTGGCCTGCGCCACCGGCGCCGTCCGCGCCGACGAACCGGCGGAGATCCGCGCCCTGATTGCGCATGGCGAGCTCGCGCCGGCACTGCAACACGCCCAGCGCGCGATGCAGGCACGGCCCGCCGACGCCCAGGCGCGCTTCCTCTTCGGCGTGGTGCTGATGGACCTCGAGCGCGACGACGAGGCGCTGGCCGTGTTCACCCAGCTCTCCGAGGAATATCCGGAGCTGCCCGACCCCCTCAACAACGTCGCCGTGCTGCAGGCGCGTGCGGGCCACCTGGCGCTGGCGCGCCTGGCGCTCGAGGCGGCGCTGCGCAACCAGCCGGGCCACCGGGCGGCGCTGGCCAACCTCGGCCAGGTGCACCTCATGCTGGCGGTGCAGGCCTGGGAACAGGCGGCCACCCAGGGGCCCCTGGACGCGCAGTTGCTGCGCCGGCTCGAGGCCGCGCGAACCCTGCTCGCCTGTACGCCGCTCTCGCCCCGCTAGACTCGCCACCTCGCGCTCTTTCACCGGCACCCCCCATGGAGACATCGTCTTGAAATTTGCTTTGCACCTGCTGCTTGCCGCCGCATTCGCGCTCGCCCTGCCGGCCTTTGCGCAGAAGGTTCGCCTGGCCACGAGCGAGGGCGACATCGTTCTCGAACTGGCCCCCGACAAGGCCCCCAAGACGGTCGAGAACTTCCTGCGCTACGTGCGCGCGGGGCATTACGACGGGGTGATCTTCCACCGTGTGATCGGGAATTTCATGATCCAGACGGGTGGCTACAAACCCGACCTGAGCGAGAAGCCGACGCGGCCACCGATCCCGCTGGAAAGCCGCAACGGCCTGTCCAATGTGCGCGGCAGTATCGCGATGGCGCGCACCGCCGTGCCCGCCTCGGCCACGGCGCAGTTCTTCATCAACGTCGGCGACAACCTGTTCCTGGACCAGCCCAACGCGCGCGACGGCGAAGGCTATGCCGTCTTCGGCAAGGTGGTGGAAGGCATGGACGTGGTGGACAAGATCAAGGCGGTGCCCACGCGCGCAGCGGGCATGCACGAAAACCTGCCGCTCAACGCCGTGACCCTTCGCAAAGCCTCCGTGGAGAAATGAAATGACCAAGACCGTCCAGATGGAAACCAGCGCCGGCATGCTGCGCATCGAGCTCGACGAGGAGAAGGCGCCGCTGACGGTGGCCAACTTCCTCGCCTACGTCAACAAGGGGCACTACGACGGCACGGTGTTCCACCGCGTGATCAAGGGCTTCATGGTGCAGGGCGGCGGGTTCGAGCCGGGCATGCGCCAGAAACCCACCGAGGCGTCGATTCGCAACGAGGCCAGCAACGGCTTGAAGAACAAGCGCTACACGCTGGCCATGGCACGCACCGGCGACCCGCATTCGGCATCGGCGCAGTTCTTCATCAACACCGCCGACAACGCCTTTCTCGACTTCCGCGCCGAGAACGCCCAGGGCTGGGGCTATGCGGTATTCGGCCGGGTCGTCGAGGGCGCCGAGGTGGTGGATACGATGGAAAGCGTGGGCACCGGGCGCAAGGGCATGCACGACGACGTGCCGCTGCAGGACCTGCGCATCGAGCGCGCCACCGAGCTGCGCTGATGCCCGCGGCCGCGGCGCCCGCGGTGCCCTTCGCGCGCGCTGCGCTGCCGGCGATTTCCGAGTTCGATGCACCCGGCACCTGGCGCGCCATCGACTTCATCTCCGATCTGCACCTGTGCGAGGCCACGCCACGCACCTTCGCGGCCTGGGTGGCGTACCTGCTCCAGACACCGGCCGACGCGGTCTTCATCCTCGGTGATCTGTTCGAGCTCTGGGTCGGCGACGACATGCGCACGCGGGATTTCGAGAGCCGCTGCGTGCAGGCGCTGGCGCAGGCCGCCGCCACGCGCCAGCTCGCCTTCATGGCCGGCAACCGCGACTTCCTGCTCGGTGCCGAGATGCGGCGCGAAAGCAGGCTCATGGATCTGCCCGACCCCACGCTGCTCACCGCCTGGGGCCAGCGCGTGCTGCTCAGCCATGGTGACGCGCTGTGCCTGGCCGATGCTCCGTACCAGGCCTTTCGCCAGGAGGTGCGCCGTCCGGCCTGGCAGGCCAGGTTCCTGGCGCGACCGCTCGGCGAGCGCCTGGCGATCGCGGCCGAGGTGCGCCGCGCCAGCGATACGCGGCGCCGCTTCGACGGCGATGCCACCACCGACGTGGACGCGGCCGAAGCCTTGCGCTGGATGCAGGCCGTGGGCGCATCGACTCTGGTGCATGGACACACCCACCGGCCGGGGAGCCAGGTGCTCGCCGCAGGCTTCGAGCGTCATGTGCTCAGCGACTGGGACCTGGACACGGGCGTGCGCGCCGAGGTGCTGCGCCTGGACGCGCAGGGCTTCAGCCGCCGGCCGCTGGCGGCGCTGGCGCCGGGCTGAGCCGCCGATGCCCGCACGCTGGTGGCAACTCTGGCGGCAGCGCCGCGAGAGCGCCGTGGCCCGGCGCCGCGCCATCCCCGAGGACCTCTGGAAGCGCACGCTGGTGCGCTACCCCTTCCTGCAGCGCCGCGACCCGGCTGCGGCCGCCGAGCTGCGACGCCTGACGAGCCTGTTCCTCGACGCCAAGGAGTTCAGCACCGTGGGCGCCCTGAGGCTCACCGACGCCATGGCCGTGGCCATCGCGGCGCAGGCCTGCCTGCCCGTGCTGCGCCTGGGCCTGGCGCGCTACGACGGCTTCGTGGGCATCGTCGTGCATGCCGACCAGGTGCGCGCGCGCCGCGAAGTGGCGGACGAGGATGGCGTGGTGCATGCATATGACGAAGTCCTCAGTGGCGAGGCCATGCACGGCGGGCCCGTGATGCTGTCGTGGCAGGACGTGCGCGCGGCGGGCCGCGCCGCGGCGCAGGCCTACAACGTCGTGATCCATGAATTCGCCCACGTGCTGGACCTGGCCGATGGCGTCTCGGACGGCATGCCGCTGCTGCCGCCCGAGTTGCCGGCGATGCAGTGGCGCGCCGCGCTGGACGACGAATTTCAGCGCTTCGCCGCGCGCGTGCAGGCCGGGCAAGAGACCACCCTGGACCCCTACGGCGCCGAGAGCCAGGACGAATTCTTTGCCGTGGCCAGCGAGGCGTTTTTCGTCAGCCCGCTGGGCATGCAGGGCGAACACCCCGCGCTGTACGCGATGTTCGCCCGCTTCTATCGCCAGGA
>DYOR01000104.1 GCA_020720385.1 Rubrivivax sp.
GGGAAGAAGTTGATGATGCGGTCGAGCGCCTGGTTGGCGCTGTTGGCGTGCAGCGTGGCCATGCACAGGTGGCCGGTCTCGGCGAAGGCCACGGCATGCTCCATGGTCTCGCGGTCGCGCAGCTCGCCCATGAGGATCACGTCGGGCGCCTGGCGCAGCGTGTTCTTCAGCGCCGCCTCCCAGCTGTCGGTGTCGATGCCCAGTTCGCGCTGCGTGACGATGCAGTTCTTGTGCGGGTGCACGAACTCCACCGGATCTTCCACGGTGATGATGTGGCCGAACGAATTCTCGTTGCGGTAATCGACCATCGCCGCCAGCGAGGTGCTCTTGCCCGAGCCCGTGGCGCCGACGAAGATCACCAGCCCGCGTTTGGACAGCGCGATCTCCTTGAGCACCACCGGCAGGCCCAGGCCGTCGATGGTGGGCAGCGTCGCCGGGATGGTGCGGAAGACCAGCCCGATCTGCCCCTGCTGCACGAAGGCGTTGACGCGAAAGCGCCCCACACCCTGCGGGCTGATGGCGAAATTGCACTCCTTGGTGCGCTCGAAGTCGGCGCCCTGGCGGTCGTTCATCACCGCGCGCGCCAGGGCCAGCGTGTGCTGGCCGGTGAGGGGCTGCGGGCTGACCTTGGTGATCTTGCCGTCGACCTTGATGGCCGGCGGAAAGTCGGCGGTGAGAAAGAGGTCCGAGCCGTTGCGGCTGACCATCAGCCGCAGCAGGTCGCTGACGAACTTGGATGCTTGATCGCGTTCCATGGTCAGCCCGGGAAGTTGTCGGGGGTCTTGGCCTTGGCGCGCGCTTCGGCGGGCGAGACCAGGTTGCGCCGCACCAGGTCGGCGAGGTTCTGGTCGAGCGTCTGCATGCCCAGGCTCTGGCCGGTCTGGATGCTCGAGTACATCTGCGCGACCTTGTTTTCGCGGATCAGGTTCTTGATCGCCGAGGTGGCGATCATGATCTCGTGGCTGGCGACGCGGCCCGAGCCGTCCTTGAGCTTGCACAGCGTCTGCGAGATCACCGCGACGAGCGATTCGGAGAGCATCGAGCGCACCATTTCCTTTTCCGCCGCGGGGAAGACGTCGACCACGCGGTCGATGGTCTTGGCCGCGCTGCTCGTGTGCAGGGTGCCGAAGACGAGGTGGCCGGTCTCCGCCGCGGTGAGCGCCAGGCGGATCGTCTCCAGGTCGCGCATTTCACCCACCAGGATGGCGTCGGGGTCCTCGCGCAGCGCCGAGCGCAGCGCGTTGGCGAAGCTCAGGGTGTGCGGCCCGACCTCGCGCTGGTTGATGAGGCACTTCTTGCTCTCGTGCACGAACTCGATCGGGTCCTCCACCGTGAGCACGTGGCCGTACTCGTTCTCGTTGAGGTGGTTGACCATCGCCGCCAGCGTCGTGCTCTTGCCGCTGCCGGTGGGGCCGGTGACGAGCACCAGGCCGCGCGGCTTGAGCGAGAGCTCGGCGAAGACCTTGGGCGCGCCGAGTTGTTCGAGGGTGAGGATCTTGCTCGGGATGGTGCGGAACACCGCACCGGCGCCGCGGTTCTGGTTGAACGCATTCACGCGAAAGCGCGCCAGGCCCTGGATCTCGAAGCTGAAGTCGCACTCCAGCGTGTCCTCGTAGTGCTTGCGCTGGGCATCGTTCATGATGTCGTAGACCATGTCGTGGACCGCCTTGTGGTCCAGCGCCTCGACATTGATGCGCCGCACGTCGCCATGCACCCGGATCATCGGCGGCAGGCCGGCGGAGAGGTGCAGGTCGGAGGCCTTGTTCTTGACCGAGAAGGCCAGCAGCTGGGTGATGTCCATCGCCATGGTTCGGATTGCCCTTCGCTTGCGCCGGGGGGCGCTAAGCTCGCGGCCATTATGGAGAGCATCGCGCAGGCCCTGCAACAAGTGAAGGGGCGCATTGACCGTGCAATTGCCCACAGCGGCAGCGCTCCGGGCAGCGTGGCGCTGCTCGCGGTGAGCAAGACGCAGCCGGCGGCGGCCGTGCGCCAGGCCCATGCCGCGGGCCAGCGTGCCTTCGGCGAGAACTACGTGCAGGAGGCGCTGGCGAAGATCGAGGTGCTGGCCGATCTGCGCGCGCAGCTCGAATGGCACCTCATCGGCCCGCTGCAGAGCAACAAGACCGCCGCCGTGGCCCGAGCTTTCGACTGGGTGCACTCGGTGGACCGGCTGAAGATCGCCCAACGGCTCTCCGAGCAGCGGCCCGCGAGCCTGCCGCCGCTGAACATCTGCTTGCAAGTGAACATCAGCGGCGAGGCGAGCAAGGCCGGCCTGTGGCCGGCCGAAGTGGCCGGCGTGGCCCAGGCCGTGGCCGCGCTGCCGGGTTTGCACCTGCGCGGCCTGATGTCGATTCCGGCGCCGGCGGCCGATCCCGCGGCCCAGCGCGCGCCCCACCGCGCCTTGCGCGAACTGCTCGCCGCGCTCAACGCCCAGGGCCTGGGCCTGGACACCTTGTCCATGGGCATGAGCGACGACCTCGAGGCGGCGGTGGCCGAAGGCGCGACCCTGGTGCGCGTGGGCACGGCGATCTTCGGCCGCCGCGCCTGAAGGCGCGGCCCGCGTGTCCGGCGCTCAGGCGGCGCAGACGCGGTCGCGCCCGCCGCGCTTGGCCGCGTACATGGCCTCGTCGGCGCGTGCCACCAGGGCCGCGGCGTCCTCGCCCGGCTGCGCCATGGCCACGCCGGCGGAGACGGTGACGGTGAGGACCACGTCCTTGGTGCGGCGGTCGCGCACGCGTATGGCCTTCACGCGCAGGCGCATCGCTTCGGCCTCGGCCAGCGCCGCCTCGGGTGTGCAGTGCGCGCACAGCGCCACGAACTCCTCGCCACCGTAGCGCGCCAGGCGCATAGCCGCCGGCGCGCCGGTGCGCAGCGCCTGGGCCACCACCTGCAACACGCGGTCGCCCATGACGTGGCCGTGGGTGTCGTTGACGCCCTTGAAGCGGTCGATGTCGATCATCACCACCCCCGGCATGCGGCCGGGTTCGGAGGGTGACTGCAGCATGCGCTGCAACTCCAGATCCAGACCCTTGCGGTTGAGGACCTGGGTCAGCGGGTCGACGAGGGCTTCGTCGCGCGCGCGGCTCAGGTCGCCGTGCAGGCGGTCGATTTCCAGGCGGCTGGCCTCGACCTGCTCGCGCAGCGCCTGCACCGCTTGCTTCATGCCGGTCGCGGTCGCGCTGACTTCATCGAGCAGAGGCGCCAGCCGGGCGGTGTCGCTGGTGCGCAGCGCATCGGTCAGGCCGCTGAGCTGTTCGCCGAAGACCCCGGCCTGCCGGCCCGTGGTCGCGGCGCTGGCGGCCATGTCCGACATCAGCGCCTGCAGGTCGCCGCTGGCGCGCTGCAAGGCGGGCCCGTCCGCGGCATCGATGTGCTGGGCATGCAGCCGGGCGATGGCGTCGTCGCCGAGTTGCGGCGTGGCCTGCAGGCAGGCCTCGAGCGCGTGCTTGAGTGCGGCGTTGGTGCCGGCGGTGTACTCGTACCACACGGCGTAGCTCAGTGGGTTGAACGCCGCCTCGTGGCGCGCCATGAGCGCCACCACGGCGCGCAGCAACTCGGCGCTTTGTTCGCGTGTCTCCGTGTAGCGCATTTGTCCTCTCCAGTCCTCTCTGAACCCCTGTGCAAGGTGAGATTATGTCGGCGCCGCGCTCGCGCTACACCGGCAGCATGGAGCTGTTCTTGACCTCTTCCATGACCGCGTAGGTGCGCGTCTCGCGCACGCCGGGCAGGGTCCAGATGACCGTGCCGATGAACTCGCGGTAGGCCGCCATGTCGGCCACGCGCGTCTTCAGCAGGTAGTCGAAGCCGCCGGCCACGAGGTGCGCCTCGAGGATCTCGCTGCGCACCTGCACCGCGGCCTTGAAGGTGTCCATGACGTCGTGCACGGTGCGGTCGAGCAGCACCTCCACGAACACGAGCAACCCGGCGCCGAGCTTGGCCGGGTTGAGCCGCGCTTCGTAGCCCAGGATGTAGCCCTCGCGCGTGAGGCGCTTCACGCGCTCGAGCACGGCGGTCGGGGAGAGGTGCACCTCTTCGGCGAGCTTGAGGTTGCTGATGCGGCCGTCGGCCTGCAGCACGCGCAGGATGCGCCGGTCGATCTTGTCGATGTCGCGGCCGAGGGCGGCGCTGTCGCTGGGGGTGTCCATGGTGGACGATTCTCCGTCGGCGGGGCCAACTACCGAATCCGGTTCGGCCCTCAGGCCCCTAAGCTGGACGGGTGCCACGAAACGCCGGAGGATCTTCATGACCACCACCTTGCCCACCGCCCGCCTGCCTTTCCCCTACCGCAGCGAATCCGAGGTCGTCGCCGCCTGCCTGGCGGTGCTGCGCGAGCACCTGGACTGGCCCGCCGTGGTCGCCGCAGCCCGCCCCTGGGTGCAGGCGGCGCGCGACAAGCCCGCGCCCTTCTGGGCCATGGAGTCGCTGCTGCGCGAATACCCCATCTCCAGCGCCGAGGGCCTGGCGCTGATGCGCCTGGCCGAGGCCTTGCTGCGCGTGCCCGACGCCGAGACCGCGGTGGCCCTCACCGCCGACCAGCTCGGCCGCGCCGACTTCGACGCCGGCGCCAGCGAAGGCCCGCACAAGGTGCTCGCCAGCCTCTCGTCGAGCGCCATCGCCCTGTCCAAGCGCTTCCTGCCCGGCAAGGACGCGGACGACGGCCTGCTCACCCGCCTGGGCTCGCGCACCGTGGTCGCGGCCACCGTGCGCGCACTGCAGCTGCTGGGCCGCCAGTTCGTCTTCGCGCGCACCATCGCCGACGCCATGGACGCCGCCAACGCCCACCGCCGCCAGCACGCCAGCGTGCAGTACAGCTTCGACATGCTCGGCGAAGGCGCGCGCACCGAGGCCGACGCGGCGCGCTACTTCGCCGCCTACGAGCGCGCCATCGACGCCATCGCCGCCGGACGCAGTGCCGCGCCGGTGCCGCACCGGCCGCACAGCAGCGACGAGATCTCGGTCAAGCTCAGCGCCCTGTACCCGCGCTTCGAGGAAGCGCAGCGCCAGCGCGTCTTCGACGAACTCTTGCCGCGCATCTGGAGCCTGGTGCAACGCGCCGCGCGCGCGAACATCAACCTGGCCATGGACGCCGAGGAAAGCGACCGCCTCGAGCTCTCGCTGGACATGCTCGACGCGCTCGCGCAGCGCGTGGCGGCGGAGTTTCCGCAGTGGGGCGGCCTGGGCGTGGCGGTGCAGACCTACCAGACGCGCGGCCTGGAGACCATCCACGCGGTGGCCGCCATCGCCCGCAGCCACGGCGTGCAGCTGATGGTGCGGCTGGTCAAGGGCGCCTACTGGGACGGCGAGGTCAAGCGCGCGCAGGAGGCCGGCATGCCCGGCTACCCGGTGTTCACGCACAAGCAGCACACCGACATCTCCTTCCTCGCCTGCGCCTGCGCCCTGCTCGGCCACCACGAGCTCATCTACCCGCAGTTTGCGACGCACAACGCGGGCACCATCGCCGCCATCGTGCAGATGGCGCGCGCGGCCGGACCGGCCGCGCCCGACGGGTCCAGGCAGGGCGCGCGCTTCGAGCTGCAGCGGCTGCACGGCATGGGCGAGAGCATCCACCGCGAGGTGCTCGAGGACCCGGCCATCGCCTGCCGCGTCTACGCCCCGGTGGGCGAGCACCGCGACCTGCTCGCCTACCTCGTGCGCCGGCTGCTCGAGAACGGCGCCAACTCCTCCTTCGTGCACCAGCTCGCCGACGAGAGCCTGGGCATCGCCGAGTTGCTCGCCTCGCCACTGACGCTGGCCACCGAGGTGCAGGCCCTGCCCCTGCCGCAGCGCCTGTTCGGCGCGGAGCGCGCCAACTCCATGGGCGTGGACTTGGCGTGCAGCGCCATGCGCGCGCCGCTGCAGGCGGCCATTGCCGCCACGCGCATCGAGCCCGTGGAGATGGCGGCGGCCGAGGAAATCGACGCGGCGATGACGCAGCTGGCGGCGGGCTTCGTGCCCTGGAGCGCGCGCCCGGTGGCCGAAAGGGCGGCGGCCCTGTGCCGCGCGGCGGACCTGCTCGAAGCGCGCCTGCCCGAGTACTGCGGCCTGCTCGTCGCCGAAGGGCGCAAGACGCTCGGTGACTGCGTGGCCGAGGTGCGCGAGGCGGTGGACTTCTGCCGCTACTACGCCGAGCAGGCCGAGCTCAACCTGGCCGACCAGGAGCTGCCCGGCCCCACCGGCGAGAGCAACCTGCTGCGCATGCGCGGCCGCGGCGTGTTCGTGTGCATCAGCCCGTGGAACTTCCCGCTCGCCATCTTCGCCGGCCAGGTGGTGGCCGCGCTGGTGGCGGGCAACGCCGTCGCCGCCAAGCCCGCCGAGCAGACACCGGTGGTGGCGCGGCGCTTCGTCGCCCTGCTGCACGAAGCCGGTGTGCCGGTGGACGCCGTGCAATGCCTGCACGGCGCGGGCGAAACCGTGGGCGCCGCGCTCGTCGCCCACCCGCGCACCGCGGGCGTGTGCTTCACCGGCAGCATCGCGGTGGCGCACCACATCAACCGCGCCCTGGCGGCCAAGGCCGGCCCCATCGTGCCGCTGATCGCCGAGACCGGCGGCCTCAATGCCATGGTCGTCGACAGCACCGCGCTGCCCGAGCAGGTGGTCGACGCGGTGGTGCAGAGCGCGTTCCGCAGCGCCGGCCAGCGCTGCTCGGCACTGCGCCTGCTGTGCCTGCACGAGAGCATTGCCGACGACGTCATCGAGATGCTGCGCGGCGCGATGAGCGAACTCTCGGTCGGGGACCCCGCCCTGCTCTCCACCGACGTCGGCCCGCTCATCGACGACGAGGCTTTTGCCCACATCGCGCGCCACGTGCAGCGCCTGCGCGGCCAGGCCAGGTTGCTCGGCGAAACCCCGCTGAAGGCGCAGGCGCCGCGCCTGCTCGCGCCGGTGGCCTTCGAGATCGGCCGCATCGCCGAGCTCGAGGAGGAGATCTTCGGCCCCGTGCTGCACGTCGTGCGCTGGGGCACGAAACAAAGCGGCGCCGGCGCCGCGCACGACGTCGACGAGGTCGTGCGCCAGATCAACGCCCTGGGCTACGGCCTGACCTTCGGCATCCAGACGCGCATCGACAGCCGCGCCCAGCGCATGGCCGACAGCGCGCGCGCGGGCAACGTCTACGTCAACCGCAACATGATCGGCGCGGTGGTGGGCGTGCAGCCCTTCGGCGGCGAGGGCCTCAGCGGCACCGGCCCCAAGGCCGGCGGCCCGCACTACCTCTACCGCTTCTGTGCCGAGCAGACGGTGACCATCAACACCACAGCGGCCGGCGGCAACGCCGAGTTGCTCGCCGGCGGCGGGCCGCTCAGTTGAGGTACATGCCGAGGTAGCGCCGGCCCCGGCTCACGGCCTCGGCGTCGGGGCACACGGCGAACCACTCGACGAGCTGGGCGCGCGCCTTCTCGCGCTCGGGCCGGCCCTCGGCCTTGTCGCGCATCACCACCTCGAGGAGTTCGTCGAAGGCGGCATGGAAATCGCCCGCGTAGGCGTGCAGCGCGGCCAGGGCGAAGCGCGCCTCGAAGTCGCGCGGATTGGCGGCGATGCGCGCGGCCAGCGCCCGCGCGTCGCCCTGTGGCCGGTGGCGCGCGAGCTCGATGCGCTTGACGAGGGCCGCATGGCGCTCGGTGCGCTCGGCCGTGGCCACGCCGTTCAGGCGCGATTGCGCGTCGTCGAGGGCATTGCGCGCGATGAGGCGCTCGGCCAGGTCGAGCGTGGCCTCGACGTGGCCGGGGTCCAGCGCCAAGGCTTCGAGCAGCAGAGCCTCGGCCTGCCCGGCGTCCTCGGCCTTCGCCGCCTCGGCACGCAGTTCGTCCACCGGCGAGGCCTGCGGCTGCAGGTGCTTGTCGAGGAAGGCGCGTACCTGGCCTTCGGGCAGGGCGCCGACGAACTGGTCCACCGGCTGGCCGCCGATGAAGAGCATCACCAGCGGGATGCTGCGCACGCGCAGCGCCGCCGAGACCTGCGGCGCGGCGTCGGTGTTGAGCTTGGCGAGGACGAACTGGCCGCCGTATTCGCGCGCCAGCTTTTCCAGCACCGGCCCGAGCGAGCGACAGGGCCCGCACCAGGGCGCCCAGCAGTCCAGCAGCACCGGCACCTGGAGCGAGCGCTCCAGCACCGCGGCTTCGAAATCGGCTTCGCTGACGTCGAAGGTCAGCGCATCGGCAGGCAGGGCAGCGGGGTTCATCGGCGAGACAGGGGAAGCTTCAATCCCGCCATGGTAGCGGTGCGGGCACGCCCGCACCGCCCGCCCGTCCTCAGCGCTCCCTGCGGATGACGCCGATGGGCACGGTCTTGCCCGTGCCGTCGACGTTGCCGGCAAGCATGAACACCGTGTACACGCCTTGCGCGGCCAGGCTCACCGGGTTGAGCGCGGTGCTCTGGAAGAGCGTGCCGGCGGTGGTCGAGGTGACCTGCACGTACGACGAGGTGCTCGCCAGCGGGGTGGCGTAGAGGGAGGCGAAGCCGGCGGGAACGTCGGCCGCCAGCGGCGAGTAGTCCACCGACAGGGTGAGCAGGTCGGAGCCGGCCAGGCCATTGACCAGGCGCAGCTTGGCGCGCGTGAGGTTCACCGGCAGGCGGTTGTCGTCGGTGATCAGCGCCACCTGGAAGCCCGCCACCGCGTTGCCCAGGGTGAGCAGCGTGTAGTCGTTGCCCGCGGCCAGGGTGCGCGTGGCGTTGGAGATCTCGCTGCCGTTGACGCGCAGGGTGACGTTGACGTCGCCGGCCGTGATCAGCGCGTAGGGGCCGACCGAGGGCGAGAGCAGGCCACCGGCCAGCGTGCTGCCGGCCACGCTGGCGGCAACGATGCCACCGGCATCGGCGCTGGCCACCACGCGCACGCGCGCCTGGGTGTTGTTCATCGTCGTCGCGCTGCCCTGCTGGACGATGAGCGTGCCGTTGACGAGCACGCCGCTGCCGCCGGCGGTGAACATGAGCGTCGAGTACTGGGTCGCCGCGAGCGTCACCGCGGGGATGTCCAGGCGCAGGTCGTAGGGGTCGCCCGCGCCGGTCACGCGCAGACGGTAGGTGCCTGCGGCGATCTCGCGAAAGCCGCTCAGCGAGCCCGAAGTGAGCGCGCCCTGGGTGGGCGAGCTGCCGCTGATGTCGGTGGCCGCGGCCGTCAGGTAGACGTCGAGCGAGCCGGTCTCGGTGGTGGCGTTGAACATGCGCACGCGCGTGTTGCCCGCGGCGATGAGCGTGGTGTCTTCGTCCTCGGGCAGCGTGGAGACGTGCATCGAGGCCTGGTTGCCCCACACCACGGCGGTGTAGTGCTTGTTCTCGGTGAGCGAATACGAGCCCGTGAACAGCGTGGCCGTGTTGCCGGCGCTGTTGACGTTGATGGTGTAGGTGGCCGCGTCCTTCGCCACGTTGCTCGTGAGCACGCCGCTGGTGGCGCCGCTGAAGTCCTTGGTGCCGTTGAAGTACAGGTCCAGGCTCGCCGTGTCGCTGGTCAGGTTGAGCGCGCGGATGTTGGCCTGGCCGCTGGCGCTGTCGCTGCTGCCACCGATGGAGCAGGCCGCCAGCCCAAGGAAGGACGCCACGCTGGCGAGCATGGCCAGGCGGCGGGAGAAAGAGGTGAAGGTCATCGGAAATCCTCGCAGGGAGCCTGTTCAAGGCGGACGGACGCGGCAGCGTGGCCGCCGGGCTCGAGCCCAGCCGGCCATTATGACGTGGCGCCAGGTAAAGCAAGGTGAAGCCGGCGTGCCGGCACCAGCCGGTACGCCCAGGCACCCGGCGTGGACGGGCGCTCGCGCCACCGCGGCCCGGCGGCGCGACGGGGCTTGCTTCAGGGGTACAGCCCGCGCTCCTTGCGCGCGGTGAGGATGCGCTCGCAGGCCACGGCGAAGGTGGCGGTGCGCAGGGTGATCTTGTGGCGGTCGGCGGTGTCCCAGATCTTCTTCAGCGCGCCCATCATGATCTTGTCCAGGCGCAGGTTGATCTCGTCCTCGGTCCAGAAGAAGGAGCTGAAGTCCTGCACCCACTCGAAGTAGCTCACCGTCACGCCGCCGGCGTTGCAGATGACGTCGGGCACGACGAGGATGCCGCGCTCGGCCAGGATGTCGTCGGCCTGCGGCACGGTGGGGCCGTTGGCGCCCTCGAGCACGAGGCGGGCGGTGATGCGCTTGGCGCGCGCCGCGGTGATCTGGCTTTCCAGCGCGGCGGGGATGAGGATGTCGCACTTGACGTCCCAGAACTCCTCGTTGCCCATGACTTCGCCGCCCTTGAAGCCGCCCACGCCGCCGCTGGCTTTCACGTGCGCCATCAGGTCGGCCATGTCGAAGCCGCTTTCGTTGAAGATGCTGCCGGTGTGGTCCTGCGCGGCGATGATGCGCGCGCCGGCCTGGTTGAAGAGCTCGGCGGCCGCCCCGCCCACGTTGCCGAAACCCTGCACCGCCACGCGCGCGCCGCTGAGGTCCAGGCTCAGGCGCCGCGCCGCCTCGCGCCCGGTGACGAAGACGCCGCGGCCGGTGGCCTTCACGCGGCCCAGCGAACCGCCCAGGTGGATGGGCTTGCCGGTGACCACGCCGGTGGCGGTGGTGCCGGTGTTCATCGAGTAGGTGTCCATCATCCACGCCATGATCTGCGGGTTGGTGTTCACGTCGGGCGCAGGGATGTCGCTGTGCGGCCCGATGATGATGCCGATCTCGCTCGTGTAGCGCCGCGTGATGCGCTCGAGCTCCTTGTGCGAAAGCTTGGCCGGGTCGACGCGGATGCCGCCCTTGGCGCCGCCGTAGGGCAGGTTCACCGCGGCATTCTTGATGCTCATCCAGGCGGCCAGCGCCATGACTTCCTCGAGCGTCACGTCGGGGTGGTAGCGCACGCCGCCCTTGCCCGGGCCACGGCTCATGTTGTGCTGCACGCGGAAGCCCTCGAAGTGGGCCACCTCGCCGTTGTCGAGCTCGATGGGCACGTCGACGATGAGCGCGCGCTTGGGTCGCTTGAGGGTTTCCACCCAGCGCGCCAACTCGCCGAGGTAGGGCACCACGCGGTCCACCTGCGAGAGGTAGGTGCCCCAGGGGCCGTCGGTGGTGGTGCGGACGTAGGAAAGCTGTGAGGTCATGAAGATTCCTGGTTGGACCGGCTTCGTGTCGAACTTCGTGGGCGCGACGTCGCGCGGCAGTGTAGTTGCGCACTGTAGGCGCGTGGCGGCTGAATATGTCACCGTGTGCCATGCCGCATTTGCATGACGCCTGCGAGCGGCCGTCATCGGTGGCGTGGCTACACTGGCCGGCATGAGTGAATCGTTCAGCATTGCCTTCGTCGGTGGCGGCCACATGGCCGCTGCGCTCATCGGCGGCCTGCGTCGCGCCGGCTGGCCGGCGGCGGCGATCCTCGTCGTCGAGCCCGCGCCGGCGCAGCGCGAGAAGCTGGCGCAGGACTTCGGCGTGCAGGCGCAGGGCGCCGCCGACGCCCGGCTGGCAACGGCCGCCAGCGTCGTGTGGGCCGTCAAGCCGCAGCTTTTCATCGAGGCCGCGGCGCCCTGCGCGCCCTTCGTCGGCGATGCGTTGCAGGTGAGCGTGATGGCCGGCGTGCGCACGGCCACGCTGGTGCGCGCCAGCGGCAGCGCGCGCGTGGTGCGCAGCATGCCCAACACGCCGGCGCTCATCGGCCGGGGCATCGCCGGCCTGTACGCGCTGCCGGCGGTCACGGCGGCGCAGCGCGCCGAGGTCGAGGCCCTGTTCGCGCCCACCGGCCAGACGCTGTGGGTGGCCTGCGAGGACGACCTCGACGCCGTCACCGCGCTCTCGGGCTCCGGCCCGGCCTATGTCTTCTACGTGCTCGAGGCCATGATCCAGGCGGGCACCGAGATGGGCCTGCCGGCGGCGCAGGCGCGGCAGCTGGCGCTGTCCACCTTCGACGGCGCGGCGGCGCTGGCGGCGCAGTCACCGCTCCCGGCCGAGGCCTTGCGCGAACAGGTCACGAGCAAGGGGGGCACCACCCACGCCGCCCTCGCCGCGCTGGAGGCCAGCGGGGTCAAGGCGGCCTTCGTGCGCGCCTTGCACGCGGCGCGCGAGCGTGC
>DYOR01000008.1 GCA_020720385.1 Rubrivivax sp.
ACCCCGTAGTACCCCCGGTACCACTCCACGAACCGCCCCACCCCCGTGCGCACGTCGGTGGCCGGCGTGAACCCCACCCACTCGCGCAGCGCGTCCACATCGGCGTAGGTCGCCGGCACGTCGCCGTCCTGCAGCGGCAGCAGGTTCATCTGCGCCTTGCGCCCCAGCGCCTCCTCGATGCTGGCGATGTAGTCCAGCAGTTGCACCGGCTGGTGGTTGCCGATGTTGAAGACGCGGTAGGGCACGTTGCTCGTCGCCGGGTCGGGCGTGTCGGAGACGTAGGCCGGGTTGGGCGCGGCTGCCCGGTCGAGCACGCGAATCACGCCCTCGGCGATGTCGTCGACGAAGGTGAAGTCGCGCTGCATGCGGCCGTGGTTGAAGACGTCGATGGCCCGGCCTTCGAGGATCGCCTTGGTGAAGAGGAACAGCGCCATGTCCGGCCGGCCCCAGGGCCCGTAGACAGTGAAGAAGCGCAGCCCCGTGGTGGGCAGGCCGAAGAGGTGGCTGTAGGTGTGTGCCATGAGCTCGTTGGCTTTCTTCGTCGCCGCGTACATGCTCACCGGGTGGTCCACCGCGTCGTGCTCGGAGAACGGCATCTTCGTGTTGCCGCCGTAGACGCTGGAGCTCGAGGCGTACACCAGGTGCTGCACCTGGCTGTGGCGGCAGCCCTCGAGCACGTTCATGAAGCCCACGATGTTGCTGTCGATGTAGGAGTGCGGGTTCTTCAGCGAATAGCGCACGCCGGCCTGCGCCGCCAGGTGGATGACGCGCTCGAAGCGCTCGACGGCGAAGAGCCGCGCCATGCCCTCGCGGTCGGCCACGTCCATCTTCACGAAGCGAAAGCGCTCGTGCGGCGTGAGCCGCGCCAGGCGTGCTTCCTTGAGGCTCACCTCGTAGTAGTCGTTGAGGTTGTCCAGGCCGACCACCTCGTCGCCACGCGCGAGCAGGCGCAGCGAAGTGGTCATGCCGATGAAGCCGGCGGCGCCGGTGAGCAGTACTTTCATGGGGTGCGCGGGCGGTGGGGAGCGGCTGCGCGGCAGGCACAGCGGGCGCGGAATGCGGCTCTCGGGCCATTCTGGCATGCGCTCGCGCCGCTCCCAGCCAGGGTGCCGGGCGGCCGGCGAGAAGAGTTCACGCCCCTGGCGTGGTGCGTGCCTGGTCGGCGCGTGCCCGCCGCGGGGCGGCTGCGCAGCGGCCCCGCCGCCCGTCTACAGCACCCGGGCGGCCACCTCGAAGGGCAGGCGCGGGCCGCGCGGGTGGTTGCCGCTGGCGTCCCCGTAACCCAGGTTGACGAGGAAGTTGGCCTTCCAGCGCCCGTCGGGGAAGAACTCGGCGTCGACCTTGGCGGCGTCGAAGCCGCTCATCGGCCCGCAGTCCAGCCCGAGCATGCGCGCGGCGAGGATGAGGTAGGCGCCCTGCAGCGTACCGCTGCGCGCCGCAGTGGCCTCGGACAGCGCGGCGTTGCCCTCGAACAGCGCCCGGCCCCCGGGGAAGGCCGGGAACTGCTCGGGCAGGAACTCGTGGAAGCGCGTGTCGGTGGCCACGATCACCACCACCGGCGCGGCCAGGGTCTTGTCGCGGTTGCCCGCCGACAGCGCGGGCTCGAGGCGCTGCCTGGCCTGCGCGCTGCGCAGGAAGACGAAGCGCCCGGGCTGCGCGTTCATCGAGGTCGGCCCCCACTTGAGCAGCTCGTAGAGCCGGCGCAGCGTCTCCTCGCTCACCGGCTCGGGGCGGAACTTGTTGAAGGTGCGGGCGAGGCGAAAGGCCTGGTCCAGCGATCGGTCGTCGAGTGTCGTCATGGTGCGCAGCGGCGAAGTGGGTGAGTTCGAGTTTCCTTGAACCGCTTCAAGGAAATTCCCGAGCAGATCCGTAGGCTACCTCCCTTCAGCAAAGACGGTCGGAGGCACCCCATGAGCCCAGGCTTCACCAGCCAGATGGCACGCAACATCTTCTACGGCGGCACGCTGTTCTTCGCGCTGCTCTTCGCCGTGCTCATCTTCGACACCGAGAGCCGCATCCCGGCGCGCTCCAACGTCGCCGAGCTGACGCCGGCGGTGGTGCGCGGCAAGCACCTGTGGGAGACGCGCAACTGCATCGGCTGCCACACGCTGCTCGGCGAAGGGGCCTACTTCGCCCCCGAACTGGGCAACGTCTACAAGCGGCGCGGGCCGGACTTCATCAAGGCCTGGATCAAGACCCAGCCGACGAAGATCCCCGGCCGCAGGCAGATGCCGCAGTTCGATTTCAGCGAGGCCCAACTCGACGACCTGGTGGAGTTCCTCAAATGGACCAACGGCGTGAACACTGAAAAGTGGCCGCCCAACATCGAAGGCTGAGGAGCAGACCATGCAAACCGCCAAGCTCAAGTTCGCCTCGCAGTCGGTGTCCCGGCTGTACTTCATCGCCGCGCTGGGCCTGTTCGTGGGCCAGATCGTCTTTGGCCTCACGCTCGGGCTGCAGTACGTCATCGGCGACCTCATGTTCCCGGCGATCCCCTTCAATATCGCCCGCATGGTGCACACCAACCTGCTCATCGTGTGGTTGCTGATGGGCTTCATGGGTTCGGCCTACTACCTCATTCCCGAAGAGGCCGAGACCGAACTGCACAGCCCCTTCCTCGCCAGGCTGCTCTTCTGGGTCTTCCTCGCCGCCGGTGCGGCCACCGTGCTGGGCTACCTGCTCGTGCCCTACGCCAGCCTGGCGCAGTGGACCGGCAACGATTTCCTGGCGACGATGGGGCGCGAGTTCCTCGAGCAACCGCTGCCCACAAAGGTCGGCATCGTCGTCGTCGCGCTGGGCTTCCTCTACAACGTCAGCATGACCGTGCTCAAGGGCCGCAAGACCGCGGTGAGCCTGGTGCTGCTGCTGGGCTTGTGGGGCCTGGCGCTGCTCTTCCTCTTCAGCTTCGTCAACCCGAGCAACCTGGTGCGCGACAAGATGTACTGGTGGTTCGTCGTGCACCTGTGGGTTGAAGGCGTCTGGGAGCTGATCCTCGGTGCGCTGCTCGCCTTCGTGCTCGTGAAGACCACTGGCGTGGACCGCGAGGTCATCGACAAGTGGCTCTACCTCATCGTCACCATGGCCCTGGTGACCGGCATCCTGGGCACCGGGCACCACTTCTTCTTCATCGGCCTGCCGGGCTACTGGCAGTGGGTGGGCAGCATCTTCAGCGCGCTCGAGCCCGTGCCCTTCTTCATGATGACCCTCTTCGCCTTCAACATGGTGCAGCGGCGCAAGCGCGAGCACCCCAACCAGGCCGCCGTGCTGTGGGCGGTGGGCACGGCGGTGATGGGCTTCCTCGGCGCCGGCCTGTGGGGCTTCGCGCACACCCTCAGCCCGGTGAACTACTACACCCACGGCAGCCAGATCACCGCCGCGCACGGCCACCTGGCCTTCTACGGCGCCTACGTGCTCGTGGTCATCGCCATGATCAGCTATGCCATGCCCATCCTGCGCGGCCGCGAGGCCAACCCGAAGCGCGCGCAGGTCTGGGAAATGTGGAGCTTCTGGATCATGACCATAGGCATGGGGGTGATGGTGCTGGCGCTCACCGGCGCCGGGATCCTGCAGGTGTGGCTGCAGCGCATGCCCACCGACAACGCCATGCCCTTCATGGCCACCCAGGACCAGCTGCGCTTCTTCTACTGGGTGCGCGTCTCGGGCGGCGTGATGTTCCTCGCCGGGCTGCTTGCTTACCTGGCCAGCTTCTTCATCGGGCCGGCGGCCGACGAGTCGCCCGCCCCCGTGGGTGCGCGGCTGAAGGCGGCCTGAGGCTGCCCCGGGGTTGAGCATGGAAATGACCAGCGCGCGCCAGTTGGCAGCCCTGCCGTTCTACGCGGCGCAGGGCGCGGAGTGCGAGCTCTTCGCACAGGCCCATGCCAGCCGGCTGCCGCTGCTCATCAAAGGCCCCACCGGCTGCGGCAAGACGCGGCTGGTGGAGCACATGGCGGCCCGGCTGGGCCGCCCGCTGGTCACCGTGAGCTGCCACGACGACCTCAGCGCGTCCGACCTCGTCGGCCGCCACCTCATCGCCGGCGGCGACACCGCGTGGTGCGACGGCCCGCTCACGCGCGCCGTGCGCAGCGGCGCCATCTGCTACCTCGACGAGGTGGTGGAAGCGCGCAAGGACACCACGGTGGTGCTGCATCCGCTGGCCGACGACCGGCGCGTGCTGCCGGTGGAGCGCACCGGCGAGCTGCTGCCCGCCGCACCGGGCTTCATGCTCGTCATCTCCTACAACCCGGGCTACCAGAACCTGCTCAAGGGCCTCAAGCCGAGCACGCGCCAGCGCTTCGTGGCGCTCACGCTGGGCTACCCGCCCGCCGCGCTGGAGCGCAGCATCGTGCAGGCCGAGAGCCAGTGCAGCGAGGCCACCGCCGCACGGCTCGTGCAGCTCGCGCAGGCCCTGCGCCGGCTCACCGACCACGACCTGGAAGAGACCGCCAGCACGCGCCTGCTGGTGATGGCCGCGCGGCTGCACGTGGCCGGGATGACCCTGCCGCAGGCCTGCCAGGCCGCGGTGGTGGACGCCCTCACCGACGACGCCGAGACCGCCGCGGCGCTGGCCGACGTGGTGCATGCCGTGGTGGGCGATGCGCAGTGAGCGCGCCGGCAGCGCCGTGCTCGGGGTACGCACGCCACCGGGCGCGGACCCGGCCACCGCGCCGCGCCGGCAGGCCCGGCTGCAACGCCTGCGGCGCACGCTGCAGTTCGCCTTCTTCGCGCTCTTCCTGCTCGCCCCGGCGCTGAACCTGCTGCGCTTCGACCTCACCGAGACGCAGCTCTGGGTGCTGGGTTTTCGCTGGTCGCTGGGCATCGACGCCTTCCTGCGCGGCGAGGCCAGCGCCACCCAGGCGGCGCTGGGCATCATCCTGCGCGGCATCCTGCCGGTATTCGCCGTCATCGTCACCGTGCTCATCGTGGCCTACCGCTACGGGCGCCTGTACTGCGGCTGGCTGTGCCCGCACTTCACCATGGTCGAGGCGCTCAACGACCTGCTGCACCGCGCCATCGGCCGCTTCAGCCTGTGGGACGCGCAGCCCAGCGCGCATGGGGGCCGCGTGCCGCAGCGGCGCTGGTGGCCGGTGTTCATCGTCTCGTGCGCCTTCTTCGGCTTCCTCTGGGCCATCACCCTGCTCAGCTACCTGCTGCCGCCGGCGCAGATCTGGGGCAACCTGGTGCACGGCACGCTCACCCCCAACCAGGCGCGTTTCCTGCTCATCTTCAGCGCGATCTTCACGCTCGAGGCCGCCTTCGCCCGCCACCTGTTCTGCCGCTACGCCTGCGCCGCGGGCCTCTTCCAGAGCCTGGCCTGGATGGCCAACCCGCGCGCGCTGGTGGTGAGCTTCGACCGTAGCCGCTCGCGCGACTGCCGCAGTTGCAGCACGGCGGCCTACCCCGAAGGCAACGCCTGCGACAACGCCTGTCCGATGCGGCTGCCGCCGCGCAGCGTCAAGCGGCTCATGTTCACCTGCGTGCAGTGCGGCCAGTGCGTCGACGAATGCGAGGCCTCGCACGCCGCGCAGCAGCGCACACCCAACCTGGAGTGGAAGGTCGGGCTGGACGCGCTGCGCGAATCGCTGCGCCAGCGGCGCGAAGGCTGAAGGCGAGCGCCCCATGGAAGAGTGGATCGGGGAGCGCTGGCACCGCCTCGTCACCCGGCTCGCCGAGCCCGGGTTCGCCGCCCAGGCGGTGACGCTGGCACAAGTGCAGCGGCCGGTGGCAATGCTCTTTCGCGCCGCCGGGGGCGCCAGCGGCGTGCGCGTGGTGCCGGCCGCGGCGGCGCGCATAGCCGGGCCGCGCGGCTGGCTGCAGCGCCTGGCCGGCAGCGGGCTGCGCGCGGCGCTCACCCGGCTCGACGGCGACACCCTCGCCCTGCCCCCGGTGGTGGCGGTGTTCGACGACGCCGCACTCAACCGCGACCTCTACCTGTGGCTGGCGGCACTGGCCGCGGTGCACGAGCCGGGCCGGCCCTGGATCGCCGGCAACGTAGCGGCCACGCAGGCGGCACTCGAGCGCTGCCCAGGCCTGTGGCCGCGCTGGCAGCGGCTGCTGCACGCCCACCTGATGCAGCGGCCGGCGCTGGCGCGGCTGCAGGGCCAGGCCGCGGCGGCCGAGGCGGTGGTGCAGGCGGCGCTGCGCGGCGCGCCCGCGCCAGATGACATCGACCCGCAGGCCGTCGCCCCGGTGTGGCTGTGGCTCGAGGCGCTGCCCCCCGCCGCCCTGCGCGGTGAAGAAGCCGGCGAGGCCGCGGCGCGCCAGGCCCAGACGGCGTGCGCCGCCAGCAGCGAGGTGCGCCGGCGCACGCGCCGCGCCGCGCCGCCCAGCGGCCGCGCGCCGCTGCTGCTGCCCTCGCGCTACGAGTCGCTCAACACCTGGAGCGAACACGTGCCGCTGGACCGCGGCCACGACGACGAGAACGACCCCCAGGCCACGGCCGCCGCCGACGACATGGAGCAGCTCAGCCTCAGCCGCGACGGCGCGGCGCCGGCCTCGCGCGTGAAGTTCGACCTCGACCTGCCCAGCGCCAGCGCCGACGACCAGCCCCTGGGCCCGGGCGAGACGCTGCCCGAATGGGACTGGAAGCGTCAGTGCCTGCGCGCCGACCATTGCCGCGTCACCACCCTGGTGGCCGCCCCGGGCGCGCCCTTCCTGCCCTGCGCCGCGCTGCGCGCCACCGCAAGGCGCGTGCGCCGGCGCCTCGAGGTGCTGCGCGGGGCACCGCAGTGGCAGCGCGGTTGCGCCGACGGCGAGGCCATCGACCTGGATGCCTGGGTGCGCCACGCCAGCAGCGGCGCTGCCCTGCGCAGCGGCGAACCGCCCGTGTTTGCGCGCCGCGGGCGCGGCGAGCGCAGCCTGGCCACCCTGCTGCTGGCCGACCTGTCGCTGTCCACCGACGCGCACGCCAACGACGAGCAGCGCGTCATCGACGTCATCCGCGACGCGCTGTACGTCTTCGGCGAGGCCTTGCACGGAACCGGCGACGCCTTCGCCATGCTCGGCTTCAGCTCGGTGCGGCGCAGCCAGGTGCGCATGCAGCACCTGAAGGGCTTCGACGAGCCCTGGGCGGGGGCCGTGCAGGCGCGCGTGGGCGCCATCAAGCCGGGCTACTACACGCGCATGGGCGCCGCCCTGCGCCTGGCCACCCGCCGCCTGGCCCAGCGCAGCGAGCGCCAGCGCCTGCTCCTCATCCTCACCGATGGCAAGCCCAACGACATCGACGTCTACGAGGGCCGCTGGGGCCTGGAGGACACGCGCCACGCGGTGATGCAGGCGCGCCAGGCGGGCCTGCTGCCTTTCTGCCTGAGCATCGACGAGCAGGCGCACGCCTACCTGCCGCACCTCTTCGGGCGCCAGGGCTGGGCCCACGTGCCGCGGCCGGCCATGCTGCCGACCCGCCTGGCCACGGTGTATTCCCGGCTCACACGATGAACCTGCCTTGCCCCGACAATGCGGCTTTGCCCCAGAGCGAGCCCCCTGTCTTGGAACCGCGCGTTTTCGACCTGCCAAGCTACCTGGCCACGCTGCCAGTCTTCAGCGGCCTCGGCCGCCCCGAGCTCGAGCGGCTGGCCGCGGGCTGCGCGCTGCGCCGGCTGGCGCGCGGCGAGACGATCTTCCGCGTGGGCGAACCCTGCCAGGAGTTCCACGTCGTCGTCACCGGGCAGGTGAAACTCTTCGCGCTCTCGCCCGGCGGGCAGGAAAAGGTCATCGAGCTCATCGGGCCGGGGCACAGCTTTGCCGAGGCGCTGATGTTCACCGACCGCCCCTACATCCTCAACGCCCAGGCGCTCAGCGAGACGCTGCTGCTCTCCGTGGGCAAGGCGGTGGTGATCGCCGAGATCGAGGCCGATTCGCGCGTCGCGCTGCGCATGCTCGCCGGCGTCTCGCGCCGCCTGCACGGGCTGGTGCACGATGTGCAGACCTACGCCCTGGACAGCGGCATGCAGCGCGTCATCGGCTACCTGCTGCGCGGGCACGCCGCCGACGACGCCAGCCCGGGCGAAGTCCTCACCGTGTCGCTGCCGGTGAGCAAGGCCACCGTGGCCTCGCGCCTGAGCATCACCCCGGAGTACTTCTCGCGCGTGCTCCACGAGCTCGAGGCGGCGGGGCTGATCGAGGTCGACAAGCGCGACATCCGCATCCTCGACGCGGGCGGCCTGGCGCGCCACGCCGCACCCTGAGCGGCACGCCCGGCGGCCCGCCTGGGGTGGTCTGCAACGATGCGGTGCGCCGGCCCCCGCCAGGACCAGGTGCATGACATGCCCGTGATAAGCTGAGTCTTCGCGCCACTTCTCCCCCCATCGTCGAGGGTCAGGCCGGCCCATATTGACGGGGTCGCGGCGCCGGCCGCCTGGCACGCTCGGGCGCGGCCGGGCAAGCGCCGGCCGGCCCCGTCGACGCACGACTTCCAGAGCTCGGAGAACCCATGAAGGACCCTGCACAACCAGCTCCTGTCGCATCCGACCTGATGCACTTCAATCCGGGGACGCGCGAGGGCCCGCTGTCCCGCCTGCTCCACCAGCGTTCATTGACGCCCTGGTTCCAGCCCATCGTCTCGCTGGAGAGCGGTGCGGTGTTCGCACACGAGGCACTGGTCCGGGGTCCGCAGAACATGCCCTTGTGCATGCCGGATGCACTGTTTGCGGCGGCACGCCGGGAGGGCCTGCTGCAGGACTTCGAGGTCGCCTGTGTCGTTCTGGCCCTGGAGCGTTGGAGCGCGCTCAATGCCCCCGGACGCCTGTTCTTGAACATCAGCGCCACGGCACTGGTACGCTGTTTCGGCAAGTACCTGGCGCCGGTGATCGGCGCATCGATGCGCCACTTCGGCGTGCCACCGCAACGGGTGGTGTTCGAGATCACCGAGCACGAGAACGTCAGCGACATTCCCGGGTTCATCGCGGTGGCCCAGGAAGTGCAGGCGGCGGGCATGTGCTTCGCGCTGGACGACTTCGGGGATGGGCGTTCGAGCCTCAGGCTGTGGTCGGAGCTGGGCCCGGACTTCGTGAAGATCGACAAGTACTTCACGCGCGAGATCTCGCAGCACGCCAGGAGGCTGCGCACCCTGCGCGCGCTGATGCAGATCGCCGAGACCTTCGGCACGACCCTGGTGGCCGAGGGCGTGGAGACAAGCGAGGACCTGCGGGTCTTGCGCGACCTCGGCGTGCCGCTGGTGCAGGGCTACTTCCTCGGCCGTCCCGCACCGCTTCCGCGCGAGAAGGCTGACGCGCACGCCGCCGCGGTGCTGGAAGATGCACGCGTCTCGGTGATGCCGACCATGCGCACCGCCTCCTCGCCGGGCCGGCTCATGAAGTGCCATGTCATCGAGGCCGAGCCGGCGCCGGCTGACGCGACCAACTGCGACATCGCGGCGCGCTTCGACGACCACGCCGACTTGCACGCCATCGCCCTGGTGGACGGGGACATTGCCGTGGCACTGCTGGGCCGCGAGCAGTTCCTCAATCGCTATGCCAAGCCCTACTTCAGGGAGCTCTACGGCCGCAAGCCATGCATCGCCTTCGCCAACACCTCGCCGGTCCGCATCGACGTGGGCGCCGACGTGAACGATCTCATCCAGGTCCTGACGTCGGCCGATCAGCGCTACCTCAACGAGGGCTTCATCTACACCGAGAACGGCCGCTATCGCGGGCTGGGCACGGGTCACCAGCTGGTGCGGCAGGTCACTGAAAGCCGCATCGAGGCCGCGCGCCATGCCAACCCGCTCACGTTGCTGCCCGGCAACATCCCCATCAGCGAACACATCGAGCGGCTGCTCGCGGCCGGTGCGACCTTCGTCTGCTGCTACGCCGACCTGAGCGACTTCAAGCCCTTCAACGACCACTTCGGATATTGGCGCGGCGACGAGGTCATCAAGTTGCTGGCATCCACGCTGCAGAGCGCTTGCGACCCGCAGTGCGACTTCGTCGGGCACGTGGGCGGCGACGACTTCGTGGTTCTCTTCCAGAGCGCCGACTGGCTGCAACGCTGCGAGCGCATGGTCAACACCTTCAACGCCGCAGCGGTGCAGTTGTACGGCGAAGAAGAACGCCAGGCGGGTGGCATCTGCGCCGAAGACCGGCACGGCGTGAAACGCTTCTTCGGCTTCACTTCGCTTTACATGGGCGCCGTTCACGCCTCAGCCCCGAGTGCCTACCGTGCCGCCCCCGACGTCGCCAGCGCCGCGGCGCGCGCCAAGCAGCAGGCGAAGATACTCAAGTCGCCGATTTACGTCGACCGCCCAGCCCCCGCCGCGTCGGCGCACCGGTCGGGGCGGATCGAGTCGGAGTCCACGGCGGCGCCGATGAGCTGAGCGCCGGCGCACGACAATGCCGGACATGCAACCCCTCGACGACCCCGGCCACGACCGCGAAATCGGCCAGCGCAACACCACCCGCGACACCACGCGCATCGACGACACGCGCATCGACGCGGTGCGCCCGCTGATCACGCCGGCGCTGCTCATGGAGCGGCTGCCCGGCTCGGACGCCACGCCGGCGCTGGTCGAGCGCAGCCGCCAGGCCATCGCCCGCGTGCTGCAGGGCGCCGACGACCGGCTGCTGGTGGTGGTGGGCCCATGCTCGATCCACGACCACGAGCAGGCGCTCGAGTACGCGGCGCTGCTCAAGGCCGCCGCCGAGCCCCTGGCCGACGCGCTGCTGGTGGTCATGCGCACCTACTTCGAGAAGCCGCGCACCACGGTGGGCTGGAAGGGCTACATCAACGACCCGCACCTGGACGGCAGCTTCGCCATCAACGAGGGGCTGGAGCGCGCGCGCCGCCTGCTGCTGCAGATCGTCGAGAGCGGGCTGCCCGTGGGCACCGAGTTCCTCGACCTGCTCAGCCCGCAGTTCATCAGCGACCTCGTCGCCTGGGGCGCCATCGGCGCGCGCACCACCGAGAGCCAGAGCCACCGCCAGCTCGCCTCGGGGCTGAGCTGCCCGGTGGGCTTCAAGAACGGCACCGACGGCGGCGTGAAGGTGGCGGCCGATGCCATCGTCGCCGCGGCCGCGCCGCACGCCTTCATGGGCATGACGAAGATGGGCCAGGCCGCCATCTTCGAGACACGCGGCAACCAGGACTGCCACGCCATCCTGCGCGGCGGCAAGCGCCCCAACTTCAGCGCCGCCGACGTCGACGCCGCCTGCGCCGTGCTGCGCGAGGCCGGCTTGCGCGAGCAGGTGATGATCGACGTCTCGCACGCCAACAGCGCCAAGCAGCACCGCCGCCAGATCGAGGTCGCGGCGGACCTCGCCGCGCGCATCGCCGGCGGCGAGCGCCGCATCATCGGCGTGATGATCGAGAGCCACCTCGAGGAAGGGCGGCAGGAGCTGACGCCGGGCCAGGCGCTGCGCCACGGCGTGTCGATCACCGATGCCTGCATCGGCTGGGCGCAGACGACGCCGGTGTTGCAGGCGCTGGCGCAGGCGGTGCGCAGGCGCAGGGGCTGAGGCGGCAAAGACGGGCCCGGCGCCCGGCCTTGCCGCCCGGCGAGGGGGCCTCGTGTTAGTGGCGTGGTGTTCGTGGCGTCGGGCCTCACGGCGGCGCGCCGCGACCCCAGGGGGCACGCGAGCTCGCCCGGGACCGCGCCGCGTCAGGCGCTGAGAAAGCGCCTGCGGTAGGTCTCCGGCAGGTCTGCCAGGCGCAGCATCATCGGCAGGTCGGCGGTGCCGAAATCGGGGTCCCAGGACGGCGGGCCGAGAACCCGCCCGCCGCAGCGCAGGTAGCCCTTGATCAGCGGTGGCGGCTCCACCGGGTGCGCCGACGCCGGCGGCTCGACGGGCAGCGGCAGGCGCGGGCGGACGTGCAGTTCGGGGGGCGCGAGGTGCGTCTTGCGCAGCTGGTGCCACAGGTTCGAGGCCAGGGTGCCGCCGTCGCGCAGGGTGACGCTGGCGCAGCCCACGACGCAGTCCAGCGCGTTGCGCTGCAGAAACTGGCCCAGCGAGCTCCACAGGGTAAGGATGACCCCGCCGGTGCGCCACTGCGGGTCGGTGCACGAGCGCCCGAGCTCGGCCATGCGCGGCCGCAGGTGGCGCAGACGCACGAGGTCGAATTCGGTTTCGCTGTACAGGCCGCCGGCGACCCGCGCCGCGCCGGGGGTGAGCACGCGATAGGTGCCCACCACGCGGGCCGGCGTGTCGTCGCTGGCCACGGTGCGCACGAGCAGGTGTTCGCAGTGGGCGTCGAAGAGGTCCACGTCCAGCCCCGGTGCGCTGCCCGGGAGCGGGTTCAGCCGCGCGCCCATCTCCTCGGCGAAGACGCGCCAGCGCAGCGCCTGCGCGGCGCGCACCTCGTCGTCGTGGCGCGCCCAGACGGCTTCGAGCCGGGCTTCGGTCGGGAGCTCGCGCGCCGGGCTGGCGCTCCAGGGGCCGGCGGCCGCGGGCGTGCGCATGGAGGAAAGCTGCGGGGTCGTCATGCGCCCATGCTCTCGTGCGTGTATGACGCGCCGGCGACGGAGCGATGAAAAAGCGGTGACGCTCAGCCCGCCACCGGCTGCGGCAGCGCCACCGCGGCCGGCCGGGCACGTGCCAGATGCTCGGCCCAGTCGATGATCTCGAGCCGGCCGTCGCCATGTTCGACGAGCGCGGTGAGGCTCTCCACCCAGTCTCCGTCGTTGCAATAGAGCACGCCGTCGATGGTGCGCATCTCGGCGTGGTGGATATGGCCGCAGACCACGCCGTGCACGCCGCGCGAACGCGCCTCGCGGGCCACGGCGGACTCGAAATCGCTGACATAGCTCACCGCGCGCTTGACCTTGAGCTTGAGGTAGCGCGACAGGCTCCAGTAGGGCAGCCCCAGGCGCGCGCGCAGCGAGTTCAGGTGGCGGTTCATGCGCAGCGTGAATTCGTAGGCCGAGTCACCCAGGTACGCCAGCCACTTGGCGCACTGGATCACGCCGTCGTAGAGGTCGCCGTGCGTGACCCACAGCCGGCGGCCATCGGCAAGGAGGTGGATGTGCTCGCGCACCACGTCGACCCCGCCGAAGGTGTGCCCGAGGTACTTGCGTGCGAACTCGTCGTGGTTGCCGGGCACGAAGATCACCCGCGTGCCCTTGCGTGCCTTGCGCAGCAGCTTCTGCACCACGTCGTTGTGCGCCTGCGGCCAGTACCAGTGACGCTTGAGCTGCCAGCCGTCGATGATGTCGCCCACCAGGTACAGCGTGTCGCACTCAAGGTGGCGCAGGAATTCCAGCAGCGCTGTCGCCTGGCAGCCCGGCGTGCCCAGGTGCAGATCGGAGATCCACGCCGTGCGCACCGCCAGCCGCAGGGGCACGGGGGCGTCGTCTTCGGGCGCTGCGGGGAGCTCGTCGCGTCGCATGGCGAGCGCCATGTTGGAACGCCAGCGCGACGCTGTCGTGACAGTGGCGAGTCAGGCGGATGACGCGGCCAGGGCGATGGCAGCGGCCGCGCCGGCCTGTGCGCGCTGCTGGCCGAGGATGCGATCGAGGATCTCGGGCACCTCGAACAGGGCGCGGTTGTCGATGCGCGCCACGGCGGCCTGGAACTCGGGCAGGCGCGCCGTCAGCGTGGCCACCGCGCCGCGCAGCTCGCGAAAGCTGCGCAGCACCAGGCCCAGGCCCTGCTGCTGCACCCACTGCGTGTTCCAGCGCTCCTGCGGCATGGTCCAGGCGTTGCGCGTGACGATCACCGGCAAACCCCGCTGCACCGCCTCGCTCAGGCTGCCCGGCCCGGGCTTGCCGATGAAGAAGTCCGCCAGTCGCATCCAGCGCGCGACATCCGGCGTGTGGCCCACGACCACGCGCGGCGCGCGGCCCGGCGGCAGGGCGCGCAGCTCCATGGCCAGGGCTTCGTTGCGGCCGCACATCAGGACCAGGGGCGTGTCGGTCAGTTGCAAGGCGATGCGCTTCATCACCCGCGAGCCCGCGCCGCCGAAGAGCACCAGCCCGGTGGGCGTGTGCTCGTCCAGGCCCGCCGCCAAGCGCTCGGCACGGCGGTCGCCGGCGTCACCGAAATAGAACTCCGGCCGCAGGATCATGCCGCTGGCGCGGTGGATACGCGCCGCCTCCACGCCTGCGGCCAATGCCTGTGCCGCGGCGTGCCCGGTGCCGCACACCACGTGCTGCGCCAGCCCGGGCTGGATCCAGAAGTTCGGCGGGTGGTCGGCCATGTCGGTGAGCACGGTGACGAAGGGCGCGCCGGGCCGCGCCAGCGCCAGCGCGTCGTGCAGGGCGCGGTTGAAGTTGGGCACCAGCGAGACCACCAGGTCGGGCTGCGTCGCGCTCCAGTGCTGCGCCAGGCGCTGCACCAGGCGCGGGTGGCTCATGCGGATCAGGCCGTGGAGCAACTTGAGCTCCTGCGTCAGCCCGAGGGTGAAGCCGCTCGCCAGGCGCTTGTTGTAGAGATCCTCGGGCGCGATGCCCGTGAGCCGCTTGAACGCGCCCGTGGGGTCGAGCACCTCGCTCAGGTTGACGCGGCGCGCGTGCCAGGGCCGGCCCTGGGCGAGCATCACCTGCTCGAGGGCCTGCGCCGCAGCACGGTGGCCGCCGCCGGCGTTGAACCAGATCAGGTCGATGGTGGTCATGGCGCGCGATCCTCGGGCCGGCGTGTGACGATCGCGTGACGCTCCAGCCTGGGCCCCGGACCCGGCACGGGCAGCCGCATCAGCGGCTGGCCCATGCGCATGCGCTGGCCGCTGGCGATGCCCGGCGCGAGCGTGAATCCTGGCGGGGCGAAGACGATGATCGTCGAACCGTGCTCGAACCAGCCCAGTTCCTGGCCCTTGTCGACGTGGGCGTCGCAGGGCATCTCGCTCGGGCCCGGCCAGCGCAGGTGCAGCAGCACGTTCAGGAAGTGCAGCCGGATGCTCGCCACCAGGATCGCCGCCACCGGCACCAGCGCCAGCGGCTGCCCGCCGGCCAGCGTCATGCGGATCACGGCGCGCTCGTTGCGGCAGAACAGCCGCTCGATGCGCCTGAGCGCGATCGGGTTCACGTTCCAGGTGTCGCCGCTGAGGTAGCTCACGTGTTCGATGCGTCCGTCGTGCGGCGCATGGAAGCGGTGGTACATGCTCGAGGTCAGGCGCAGCGTGGCGTAGCACCCCCCTTCGAATGGGGCGGCGCGCTCGGCCTGGCCGAAGAGCTCATCGATGCGGTACGGGTAGCCCTTGGCCTGCAGCACGCTGCCCGCGTCCACCACGCCGCACTCGCCGACGATGGCGTCGCAGGGGCTGGCGAGCATGTCGCGGCGCATGTCGACGACGCGCGAGCCGGGCCTGAGCTGGCGCGTGAAGCACTCGTGCAGGCTGGCGAAGCGCGTCTGGCGGGCTTCGCTCAGGTCGAGGTCGGTGAAGAGCTTCCACACGGCGATCGAGGCCCGGCACACCCAGGGATGGCGGATCTTGCTGAACCAGCCCATGAAGTGCGTCAGCGCCGCGCGCGGCACGCGGTTGGTGAGAAGGAAGTTGAGATCCTCCTGCAGCAGCAGGCGGTCGCGCCAGGCGGCCAACTGAGCAGTCACGGGGAGACGCACGGAAGGCGGCATTTCATCACCTTGTCAACGAGAACCCATACACCGGCGCATCCCTCACACCGGACGCGCCATGCCCGACACCCTGACCCTCACCGCCCTGGCCGCAGCCGCCGCGCTCGCCCTGGCCTGGCCGCGCCTGACGCGCCGCCTGGCGCTGTCGCGCGCCAAGCATCCGTCGCTCACCGGCCACTCGCGCATGGCCAAGCGCGTGGCCGCGCTGGTGCCCGGCTATGCCTACGACGAAGCGCGCTTTTTCGGCTCCGACGGCGCACCGACCGCGGTGCAGGAGCGCCGCCGCGCGGGCTTTGCGCGCCTCGCCGGGGAGCTCAACACGCGGCACGCCAAGTCCATCGCCATGACACAGCAGGCGCGCGAGGGCATCTCCGACCTGCAGTTCACCGGCGCCTATCGCGTGCCCTTCCAGTACGGCCCCTACCTGCGCCAGCGCCTCCAGCTCGGCGCCTTCGTGCAGCGCAGCGACGGCGTCACGCTCACCGACCTGGACGGCCAGCGCCTCATCGACCTCACCGGCTCGTACGGCGTGAACGTCTTCGGCCACGACTTCTACAAGGAGTGCATCGCGCAAGGCAGCGCGCGCGCCGCCGAGCTCGGCCTGGTGCTCGGCAGCTACCACCCGGCCGTGGCCTGGAACGTCGGCGAATTGCGCCGCATCTCCGGCCTGGACGAGGTGAGCTTCCACATGAGCGGCACCGAGGCGGTGATGCAGGCCGTGCGCCTGGCGCGCTACCACACGCGGCGCAGGCACCTGGTGCGCTTCGCCGGCGCCTACCACGGCTGGTGGGAGGACGTGCAGCCCGGCCCGGGCAACCCGCTGCCGCCGGGGCACACCTACACGCTCAAGGAGATGGACGAGCGCACGCTGCACGTGCTGCGCCAGCGCCGCGACATCGCCTGCGTGCTCGTCAACCCGCTGCAGGCGCTGCACCCCAACGCCGGCGCGCCGGGGGACAGCGCGCTGGTCGACAGCACCCGGCGCGCGCATTTCGACCGCGAGGCCTACACCGCGTGGCTGCAGCAGCTGCGCCAGGTGTGCAGCGAGCGCGGCATCGTGCTCATCTTCGACGAGGTGTTCATGGGCTTTCGCCTGGCGCCGGGTGGCGCGCAGGAGTACTTCGGCGTGCGTGCCGACATGGTCACCTACGGCAAGACCCTGGGCGGCGGGCTGCCCGTGGGCGTGGTCTGCGGCCGCGCCGCGCTGATGAAGCGCTACCGCGAAGAGCGGCCCGCCGACATCTGCTTCGCCCGCGGCACCTTCAATTCGCACCCCTACGTGATGTGTGCCATGCAGGTCTTCCTGGAGAAGCTGCAGAGCCCGGCCGTGCAGGCGCTGTATGCCGACCTCGACGGCGTGTGGAACCGCCGCGCCATGCAGCTCAACCATGCCCTGCGCGAGGCCGGCGTGCCGGTGCAGGTGGCCAACCTGAGCAGCGTGTGGACGGTGCTCTACACGCAGCCCTCGCGCTACAACTGGATGCTCCAGTTCTACCTGCGCGAGCAGGGCCTGGCGCTGTCGTGGGTGGGCACCGGCCGGCTGATCTTCAGCCTCGACTTCACCGCGGCCGATTTCGACGCCGTGTGCCGGCGCTTCGTCGCCGCGGCGGCCGCGATGCAGGCCGACGGCTGGTGGCACGACACAGCGCTCACCAACCCGCAGATCAAGCGCGGCCTGCTGCGCGAGATGCTGCGCGAGCGTCTGGGGGTCTGATCGCATGCTTCGGCCCGCCGGACCCCGGGCTATGGCCGCGCGGGGCCGGCAGGCTGTGCTCAGGCCTCGACGGAGTGCCCGCCTTCGGGCTGCAAGGGGTCGTAGCGCTGGCCACGCAGCAGCGCCAGCGGCGAGCGCCAGTAGATGTCGACGTTGTGGAACGGGTCGGTGAGGATCTTCGTCGCCCAGGCCAGGCCCCAGATCGGGCCGCGCAGGAAGAACAGATGCACGGTGCGGAAGATCAGGCCGGCGACGCCCAGGGCGAGCCAGATCAGGCCCACGTCATGCACGAAGCCCGCCAGGTCGGTGCTGGGCTCGATGAGGCCGAACAGGCTGCGCTCGAAGTACAGCAGCGCCGGCAGTGACAGCCAGACGCCGATGAGGATGGTCTTGCGCCGCATGCTGTAGCCCACCTTGATGGATTCCTTGCCGGCGTACGAGATCTGGTTCACCTGGTCGTAGCCGCGCGGCTCGAAGAAGATGTGGCCCGACTGGCGCGTCACCATGCCCACCAGCCAGCCGACCAGCCCGGCCGCGGCCGGGTCGACGAAGAGCAGGCCGTAGGCCACCAGGAAGCTGATCGCACTGATGAGGTGCAGCGTCTGGTTGATGCGGCACTGGTGGTAGTAGCGGTGGTCGTCCCAGCGCAGCGTTTCGACCAATTTGAAGAACTTGTTCACCGGGCGGCTCCTGGGATGGACAGGGGATGGATGAAACGCCGGCTCGGGCTTGGCGCACGAGCCTGCGTGACCGCATCGTCATCGCGGCGCATGAATTCGGCGTGACGGAGGTGTGTCAGGACGATGGCAGTGCCGCCTGTCATCGAACTGTTGCGCTGGCACGCCAGCATGGGCCCATGGACACACAACCAGGGGACTGCTTCGTGGTCGACGACTACACCCCGTCGCGGCGCTCGTTGCGCGTCGCCCTGGTGACTGAAACCTACCCACCCGAGGTCAACGGCGTGGCCGCCTCGCTGGCCCGTGTCGTCGGTGGCCTGCGCGCGCGCGGCCACGAGCTGCAGCTGGTGCGGCCGCGGCAGGACCGTGCCGACAGCGGCAGCGACGACGGTCAGTTCGAGGAGGTGCTCATGCGCGGGCTGCCCATCCCGCGCTACCCGCAGCTGAAGATGGGGCTGCCCTCGCGGCGCGCCCTGGTGCGGCTGTGGCGCGAACGCCGGCCCGACGTGGTGCACCTCGTCACCGAGGGCCCGCTGGGCTGGTCCGGTCTGCAGGCTGCGCAGCAGCTGCGCCTGCCCATGGTGAGCGACTTCCGCACCAACTTCCACGCCTACAGCCGCCACTACGGCGTGGCCTGGCTGCGCACGCCCATCATGGCCTACTTGCGCAAGTTCCATAACCGCACCGCCTGCACCATGGTGCCCACCGAGCACCTGCGCAGCGAACTCGCCGCCGCGGGCTTCAAGGGACTGCGCGTGGTCTCGCGCGGCGTCGATGCACAGCTCTTCGACCCCGCGCGGCGCAGCGACGTGTTGCGCGCCGGCTGGGGCGCGGGCCCGGCCACCACCGTGGCGCTGTGCGTCGGCCGGCTGGCGCCGGAGAAGAACCTGGGCGCGGTCGTGGCGGCCGTGCAGGCCATGCGCGCCGAGGAGCCGCGCATGCGCCTGGTGCTGGTGGGCGACGGCCCCGAGCGCCAGGCGCTGATGCAGTGCTGCCCCGACGCCGTCTTCGCCGGCCTGCGCCGCGGCGAGGATCTGGCGGCGCACTACGCGTCGGCGGACGTGTTCCTCTTCCCCAGCGTCACCGAGACCTTCGGCAACGTGGTGCCCGAGGCCATGGCCAGCGGGCTGGCGGTGGTGGCCTACGACCACGCCGCCGCCGGCCAGCTGCTGCGCCACGGCGACAACGGGCTGCTCGCCCGCCTGGGCGACGAGGCCGACTTCTGCCGCTGGGCGCGCCGCCTGGCCGGCGACCTGCCGCACACGCGTGCCCTGGGTGGGCAGGCGCGGCAAACCGCGCTGCAGCACGACTGGGGCCGCATCGTCGAAGCCGTGGAAGCGGAGTACGACGCGGCGATGGCGGCCCACGCCGCCGCGCCCAGGCCGGCCTGGCGGCGGGCCCTGCCGGCCGCCTGAGCGCGGGCCGGGAACGGGCCGGGCCCGCCGCGGGGCTTCAGCAGGTGTCGGCGCGTGCCAGCGCGACCTGGCGCAGCCGCTCGCGCCACACCAGTGCGGCCACCACCGCCGCGACGAAGGCGCCCAGCGCGGCCATGATGACGCGGATGTCGACCTGCAATGCGAGCAGCCCGGCGTAGACGCCCAGCATCACCAGCATGCTCAGGTTCTCGTTGAAGTTCTGCACCGCGATCGAGCGGCCCGCCGTGAGAAGCTGGTGGCCGCGATGCTGCAACAGCGCGTTCAGCGGCACCACCATCGCGCCGCCCAGCGCCCCGACGAGCAGCAACAGCGGCAGCGCCAGCGGCCAGTCCTGCACCCAGGCCACCAGCGGCACGGCCACACCCATCGCCACCCCCAGCGGCAGCACGCGCGCGGCGCGCGCCAGGGCCACGCGCTCGCCCACCAGCGCCGCCCCGGCAACGATGCCCAGCGCCACGGCCGCCTGCAGATAGGCCGCGCGCTCCAGGCTCAGGCCCAGCCAATCGACCGACCAGCGCAGCACCGCGAACTGCAACACCGCCGCCGCGCCCCAGAACAGCGTCGTCACGGTCATCGACAACCCGCCCTCGGCGTCGGCCCAGAGCACGCGCTGGGCGCGCCAGAACGCGCGCCACAGGGCGCGCGGCGCCTTGTGTGCGCGGCGGTAGCGCACGCCGCTGTCGGGGATGCCCAGGTTGAGCAGCGCCGCCAGCGCATAGCCCGCCAGCAGCAGCGCCGCGCCCGCGCGCAAGGGCGCCACCTCCGGCCACTGGCGCAGCACCCACTCCGTGGCCAGCGGGCCGACGAGCACGCCGCCCAGGCCGGCACCAAGGAGCACGGCGCAGACCGTGGAGATCTCGATCCAGCCGTTGGCACGCACGAGCAGCCGCGGCGCCACCATCTCGGTGACCAGTCCGTACTTGGCCGGCGCGTAGGCTGCGGCGCCGACGCCGATGACGGCGAACGCCAGCAGCGGGTTGCCGCCCGCGAGCAGCAGCGCCACGCCCAGCACCTTCAGCGCATTCATCGCCATCATCAGCCGCGCCTTGACGAAGCCGTCGGCGAGCGCGCCGACGAATGGCGCCAGCACGACGTAGGCGATGCTCAGACTGAACTTGAGCAGGGGCGCCCACCACCCCGGCAGGCCGTCGTGCTGCAGCATGGCGATGGCCACGATGAGCAAGGCGTTGTCGGACAGCGCGGAGAAGAACTGGGCCGCGATCAGGAGGTGGAAACCGGGCGGCATCGATGGGTGTGCGGGCTGGCGCGATTGCAGCGCGCCGCCGTGCCGGGCGTGTGACGGCCCGGCGACGTTTGGATGACAAGCGGCGGACCCTCAGAGCTTGTGAAGTGTTCCGGCGCGCCCGAGCGGGTGTCCGAAACGGTGTCGATCGAGGCGCAAAGCACAGCCGTAGCCCGGGCTACGGCGAGCATTTGCAACGACGAGCGGCGCCGTTTCGGGCGCACGAGCGGGTGCGGCGGAATGCTTCACAAGCGCTCAGCCCCAGAAGCGCGGCGCGCGGCCCACCCCGCGCAGCGCGCGCTGCCCGCGGCGCGCGCTCAGCGCCAGCTGCCCGTGCAGGAATTGCGCGGCTGCGGCGGCGTCGGTGTCGCCGCAGCCTTGCTGGGTGAAGCGCTGCGCGGCCACGGCCAGGTCGTTGTGCGCACCCAGTGCGTCCTGCGCCGGCTGCAACGGGCCCAGGTAGCGCTCCACCGCCCGCGCCGGCCAGAGCGATCGCACGAACTCGGCCAGGTAGCGCAGCCGCTTGAGCTGCTTGCGCACACGGTGCTGGCGCGCCAGGCTCAGGTGACGGAAGCGCTGGCCGGCGTCGGCCACGCGCCGGTGCAGCCGCTCCAGCCGCGCCGCCAGGTGCTTGCGCGTGGCGCCGGCCGCGAGGCCCACCGATGGCGCGCCATCGGCATGCGCCAGCCCAAGCAGGGCGACGAGCGCCGCCTGGAAGGCCGGCGCACGCACGGCCAGGACGACCTGCGCGGCATCGGGCGGGTCGCGGCGCGGCACCACCAGGGCCGCGGCCTGCAGCAGCGGGCCCACCACGCGCACCATGGACTCCTCGTCGCGGTAGTCGCCGAGCCGGGCGAAGGCCTCGCTCAGCGCCGCCGTCCAGGCCGGGGCGATGGCCGGCCCCAGCGCCGCCAGTTCGCGCAAGGCCGTGCGCAGGCGCCGCAGGCCCACGCGCAGCTGATGCACGCGCTCGGCATCGGTGTCGCCCTCGGCCAGCGCGCCGGCATGGGCGAGCACGGGGTCGAGCACCGCGCGCAGCACCTGGCGCCACAGGGCGGGGCCGTCGGCCGCCGCAGACAGCACCAGCGGCGGGGCGCGCACGGCGCAGGGTGCCTGGCCGCTGAGCGCGTGTTCGCCACGCTGCGACTTGGTCTGCGTGCTCAGGCACAGGCCGCCGTGCGCCGCCCAGGCCTGCGCCAGGTCGAAGAGGCCCTCGACCGGCCCGGCCTTGAGCTCGAGTTCGAGCTCCGCAATCGGCGTGCGCCGCCCCGCGGCGAGCACCTGCCCGGTGTCCAGGGCGATCTCGATGCGGCTGCCCGCCTCGGTGCACAGTTCGAGGCGCAGGCGATCGACCTCCACCACGAAGCGCTCGACCAGCGCGCGCGGCGCAGTCCCGCCCAGGGCGGCGCGCAGCAGCGCCTGGGCCTGGGCGTCGGCATGGCGTTCCAAGTCCAGGGCAGGAACCTGGCCCGGCGCGGTGCGCACCGGCACCTCGTGCTCGAAGCGCTGCACGCGGCTCGCGCCGGTGGCCTTGAGCGTCTGCCGCCACACGCCACCCTCGCGCCGCAGGCGCAGCGAGATGCCGCGCTCGGCCAGCCGTGCGTCAGCAGTGTCGAAGTAGCGCGCGGCGAGCCTCACCCGCCGCGCCCCGCGCGCGCGCAGGGCCTCGCGCAGCGAGACCAGGGCCTGCGCGTCGAGCGAGAACTTGAGTTCGAGTTCGGTCATGGGCCCGTGCCGCGAAGGGCGAACAGCTCGCATCGACGCCGTCCGGCAGACCCAGCGCCGTGCCTTCAGTCCTTCTTGCCGTCGCGTTTCTTGCCCTTGCCGGCCACGGCGGCATCGTCGGCGGGCTTGCCGGCTTTCGGCCGGCCCGTCTTGATCGTCGGCGTGGCCTGCAGCGCCGCCAGCAGCGCCGCGTCGGCCGCGGCCGCGAGCAGCTTCAACCCGGCACGCAACAGCTCGCTCTTCTTCGCCGGGCGCGCCAGCTCCACCGCGCGGTGCTTGAGTTGGCCGATGAGCGCGTACTCCGAGGCCGGCATGGTGAAACTGTCGCGCACGAGCTTGTCGCGGTGCGGCTTGGCTTCGACCGGCGCCGGCGGCGCCAGCGGCGCGGCGGCCACGGATGGCGCAGCGGCATCAGCCGGCGCACGCACGGGCCGCCGCGGGGAGGCCGCGCGCTTGGCCGGTGCGGCGCGCTTCACCGGGGCCTTGGCGCCGGCATCGGCGGGGCGCGCGGGGGTCTTGCGTGGAGTCTTGCGTGGGGTGCGTGCGCTGACCATGGGAGACCTCGGAAGTTGAACAATGTATACAGTTTATACCGTTTATCGGCCGGTGCGGGGGCCTTCAGGCGCCCGACTGCCGCGCCCGGACTGTCATCGAAATCCGCGCTCCGGCGCGCTAGACTGAATCTGGACTGAATCGAGAACATCCAGCGAGAGCCTTGCCCATGGACCTCCAGACCAAGATCACGGTCTACAGCTTCTACATCTTCGAGCACGGCTTCGAGTGCGCCCGTGTGGCGCCCTGCAAGGCCCCCCGCCAGACGATCCTCGACCTCTTCCGCGGCGATCCCATCGAGAGCACGGCCCAGTCCGTGGATGCGGAAGAACTGGACTCCAGGGGCTGCTACCGGCGCCTGCCCACGGGCTGGGGCGAACTCAACTGAGCGGGCTCAGCATGCAACGCCACGAGGTGTCATGGCCGTGCGGGATACTGCCGCGCAGCGTGAAGTGGCCGGCGTAACGGCGAGGTGAAACCCACCCGCCCGGCGTCCGGCGCCGACCCCACCTGGGACCTTGCCGTCTGCGAGGCCTTGATCCAGGAGCTGTGGGAGATCCGCGAGTCGATGCGCCTGGGCGAAGCCCGCGCCGCCGAGTGGCTGCACGAGGTCGCCCCATCGCATGCGGCCAGCGCCGTCAACCTGGCGCATTACCTGGCCTTGCGCCGCGCCGACCTGCGCCAGTTGCAGGAGCGCCTGGCGCGACTGGGTTTGTCGTCGCTGGGCCGTGCCGAGACCCACGTGATGGCCAACCTCGACAAGGTGCTGGGCATCCTGCACCGCCTCGTCGGCCGCCCCTGGAAGGCCTTGTCCGAGGACGAGCCCGCCGGCTCGCGGCGCGGGCCCGCCCTGCTCGAGGCGCATGCCGCGGCGCTTTTCGGCCGCGCGCCGGCGGAGCGCCGCGTGCGCGTCATGGTCACCTTGCCCAGCCAGGCGGCCGTGGACGAGCGGCTCGTCGACGACCTCGTCACCGCGGGCATGGACGTGGCGCGCATCAACTGCGCGCACGACGCGGCCGACGCCTGGCGCGCCATGAGCGCCAACGTGCGCCGCGCCGCACGCGCCGCGGGCCGGCCGGTGCGCATCCTCATGGACCTGGGCGGGCCCAAGCTGCGCACCGGCCCGGTCGCCGGCACCCAGGACGTGGCGAAGATCAAGCCCGCCAAGGACGAGCTCGGCCGGGTCACGCAGCCGGGGCGGCTCGGGCTGCGCCCGGCGGGCTCGCCGGGCGCGGTCGAGGGCGCCGAGCTCGCCATCGGCGTCGACGCCACCTGGCTGGCCGCGCTCGAGGCGGGCGCGCGCATCGAGCTCGTCGATGCGCGCGGCTCCAGGCGCCGCCTCACCGTGGTGGTGTGCGCCGGCGAGGGTGTCCTCGTCGAGTGCAAGCGCTCCGTCTACATCACCACCGACACGCTGCTCGGCCTGCCGCGCAAGGCCGCGCCGGCGGCCGTGACGCGGGTGCACGACCTTCCGGTGCGCCCGGGCGCCCTGGTGCTGCACCGCGGCGACCGCCTGCACCTGGTGCGCGAGGGCCTGGGCCACGGGCCGCTGGCACCCGCCAAGGGCAGGCGCAGCGTGCCGGCGACGATCGCCTGCACCCTGCCCGAGGCGCTGGCGCATGCGCGCAAGGGCGAGCGCATCTGCTTCGACGATGGCCGCATCGGCGGCGTCGTGCGGCGCCGCACGGCGACGCGGCTGGAGATCGACATCACGCATGCGCGCGAGGCCGGCGAGCGGCTGCTCGCCGACAAGGGCATCAACCTGCCCGACACGAAGCTCGAGCTGCCCGCCCTGAGCACCCAGGACCTCGAGGACTTGCAGGCCGTCGCCGCGTGCGCGGACATGGTCGGCCTGTCCTTCGCCCAGTCGGCGGCCGACGTGCGCGAGCTGCGGCGCCGGCTCGTGGAACTGGGTGCGGGCCACCTCGGCATGGTGCTGAAGATCGAGACGCGGCGCGGTTTCGAGCACCTGCCCGAGATGCTCATGGCGGCTCTCGCCAGCCCGGCCACGGGGGTGATGATCGCGCGCGGCGACCTGGCGGTGGAAGTCGGCTACGAGCGCCTGGCGGAGGTCCAGGAGGAGATCCTCTGGGCCTGCGAGGCCGCGCATGTGCCCGTCATCTGGGCCACGCAGGTGCTCGAGACCCTGGCCAAGACCGGCCTGCCCTCGCGCGCCGAGATCACCGATGCGGCGATGTCCGAGCGCGCCGAATGCGTCATGCTGAACAAGGGCCCGCATATCCTCGATGCGATGCGCACGCTCGACGACATCCTGCGCCGCATGGCCACGCACCAGTCGAAGAAGCGGCCCCTGATGCGCGCGCTGAAGGCCTGGGCCTCGTTGCCCGAGCTCCCCGCAGCCCGCCCCTGACGGTGCGGCGGCGACCTCGCCGTAGCGCAAGCCACGCGCGGCAGGCGGCTCAAGCTCGGGCGCGCTGGCGCAGCACCTCGTCGAGCCACGCGGCCCAGGCCGCGGGCTCCACGGGCAACTGCGGGGCTTCGCCGACGAAGCGCTGCCAGGCCTGCAGGTGGCGCGGCGCCACCACGATGAGCACGGGAATCCCGCGCTCCAGCAGCGTCAGCAGTTCGGCGACGAAGCCGCCATTCTCCGCCTCCAGCGAACCGAAGCGGTTGCACACGACGAGGTCCGGCCGGCCCTGCGCGGCGTCGCGCAGCACCCGGCTGGCGCGCGCGAAGCCCTGCGGGTCGGCCTTGCACGCCCGCGAGTCCGTGCCCAGGCGCTGCGAGACGAGGTACTCGTCGCCGCTGGCGATGTCGGTGAGCACGAGGTCGTCCTGGCAGCCCGCGCCGCGCTCGCGGTGCGTCATGAGCAGGCCGCGCACCTCGCGCCCCGCGGCGCGCTGGGCGCGGGCAAAGGTGTCGAGCAGGGCATCGACGTCGCTGTGCCCGTCGTGCACGATGGCGGCCACGGCGGGCGCTGCCGCGTCCTCGTGCAGTTCCTCGCGCAGGTCGTCCACGGCCATGCTGCGCCTCAGGTGCCCGCGACCCAGCGCTGCAGCGCCAGCGTAAGCACGAAGGCCCCCACCGCCAGCGCCGCCGGCAGGATCTGCCCAGCGCCCGCGAGCACGATGCCGTCGAGCACCGACATGCCGGCGATGAGCATGACCACGGCGCGCGGCACATCGCCCCGCGCGCGACGCCGCAGCAGGCCGAGCGCGAAGATCACCACCGCCTCGTAGAGCGCGAGCCAGGCCCAGACCACCGGACTGTGCATCGCCAGCGCAAAGCCGTACACACCCGGCAGCGCCAGGAAACCGAGCGGCCACAGGCTGCCGACGCGGCCCAGGTGTTCCTGCTTGGCGACGTAGGTGAGGCCGATGAGGTGGCACAGCAGGGCGATCGCCGCGAGGACCACCGCGGTCGGCAGCGCCACGCTCACACTGAACGCTGCCGTGAGCACCACCAGCACGCGACAAAGACCCATCACCAGCGGGCTCAGCGGGTTGCCCTTGTGGTGTGCGTTGTAGTAGACGATGGCCGCGGCCAGAGCCGCGCCCGACGCCAGCGCGCGCCAGGCGGGCAGGCCGTCCGCGGCGCGGCTGGCCACGGCCACGCCCGCCAGCCCCAGCGCCAGCAATCCGAAGCCGATGACGAAGACCTGCTGCGCCGAGACCTGGCCCGAAGGAATCGGCCGCTCCGGGCGATGCCGGGCGTCGAACTCGCGGTCGAAGGCGTCGTTGAGGAACATCCCCCCCACGTAGAACAGCGACAGTGCGAGCATCAGCAGGGGCAACCGCACATCGGCCAGGCCGCCGCCGGCGAGCAAGGCGCCCACGAGGACGTTGCTCCAGACGGTGGGCAGGTTGGAGATGCGTCCGAGCCGCAGGGCAAGCGTGAGGTTCAAGGGGCGAGTTCCGTTCGTACCCAATCCAGTTCGCGCGCCACCGCCTCGTCCACTGCACCATGGCGATGGGGCTCGGGCAGCACCTCCCAAGTGTAGGTCTCGACCTCCAGGTGCGCCGACACCGGCTGCACGCGGTGCAGGGCCAGCACCTCGCGGATGAAGGACTGCGTCGAGAGGAAGGGCGCCAGGCGTTCGAGGAAGATCGGCACATGGAAGTGCACGCGCCACTCCAGCCCCCGGGTGTCGGCCGGCAGCGCCGCCAGGGCCGCGGGCAGGTCGGCAAAGCGCGCCAGCCCACCCCCCGGCCCGCGCTGCACCACCTGATGCAGGTACACCGCATCGTCGAAGCGCCGCAGCGCCTGCAGCGCCGGGGCATCCAGCGTGGGCAGGTGCAGGCCGGCGCTGATCTGCATCTTGAGCACGCGAATGCCTGCCTCGGCGAGCCGGCGGATGCCTTCGGCGGGTTCCTCGAACTCCACCGCGGCGTGGCACAGGTCCAGGCACACGCCGAGGTGCTCGTGCAGGGCGCGCGCGGCCGCGTCGCGGTCCAGGGCGGTGAGATGCATCAATCGGCGCACGGCGGCGGGGCCGTGCAGCTCGTGCGCGAAGAACTCGACGAGCTCGGCGATGGTCTCCAGGAAGCAGTGCGGTTCGGGCTCCAGCGCCAGGGTCACCACCCGCCCCGTGCGCGCGCGCAAGCCCACCAGGTGCGCCACGTGGCGCAGCAGGTGCTCGACCATGAGCGCCACGTCGCCAGTCCCGCCCAGCGCGGGCTTGAAGGCGCCGGGCACGCTGCTCACGCTGCCCTCGAGCGCCGGGTCGGCGGGCAGCAGCGCCGCCAGCAGATCGGCCAGCTGGTCGGTGTAGCGCAGCCGCTCGGGGTCGCGCCAGTCGGGCAGGTACACGCCTTCCTTCACGCGCTGGCCGTGGAAGCTGCCGTAGGGGAAGCCGTTGAGGGTGAAGACGTAGAGGCGATGGCGCGCGAGGAAGGCGCGGAACTCCGCCAGCACCGCGGGCGCGGACAATTCCGCCGCCGCCCGTGCCGACAGGCGCAGGCCGAGGCCGAAGTCGCCCGCGGGGTGCACGCGCTCGCGCACGGCGAGCATGTGTCTTTCGACATTGGCGCGCACCTCGGCCCAGGACTCGCCGGGGTGGATGTTGCTGCAGTAGGTGAGGTGGACGCCGCCGCCCAGGTTCACACGCCCTGCTCCCGCTGCCGCAGCCACGCCAGCGCACGCAGGATCGCGTCGGTGTCCATCTCGTGGACCTCTTCGCCCACGCCGATGTCGCGCAGCAGCGTGATGGTGAGCTCGCCGCCAAGGTGCTCGCGGAACTCCTTGAGCCCGCGCAGCAGCAGCCACTGGCCGTCGGCATCGCGGGCTTCGAGCGCCGGGTGCCAGAGGTCGAAGCCCAGGCGCTCGAGCAGGGCGCACACGCGCTCTTCGCCGCCCGCAGGGAGCATGCGCGCCTGCACCGAGTAACGCGCGTCCAGCGCCAGGCCGATGGCCACCGCCTCGCCGTGGCGCAGCTCGTGGTCGGTGAGCGCCTCCAGGCGGTGGGCGGACCAGTGGCCGTAGTCCAGCGGGCGCGCGCTGCCGGTCTCGAAGGGGTCGCCACCGTGCGCGATCTGGTGCATGTGCAGCTCGGCGCAGCGGCGGATCATGTGGCCCATGGCGGCGGCGTCGCAGGCGCGCAGCGCCGCGGCACTGGCCTCCATCCACTCGAAGAACTCGCGGTCGCGGATGAGCGCCACCTTCACCGCCTCGGCCACGCCGGCGATCTTGTCGCGCGGCTGCAGCGTGTGCAGGAAAGCGGAGTCGTTGAGCACTGCGAAGGGCGGCGCGAAGCTGCCCAGCAGGTTCTTCACGCCGAAGGCGTTGACGCCGTTCTTCACCCCCACGCCGGAGTCGTTCTGTGCCAGCACCGTGGTGGGCACGCGGATGTGGCGCACGCCACGGTGCGTGGTCGAGGCAGCATAGCCGATGAGGTCGAGGAACGCGCCGCCGCCGATGCCGACGACGAAGGAATGCCGGTCCAGGCCCAGCGCCACCAGCCGGCGCTGCAGCTGCGTGAGCAAGGCCGGGTCGTTCTTCACCTGCTCGCCGCCGGGAACGGTGTCGGGGTGGGCCAGGATCTCCATCGCCTGGCCATGCTGCCGCGCATAGGCCTCGATGTCGTCGGCCAGCGCAGGGAACGCCGCCGCCACCTCGGCGTCGATGAAGGCGGCGAAGCGATGGCGCTTGCCCGGTTCACGGCGCAGCAGGGTGTCGCGGAAGACCAGGTTGTCGAGCGCGAAGAGGTGCTCGGTGAACCACACGGCGAAGTCGTAGTGCACCGAGAAGGACTGCTCGTAGACGGCGGAACGCCTTTCGCTGCGGTGCGGTGCGGTGATGATCTCGGCTCTCACGGAAACGGCACTCCTGTGCGGGTGGGCTGGGCTCGCCCTACTTGATCGCCACGGCGGCGACGGGCCGGGCGCTCTCGGGCAGCGTGCCCACGCGCGGCTCCTGCCCGCGCAGCACGGTGTTGCCCTCGAAGAGGCCGCGTTGGTCGACGATCTCGCCGGCCAGCCAGTGCGACTCCTGCATCTGGCCGCTCTGGCCGTAGGCGGCCAGCGCGTTGCCGTAGCAGGTGGCCTCGACGTCCTGGCGCGCGATGCCGCGCTCGAGCATGAGCTGCGCCGTGCGCGGCACGGCCAGCGGATCGGACACGCCCCAGTCGGCGCTGGAGTCGACGATGATGCGCTCCGAGCCGTACTGGCGCACGATCTCGACCATGCGCTCGCTGCCCATCTTGGTGTTCGGATACAGGGTGAAGCCGGCCCAGAAGCCGCGCTCGAGCACGTCGTGCACGGTTTCCTCGTTGTTGTGGTCGATGACCACGCGGCCCGGCGCCATGCCCATCTCGACGGCAACGTCCATGCTGCGCACGGTGCCCGCCCTCTTGTCGCGGTGCGGCGTGTGCACCATCACCAACATGTCGAACTCCAGCGCCAGCGCCAGCTGCGCGCGGTAGTACTTGTCCTCCAGCGCGCTGCCGTCGTCGTAGCCGATCTCGCCCACCGCCACCACGCCTTCCTTGGACAGGTAGCGCGGCAGGATGTCCATCACCGCTTCGGCCAGGGCCTCGTTGTTGGCCTCCTTGCTGTTCAGGCCGATGGTGCAGTAGTGGCGGATGCCGAACTGCGAGGCGCGGAAGCGCTCCCAGCCGACGATGCTCGAGAGGTAGTCGATGTAGCTGCCGATGTTCGTGCGCGGCTGGCCGAGCCAGAAGGCCGGTTCGATGACGGCCACGATGCCGGCGGCCTTCATGCGTTCGTAGTCGTCCGTGGTGCGCGACGACATGTGGATGTGCGGGTCGATGAAGCGCATGCGCCTTCTCCTTGCGGTCAGTTGAATTCGAATTCGAGCACCGATTTCCAGTCGACATCATGCGCGGCCACGGCATCCCGCAAGGCCGCATGGTGGTCGAGGAGTCGGCGCGCCTCGGGGCCAGGAGCGTGGCGCAGCGCCAGCACGGCCGCGGCACGCTCCGCGGGCGTGCCCGTGTCGAGCACGCGGGCCAGGTCCGCGAGCAAGGCGCCGCTGGCGAACGGCCCCACGCAGCGCCACAGCTCCGGGCTCACCGGCCGGCCGGCCGACCAGCGCTCGTGCGCGTAGTCGCCGAGCATGCGCGCCAGCGTGGCGTTGGCGCGGCGGTCCAGGCCGACGATGGGCCACAGCAGGCTGCCCACGAACAGCGCCTTGAGCACCATCTGGTTCCAGGCCTCTTCAGGCAGCTGCTCGGCCGCATAGGGGTTGTGCAGGGCCACCGCCTCGAAGACCACGCGCATGTTCGTGCGCACGCCCTCGGCCGCACGCAGGCGGTGCCGCGGCGCATCCGGGTAGAGCGGCAGGCCGCGGTAGAACGCCACCAGCTCGTCGACGTCGGCGGTGGCGCAGAGCTGGTCGAGGCGGCGCACGAAGGTGTCGCTGTCGTGGTCGCTGTCGGATTCGGCAGCGAGCAGCAAGCGGACGCGCGCAGCCTCGTCGACCGTCAGCGGCGAGGGGTCCCAGCCCGGCCGCGCGTCCTCGGCCATGGCGATCTCGGCCATGTCGAGCTCCAGCGGCGCCTTGCCTAGCTTGCGCGCCACCAGGCTCACGCTGCGAAAGAGGTCGCGATCCGTGCCCCCGCCCGCCAGGCTCGCCACGCACTCGCGCAACCACTGGGCGCCGGCGGCGCCCAGGCGCCGGTCCAGCCAATGCTGCAAAACCGTCTCGGGGGTCATGCCCTGCCCTTTCGCCATGCCGGGTGTCGTGGGTTCATGCGGCGCCCTCGAAGAGGTGGTCGAGCAGCAACTGCTTCACCGCCGCGGCCGGCACCGGCCCGTCGGCGAGCAGCCCCGGCGCCGTGGTGATGAACAGCGGGCCGTCCTCGGGTCGGTCGGTGGGGCGGCCGTGCGAGCCGCGCACCACCGTCGCATCCAGGCCGATGACGTCCATCAGGTAGCGCATCCCCAGCGCCTTGCGTGCCAGCCGCGACGCCACGGCGAGCTTCGGAAACCGTATCTTGGGGTCGATGAACAACTCGACCGGGTCGTAGCCGGGCTTGCGGTGGATGTCCACCGTGCGCGCGAAGTCGGGTGCGCGCTCGTCGTCGAGGAAGTGGTAGTAGGTGAACCAGCTGTCGGCCTGGGCCACGGCGACGAGTTCGCCCGAGCGCGCATGGTCCAGCCCGGCCGCGCGCTTGCCGGCTTCGTCGAGCACCGTCTCCACGCCAGGCAGGGCCTTCAGGCACGCCGCCACCTCGGGCAGCAGCTCCGGCCGCGCGACATACACATGGGCGATCTGGTGGTCCGCCACGGCGAACGCGTCCGAGGCGCCGGCATCGAGTTGCTCGCGGCCGCGCTCGACGCGCACCTTGAGCCAACCGGCCTGGCGCAGCGCGCGGTTCACGTGCACCGGGCGCGAGACCTCGGTGATGCCGTACTCGGACAGCACGACCACGTGCGCGCCGAGCTCGCGCGCCTTGGCGATGAGCGGCGCGCACAGCGCATCCACCGCCGCCACCTGCGCCGGGATGCCCGGGTGGTTCGGACCGAAACGCTGCAGGTCGTAGTCCAGGTGCGGCAGGTAGACCATGGTCAGCGTGGGCCGCTGGTGATGCAGCACATGCAGCGCGCTTTGCGCGATCCAGCGGCTGGAGGCAATGTCGGCGCCGGGTCCCCAGAACCTGAAGAGCGGAAACTCGCCCAGCGCGTCCTGCAGTTCGTCGCGCAGCGACGCCGGGTGCGTGTGGATGTCGGGCAGCTTGCGGCCGTCGGCCAGGTACATGGGACGCGGCGTGACGGCGTAGTCCACGCTGGCGTACATGTTGTACCACCAGAAAAGTTGTGCGCAGCTGAAGTTCGGGTCGCGCCGCTTCGCCGCCTCCCACACCTTCTCGCCTTGCACCAGGCGGTTGGACTGACGCCACAGCCAGATCTCCGAGAGGTCGCGGAAGTACCAGCCGTTGGCGACGATGCCGTGCTCACGCGGCGGCGCGCCCGTGAGCATGGTCGACTGCACCGTGGTGGTGACGGCCGGCAGCACGGTGGCCAGGGGGCGCACCGCGCCGGCCTGCGCCAGCGCGCGCAGCTGCGGCGCATGCGCGAGCAGCGCGGGCGTGAGCCCCACGACGTTGAGCACGAGGGTTGGCGTCACTTCGGGACTCGCAGGTGTGTCAACACGTTTGGCTCATGCAGGCAGTGGGCGGCGTGCGCAGGCCCGGCGGCGCATCCCGCGGCCGCCATTCGGGCAACCGCGCTGGGATGCGAAGCGAAACACCAGGCCGCTGCCCGGCTCCATACCTGTGCTTGAGTTTAGCGGTCGCCTCCGGGCTTTCGTACGCTTCAACTCGGGGGTAGGGGGCGCAGCGCCGTGACAGTCCGCACGCGCATGCCCTTCATCGGCGCCGCACACGAGCGCATCGGCCAGCGCGGTGCACTCACCGCCGGCGCCAGCGTTGCAGCACCCGGGTGAGCCCACCCGCACCGAGCCGCGTGCGGTCGACCAGCACCCCGGCGAGAAAGAGCGCCAGGCCCAGCGCCAGCAGCGAGCGGTCGAGCGGGCGGCGCACCGGCGGCGCGCCTTCGTCTCGGCTCAGCCAGCGCGGGTCCCAGTCACGCGTGAGCCCGGCGCCGCGCCAGGCCGCCAGGTCCGGGCTCGTGCCCCAGCCCTGGCTCTCGGCGCGCTGGCGCCGCAGATGCAGGCGCCGCTCGCTGCCCTGCGCCGTGGTGACGAGCAAGGTATACAAGCCGGGCCCCGCATCGGGCAAGGCCGCCCCCACCCGACCCGGGGCCAGCGGCTCCGCAGCCAGGCTGTAGGACTGCGCCGCAGGCGTGTTCACGGCGACGGCCACGCGGCCCGCAGCGGGCATGCCTGGCGACGCCTGTGCTGGCACATCGGCCTCGACGCGCAACGCGCCCGGCAGGTCAGACACCGCCAACCCCCGCACGTCGCCAGCGCCAGCGACCCACTCGGTCAGGCCACCGGCCAGCCGCGGCCACTCGCGCCAGGCCGGCCATTGCGGGGTCCAGCGCCCGAGCCCGCAGGTGACGGCAACGACGCGGCCGCGCCCCGCGCCCTGGTACGCGATCAGCGGTTCGCCTTGTGCGCTCTGCACCGCCACCGTGGCCGCGGCGCGCGCGCGCGTCACCGCATGCGCCGCCACCGTGGGCCAGCCCTGCAGCCGGGCGGGCGCAAAGGGCAGCGCCTGGGCCTGCTCCACGGCGATCGTGCCACGCGCGACGCGCGCGCGGCGGCGCTCGAGCCCCGCGCGCATCACCTGCGGCAACTCGGCGGCCTCGTTCACGCGCAGCACCAGGCCCTGCGCGCCGAGGAAACGCTGCAGCGCGGCGGCATCGGCCTGCGGCCCCACGGCCAGGGCAATCGTCTCGATGCGCGCGCGCTCCAGCCGCGCGCGCAGGTCGGTGAGCGGAGCGCCCTCGACGAAGCCGTCGGTGACGAGGACGAGCATGCGCCGCGCTGCCCCGGCGCGCTCGAGCTCCCCGATCGCCTCGGCCAGCGCCGGTGCCAGGCGCGTGCCACCGCCCGGCGTCGCCTTCCAGTCGCGCTCCAGCGCCAACATCCCGCCCGCCGCCGGACCGAGCGGGACGAGCACCCGCGGCGCCACGTCGAAGACCATGAGGCCCAGCGCATCGCGCGGCGTGAGGCCGCGCGCGGTCTCGACCACCGCGCGCTGTGCCAGCGCAAAGCGGTCGACCCCGCCGCTGCCCTGGCCCATGCTGCCGGACTTGTCGACGGCGAAGACGACGCTCAGCGGCTGATCCAGCGCTGCGGGCTCCGAGGTCACCGGCAGGATGGCCTCGAGCGCCGAGCCTCGGTAACCACCGCGCGCAAACGCACGCTCGCCACCCAGCACCATGAGGCCCAGGCCGCGCTCCTGCACGGCGGCCACCAGCGCCTGCCAGAACCGCGGCCCGGCGTCGCTGACCGCCACGTCGTCGAGGACCACCGCCTGGTAGGCCTCCAGGGCGTCGGCATGCGCGTCCAGGCGCGCCGCGGGAACCGCCTCCAGGCGCCAGCCGCCACGCTGCAGGCTGCGCGCCAGCACCCCACCCGACCCCTGCGCATAGAGGATGGCCGCGGGCGGGACGATGTCGACCACGGCGGCGTCGGCAAAGGCGTCCAGCGTGCGGCCGGTCGCCAGTTCCTCCAGCGCCACGTCGACGACGAGCGCGCCGCCGCGGCCGGCGTCGAGGTCGAGCGTGACGCGGCTCGCGCCGGCGGCGTCGCGGCTGGTGCTTTGCGTCTCGCCGCTGGGGGTGCGCGCACTGGCCTTGACGCGCAGTGCCGGCCCGAGCTGCCCCGCCAGCTGCACTGTGATCTCGAGGCGCTGGCCGACCCGTGCACGCTGCGGCGCGAGGACTTCGACAATGCGCGTCGGCGGCGGCGCGCGGCCCACGGCGACCCACGGCAGCGGCCCCTGCGCCGCGTGCACGGCACGCAGTGCGCGCGGCGTATCGCCGGCGTTGGCCAGGCCGTCCGAGATCATCACCAGGTGGTCGAACGCCGCCTGCGACCTTGCCGCCAAGGCGGCGTCGAGTGCCGCCTCGATGTTCGTCACCGCGGGCGCGAGATCCACGGCGGCAGCGCCCGCCCCGGTCGACGGCAGGGCCGCGCGGCCGGCGAATTCGAGTCGCTGGATCTCGCCCACGCCGGCAGAGCGCGCCGCCTGCACGACATCGCCCAAGGCCTTGTCGGCCGCCGCGCGCGGCACGCTGTCCGAACGGTCCACGAGCACCAGCAGGCGCGGCCGGCTGCGCGCATCGAGCCACGCGCTGCCGAGCAGCGCCAGGCCGAGCACCGTCAGCGCCAGCCCTTGCAGTACCAGCGCGACCACGGTGCGCGTGCGCTGCGTGTTCACGGCGCCTCCCCGGGAGCGGGCCGCAAACGAACCCATTGACGCGCCAGCGCGGCGATCTCCCACGCCAGCACGAGCAGGGCGGCGATGAGCAAGAGCGGCGCCAGCTCGCGCGGCAAGCCGGGCGAGGCGCGCCGCGCCGCGTCGTTCGCGCTCGCCGCGGCCGGTGCCGCCGGCGCCACCCGGGCCGCGCCCGCTCCGCGGTCGGTGAGCGCAATCGGGTCGAGCAGGGGCTGGCCGACGAGGCGCTCGAACATCCAGTTCACGAGCAAGGGGACTTCCGCCGCACCGGCGGCGCCCATCGCCGCGAGGTCGAGCGAGGTCTCGATCAGCGGTGCGGCAGCGTTGCGGGCGACGACCACCGGCACGTCGCCGAGCGCGAGCAGCACGGCGTCGCCGGGCGAGGTGCTCAGCGCCGCGGCCACGACGAGGCGCTGCGTGGCTAGCGCCGGGCGCTGCGCTGCGGGCACTGCGGAGGCCCACTGCAGCGGCCCGCGCGCAAGCGCCGGCGCGTGCTCGGCGAGCACGCGCAGCCGCGGCAGGCCCGGCACGCCCGTGCCCGTGCCGCAGTCGAGCACGGCCTGCGCGTCGCCGGCGTCAGGCGCCGCCAGGGCCAGCGCGGGGTGTGCGCTCACGGCGGCGCGCAATGCCGCGGGGCACTGCGGGTCGGTGGCGACGCGCCGGCGGCGCAGCGGCGCCAGGTCCAGGGCCAGGGCGTCGTCTTCGGCCAGCGCGTCGCCGGGCTGCAGGCTGGCGTGAACCCGGGTCGAGGCCGGCATGGTTGCCGTCACGAAGATGGAACTTCCCGCCTCCAGGCGCTGCATCGAGCGCGTCACTTCACCCGCCTCCGTGGCCCAGATCAGCGTACGCGATTCCACGTCCGTGCCGCCGTTGGTGAGCTTGAGCAACAGGTCGATGCGCTGCGCATCGTCCGGATTGCGCCTGGCTGACAGCCGCTCCAGACCGACGTTGCGCGTCACGCTGCCGACGCGCAGGACGCGGTCGGGCCGCCGCCCGCCCGGCCACTCGAGCACGGCGGCATGCGCGCCGTCGGTGACCAGCCAATGCAGGCTGCCGCGTTGCAGCAGGGCCGCGGGCGGCGCTTGCACCGGCCCGCTCGCCGCGCCCGCGCCGAGCTGCGCGGGAAGCGTGTCGGTGAGCGCGCCCAGCGCGTGCCAGGGGTCGCCGAGCGTGCGCACCTCGAGGTCGACGCGCCCGAGTTCGCCGAGCAGCGCGCGCGCCTGCGCCACGCCCTGCGCCAAGCGCGTTCCGGCGGCCTCGCGCGCGCGCATGCTGAGCGAGTCGTCGATCCACAGCGTGACGGGCGTGCGCGTGGCGGGCAGTTGCGGTTCGGCCAGCGTGCCGAGCACCAGCGCCGCAAGCAATGCGCGGCGGCGCCACGCCGGGTCGGGAGGGCGGCGCTCACCGGCGGACGGGCTGCTCGCGGCAGCGCCACTCCACAGGCTCAGGCGCGACACCGGGACGGCGCGCCGGTGCCGTCCGCCGCGGTGCAGCCAGCGCAGCACGGGCAGCAGCGCGAGCCCCAGCAACCACAGCGGTGTGACGAAGCTCAGCAATGGCGTCGCGCCTGCACCAGGTGGGCCAGCAGCGTGTGTTGCCAGGGGCGCGCAATGTCCCAGTCGGTGAAGGCCACGCCGCTGCGCGCGCAAAAGCCGCGCAGGCGCGCCGTCATGGCGCTGCGCTCGGCCTGCGCCAGCGCTGCAGCGTGCTCGCCGCCCAGCGTGTGCAAGCGCGCGCCACTCTCCACGTCCACCAGGTCGAGCTCGCCCGCCAGGCGCAGCGCGGTCTCGGCGCCGGCGCTCAGCTGCAAGGCATGCAAGGTGCTGCAGCGCTGGCGCAACGCCGCCAGAGCGCTGCGCATCTCGTCGTCGGCGAGAAAGTCGCTGATGGCGAAGACCGAGGCCGCGCCATGCAGGTGGCGCGCGCACACGCCGAGTTCGGAGCCCTCTGCGAGGGGCGCGGGCTGCAGCGCCGCCAGCAGGCGCGCCAGCGCCGCGTAGTGGTGCTGCCCGCGCCCGCGCGGGCACTCGGCCACCACGCGCGCACCGAAGGCCATCAGCCCCACGCGATGGCCCAGGTGCAGCAAGGCATAGCTCATCGCGGCGGCGACCTGCACCGCCGCGCTCCACTTCGCGCCACCGTGCGCCGCCATCGACGAGCTGGCGTCCACGAGCACGGTCCAGTCGGCCACCGATTCGGCTTCGAAGCGGCGCACGACCGTGCGCCGGCTGCGCGCCGTCTGCCGCCAGTCGATGTGGCGCACCTCGTCGCCGGGCGTGTAGTCGCGGTGGTCGAGGTGCTGCAGGCCGATGCCGGGCCGGCGCGAGACGGCGCGCGCGCCGCTGGCGCGCGCCTGGCGCTCGATGAGCAACTGCGCGGCCGCGCGGGCGAAGGACTGCAACTCCGGCTCGGCCGGCAGCGCCGTGCGCTTCTCGAGCAAATGTGGCTCCGCCACTTTGCTTGAACCCCCAAAGGGGGCGGGCCGGCTCGGGCCGGACCTGGGGGTCCTCAGAACCGGCGTCGCCATCCGTCGATCACCGAGGCGAGCGCGGTGTCCGCATCGACGCCGTCGAGCTCGCTCTCCAGGCGCAGCAGCACGCGGTGGCGCAGCACCGGCAGCGCCACGGCGGCGAGGTCGTCGACGTCGACATGCGAGCGCCCGGCCATGAGCGCGCGCACGCGCGCGGCGCGGACCACCGCCTGCAGCGCGCGCGGGCTGGCGCCGTAGCGGATGTGGCGGCGCGCGTCCGACGCGGCGCCCTCGGCGGCCGGCTGCGTGGCGACGATGAGGTCGACCGCCGCGTCCTTGCAGCGCTCGCCGAGCAGCAGCGTGCGGCACAGCGCGGCAATGCGCAGCACGTCGGCGGGGCCGGCGACGGCGCGCAGGCTGTCCGCCGGTTCGGCATCGAGCGAGACCTCGAGCATCTCGCGCAGCGAAGCGCGCTGCGGAAAGGGCACGCTGAGCTTGAACATGAAGCGGTCGAGCTGCGCTTCGGGCAGCGGGTAGGTGCCCTCGAGCTCGATCGGGTTCTGTGTCGCCAGCACGCAAAACGGGCTGGGCAGGCCGTGGGTCGTGCCGGCGTGCGTCACCTGCCTCTCCTGCATCGCTTCGAGCAGGGCCGACTGCGTGCGCGGCGTGGCGCGGTTGATCTCGTCGACGAGCACGAGCTGCGCGAACACCGGGCCCGGTCGAAACTCGAAGCTCGACGCGCCGCCGGCGGCGGTGACGTAGATCTCCGCCCCGGTGACGTCGGCCGGCATGAGGTCGGGCGTGCATTGCACGCGCGCCCAGCGCAAGCCCAGCGCCGCGGCCAGGGCCTTGGCGAGATGGGTCTTGCCCAGGCCGGGCAGGCCTTCGATGAGCACATGGCCGCCGGCGAACACGGCGGTGACCAGGTGGGTGACGAGCTCGCCCTGCCCGACGATCACCCGGCCCAGCAGCGTGCGCAGATCCTGCAGCTGGCCATGGGCATCGGCGTAGGCGCTGTCCGCCGCGGGGTCGGCGGTCATCAGCGACGCGCGCTCGCTTTCATCCATGCTTGTACATAGCTCGTTTCGGTAGGAGTCAGCCGCGTGGTGTCGGTGGCCGCAGGAGGGGTCGCCGCCGCCGCGGCCGGACCCTCCCCGCCGGCTGCGGCGGCACGCAGCGGGAGTTCATCGTCGTACCGGGCCTGCTGCTCCCTGTCGGCCCGCCGGCCGCTAGCCGGATGATGCAGCCCCGAGGTCGATCTTTGCACGGGCATCGTACCGCCCTGGGCACGCGAAACGCCAACATCGGCACGCAGGTCGGGGCTGTCGCCGGCCTCGCGGCCCGTGCTCGCGCCGGCGCTATGTGCGGCGGCATCTGCGGCAGCGGCAGCGGCGGGGGCCGTGGCCGCTGCCGCCCGGCCTGCCGGGGGTTGGCCCGGCGGCGCGGCCCCCGGCTCGGTCGCCCGCGTGGGCGAGGCGTCTTCGGCGCGGCTGGTCGCGGCCGCCGGCGCGCGCCCTCCCTCGCCACGGCCGAACTCCGCCTCGGCATCGGCATCGGCCTGCGCCGCGCGCAGCACGCTTTCGATCTGGCTCAGCTGTGGCGCCGGCCCGCTTGCCTGCGCCAGCGGCGCGGCAGGCTCGGCGCCGGGCGATGCCGCAGGCGCGCTCGCTGGCGGCGCGGGAGTGGGGGAGGGGGCGAGCTGCGGCAAGGTGAGCACGAGCGTGGCCAGGGCTGTGCACGCCGCCATCGACAGCAGCGGCCGGAACAGGTGTGCCGGTGCGGGCCGCTCGGCGAGCAGGCGCAGGCTCGCCGGCACGCGCTCGCTCGCCCAATGTCCGAGCCAGCGCACGGCCGCCGCGTCGGCCCCCGCCGGTGCTGGCGCCATCTCGAGCCAGGTGCTGAAGGCGGAGGTGCCGCCGAGGTGACGGTCGGCCCAGAGCGCGCAGGCGGCATCGGTGGGCCGGCGCGCAGCGGTCCAGGCCAGGCTCGCCCCCCACAGCAGGGCCGCTATCCCGGCCAGGGCCTCGACGCTGACCGGCCTCAGCGCCGCGTGCACCAGCGCGGCCAGCAGCGCCAAGCCCGCCGTGCCCCAGGCGGCGCGGCGCACGGCGGCGCCGAGCTGCAACCACCACAGACGGCGCCGCACCGCCGCCAGCAGGGTCCGCACGCCGGGAGCAGCCATGTCCGCCTCAGGAGAGCAGCGCGGACCACGCGCTGCGCGCCGCCCACAGGCACGCCGCGAGGACGATGCCCAGGCTGGTGGCCACGACCTCGGCGCGCTCGGCGTGCCGCAGCACGCGCCGCAGCACCGAGCCGAGATACGCCACCGTGGCTCCCGCCGCCAGCAGGATGGACTCCGCGAGCAGCACGGAGGCCAAGGGTGCAGCGCTCGCCGACCAGGCCAGGGCCACCACGGGCCAGGCGGGGGCGGCCAGGCCGAGTGCCGCCGCGCCACCGCCGCGCCAGCCGTGCAAGGCGCCGGCGCGCAGGCCCAGCAGCAGCAGCGCCATGCCTCGCACGAGCCACGCCGCGTGCAGCGCCTGCGCCGAACTGCGCCCGGCGTCGGCGGCCCCGTCGAGGGCGATGCGTGTGCTGCCCAGCCACCACAGGGCGAGCGCGGCGGCGAACGCCAGGCCGATGAGTGCCGCGCTGCGGCGCGAGAGCATGCCGTTCATGGGCCGACAGCGGTCATGAGGAGCCAGCCCTGCGAGCCCGCGGGAGCGTCCGCCACCCCGCCGAGATCGAGCTCCCACAGCGCCGCGGCGGCATCGGCGGGCATGCGTGTCAGGGCCATGCGCACGGCGGCGTCGCGCCGCGGCGGGGCACGGCGCGCGTCGATCACCGTGGCGGCGCCGGGGGCCAGGGCCGGCAGCTCGTGGGCGAGGCCTTCGGCGAGCACGACGCCTGCAGGCCAGGCCGTGGTGCCGGAGTTGCCGACGCGGCGCGCGCCCTCGGGCAGCGCCTGCGTCGTGATGGCGCGGGCGATGGGGAAACTGCCGGCGTAGCACAGCGAGACCTGGTGAAAGAGCCGCGTGTCGAACTCGGCGAAACGGGCATCGCCGCGCGCGGCGTCGAAGTCCAGACGCAGCGCCTGGTCCGCCGAGCAGGGCTGCACCGAGGCGGCGAGCTGGGGCGAGATGGGCACGCGCGCGTGCGCGCGCGCCACGCCCACGAAGCGCTGCCAGGCCTGGTAGCGCGCCACCGTCGCGCCAGACTCGCTCTCGCTCCACACGCGCAGCGGCGCGGGCGCGGGCATGGCCTGCAGCAGCAGCGGCACGGCCACGCTCGCCAGCGCCGGCACGAACGCGATCACCGGCCACGAAGGAACGAAGGCGAAGGCCAGCAGTGCCGCCGCGAGGTACACGGCCAGCGCCACGGCCACGCGGTTCCAGACCGCCGCATCCGCCCGCGTGAGCTCGCCCATGCCCCCGGGTGGCAGCGCCGCCGGCAGGCGGGTGGCGAGCGACGCGGCGAGCTTGTCGCGGGCGTCCGCCGCCGAAGAAGCGATCAGCAGGGCCTGCCCGCCACAGCCGCCCGCGCCCTGCAGCACGCGGCGCACGCGCTCATCCGTGGTCACCACGGCGATGCGGCCGCACGCCGCGGCATGCGCGAGCAAGGCGCCGAGCTGGGCGGGGGCCAGCGCGCCCAGGGTGGCCGCATCGAGGACCAGCGCATCCATGCTCGTGTAGGCCGATGCGTGGCGCGGCAGGTCCTGCGCCGACAGCGCAACGGCATGAAAGCCGTCGAGTGCAACGGCTTCGGCGCTGGCCAGGGCCACGCCGAGCAAGGGCGCCTCGGAGCGCGCCAGGGCGAGTTCGCGCTGCTGCGTCGCGCCGTCCGCGGTGGCCAGGCTCGCCGACACCACCGTGGCCGCGGGCACGGGGACCTGCAGCCGGACCCCCCGACCCGGCTGCAGGTCGATCTGGGCGTGCACCGAGCGCAGGCCGGCCGCGACGGCTAGCGTCGCCCGCGTCGCGGTGTCGGAGCTCACGCGCACCTCGACCTCGGTGGTGCGGCCGGGCCGGGTCCAGCCCTGCCACGCCGGGGTCGCCGTCAGCTCGACGCGGGGCGAGGCGTGGGCGTGCGCGGCGCCGCAGAGCACCAGCGCCAGCAACAGGCGCGGCAGCACCGGGTCACTTGAGCGCGTGCTCGAGGGCGATCACCGACCACGCCGTGACAAGCTGCGGCCGGTCTTCCCACCAGGCCTTCGAGTCCGGGTTGGCCCAGCTGCCGTCGGCGGCCTGCAGGCTGGTCAGTTTCTGCGCGAGCTCGATCTTCCAGTTGTGCCGCTGGCCCTTGGCGTCGGTGAAACTGTCCTCGCCATAGGCCTTCATGACCTTGGCGAAGGCGTTGTAGAAGTAGAAGATGCCGTGCTTCTTGTTCGTGCCGGGGTTGGCCTCGAGCGTGTAGTTCGCCGTCATCCACTTGTAGGCGGCCTGTACGCGCGGGTCGTTCTTGTCGGCCCCGGCGAAGAGCAGGCCGAGCAGGCCGGCGGCAGTCATGCCACCGTAGGACGAGGTCGCGCTGGCCGCAGGGAACTCGAACTCGGGCGGGTTCCAGCCCGGCATGTAGACGAAGCCGCCATCGTTGCCGGCCCATTTCTGGTCGTTGCTTTCGCTGCGGTTCTGCGTGCGATTCACGAACACCAGGGCCTTCTGCCAGACCGGATCCTTGGGGTCGGTGGCGGTGGCCTTCAGCCCCTCCAGCGCGAGGTAGACGTTGGACATGTCGGGGCGCTCGTCACCGCCGTAGCCTATGCCACCGTAGTAGCGGTGGTCCTTCTGGTAGCCCTCGGCCTCGTCGATCTGGTGGCTGGTGAGGAATTTTTGCGCCGCGCTGATCACTGGCGCGTACTTCGGGTTCTTGGTCGCGGCCAGTGCGATCATCGCCACCGAGGTGTTGTAGCTGAGGTTCTGCAACGACTCGCTGATCGCGCCGTCGCTCCTGGCTTTGGAAAGCAAGTACTCGACCTGCTTCGTGATGAAGGCACCGTCGCCCTCGTTGTAGCCGCGATGGCTCTCCAGGAAGGCACGCAGGCTCAGCGCGGTAATGCCCGCCGAGCGCGCCACCGAGCCGTCGGCCGCTTGCTGCGTGCGCAGGTAGTTCAAGCCGGCGTCGACCGCGCGACGTGCCTTTTCGCGCAGCGCCGGGTCCATGGCTTCGGCGGCATGCGCGGCCGGCACGGCCAGCATCGTGCTGCTCACGAGGGCCAGGAAGTGTCGCTTCAACATCGTGTGATCTCCTTTGCGGCGGGGGGGGTCAAGGTGCGTTCGAAGGCTCGCCCGCGCTGCGCCGCAGGCAAGCCGACCGCTCGGTCAGTACCAGCAGCGCGGTCACGGCCACGGCCAGCCCATAGCCGGGCAGCAGCAGCCGCAGGCCAGGGTAGTCGAAGGGTAACGCGGCGAGGTTGGCGTGCTGATAGAACCACTGGTTGCGCAGCAGGTCGTTGCCGCTGGCCACGGCCAGATGGGTCAGCGGGCTGATGCCGAGCAGGACGTCGATGAGCCACGGATGGCGGTCCGAGAGCAGTTCGCCCGCGGGCCCGAGCCACAGCGGCAGCGCCCCCAGCAGTGCGAGCGTGCCCGCCACCACGCGGCCAGCCAGCTCGCGGGCACCCACGGCGACCATCGCCGATCTCGCCCCTGGCGCGGCCGCGGCGCGTCTCATGAGCAGGCCTTCGAGCCAGGCTGCCAGCGCATGCGCCGGCAGCAGCATGAGCAGCAGCATCGCGCAGCTCGCCAGCACCTGCGCCAAGGGCTGCGGCGGGTTGCCAAGCATGGTCAGCATGATCGCGGCCAGCCCCGCGGCGGTGGCTGACCAGGCAGCGACGCGCAACGTGGTGCGCACCGGCGAGGCGGCGCATCCCGGCCAGAACAGCACGGCGAGCAGGCCAAAAACGGCGGCGACCATCACGCGCAGCGCGGACGGCTGCAACTCGCCGCCGACAGCGCCAAGCGCCACCAGCACCAGCAGGCTGGCCACGAGCAGCATCGCACCGCGCCAGGCGATCACTTGGCAGCGCGCGCGGCTTCGACGATCAGCTCGATCGCCGAGCCGACCGGGGGCAGCATCGCGTGGCCGCGCACCGAGCCATAGGCGCCGATGCCTATGCCCACGGCCGACTGGATGACGTTGTTCTCGTCGGGCTTGAAACCCACCAGCGTGCCGGTGACATCGGCGGCAAAGACCGCGCCCTGCGACGCCGGCGCCCCGATGTAGACCCACTCGACGGACTCCGGCTTGGCGTCGGCCTCCGGGTTGAGCATCGCCTGCGCCGCCGTCACCTGGCGCCTCTTGCCGGCGTCCACCCAGGCCACGGAGATGGCGACGCGCGGGCCGATCAAGGGGGCCTGCATGTCCTGGCGGTGCGCCGCCACCGTGCGCGGGTCGCGCTCCAGGCCGATGAGGATGCAGGCGAGGTTGAACTCGCTGCCCGTGGCGTCGAGCTCGAAAAGCGTCTCGTAGGCCTTCGCGCCGCCCGGGCTGGTGGCCAGGTACTCGAGCGGTTTGCCGGTGACGTGCACGCGGCCCGGCACGCTGAAGCGTCCGGCGCCCTTGTCGACGACGATGCGCCCGACCTGGAAGCGATCGGGGCCGAGTTGCTTGAGTTCGCCCACCGGCGATGCGGGAGAGGCTGGCGACGATGGCGTCGCTGGCGTCGCTGGTGGCAGCGCCGGCGATTGCGCACGGGCCCAGCCGGCGCAGGCGGCCGCGGCGCAGCCGAGTGTGGCGAGCAGACCTTGGCGGCGCTTCACGGCTTGACCCCCATGACCACGCGGTGCGGCATGGGTGGCGGCAGCGGCAGAGTGCGCAGCTCGCGCAGGCCGGCGTCCTTCATCCAGCGCATCACCTCGGCATCCGCATGCACGCCGCCGTCGGGCGCGGTGAGCATCATGTTCAGGCCGAACAGGGTGGCGAAGGCCGGCTGCGTGCCGCCCTCGTCGGTGAAGACGTCGCTGACCACGAGCAGGCCGCCGGGCTCGAGGCAGGCCACGGCGCGTTCGACGAGGCCGCGGCAGGCGGCGGCCGATTCGCGATGGAACATGCCCGACATGAGCACCACGTCCTTGCCCGTGCCGAAATCGGCACTGTGATAGTCGCCGTCGCGCAGGCTCACGCGCTCGCTCGCCCCGGCGGCGGCGACGAGCTCACGCGCCACCGCGGCCACACCGGGCAGCTCCAGCACCTCGGACTCGAGGCCCGGGAAACGCTCGGTGAGCAGCACCGAGTACGTGCCCGGCCCGCCGCCGACGTCGAGCATGGCGCGCCGGCCGCTCAGGTCGAGCAGGGGGACGAGCGCGCGCGCGATGCCCAGGGCGCGCTCGTGCATGGCGATGACGAAACCGCGCGTGCGTGCCGGGTCGTCGCCCAGGTAGGTCTCGGCAGGCAGCGCCGGCTGGCCCGAGCGCAGCGCGCCCTCGAGCTGGCCCCAGGTGGCGTAGAGCTGGTCGCTGTAGCGGATGACGTTGCCCATGTAGGCGGGGCTGCGCGAGACGAGAAAGGTGGCCGCCAGCGGCGCGTTTTCGAAGCGGCCGTCGCGTTCCACGAGAAAGCCCAGGCCGGCGCAGGCGCGCAGGAAGAGCGCCGTGCTGCGCGCATCGAGTTGCAGGGCAGCAGCGACTTCGTCGGCGCTGCGTGCGCCGTCGGCCAGGGCATCGAAAAGCCGCAGCCGGTTGGCGGTGAGCAGCGTCTGGCTCTCCCAGTACGCCGTGCTCAGGCGCACGATGGCCGTCGGGTCCGGGCGTGCAGCGGGGGCTTGCGCTGCGCTGCTCATTGCAGCCCCCCACGGCGCGGTGCGCCGTCCCCCCCGAGGGGGCTGTGGGCCGCGGCTCCAAGTCCGCCTGCGCGGACTTGGACGGGCCGAAGGCCTGCCGCGTCTCGCGGCTGGCGCGAGCGCCCTCGGAACGGCCGTGCGGCGCTCATGCGGTCACCCCCGCAGCCTGCCGATCGACGTCGCACTCGAGCTGCATGTAGGCGCAGCGGTGGCACATGAAGCCGTCGGCGACGGCCAGCCCGTGGCGCCGGCGTATCTCGTGGTAGCCGCTGACGAGCGTCTCGAAGTAGCTGCGGATGCGCGCGTGGTAGTCGGCGCGCTGGCGCCCGCCCACCGGCCAGACGATCGAATAGATGGGCAGGATGCCGCGGCTGCAGAGGTCTTCGGCGCCGGCCAGGGCGGTGCGCGCGGCCTCCTCCCATTCCATGCCGTACTCGGGGCCGAGCTCGATGCCCGCGACCATCGCCGAATAGACCTTGCCTCGGCCGAAGGTGCGCACCGCCGTCTCCAGCGAGGCGATCCAGCGCTCGTAGCCCACGTAGCGGTTCTTGCCCGGGCTGACCTTGGCGAACAGCGGCTCGGACCACATCTCGAGGTTGAAGCACACGTACTGCACGAGACCCTCGGCGTGGAACTGCGCGATCAGGTCGTCGGGGATGGCGCCGCTGCCCAGCGTCACTGGGATGCCGCGCGTGTTCACACCCTTCACGAAACGCGCCAGCTGCAGGAAGCGTTCGCCTTCCTTGCGCCAGTCGGTGAGCGAGCCGCCCACGAGGTAGATGTGGCGGATCTCGGCCTGCCCGAGCACGGCCTCGAGTGCCTCGTGCATGCGCTCGAGCGTGGGCTGCAGGATCTCCACCCGGCCCGTCACCTGCCCCAGGTGCTTGGTGCGTTCGTCGGGCGCGCCGTAGGCGCAGAAGGTGCAGCGCATGGAGTCGCCTTCATGCTTGTGCAGGAAGTACTCGCAGCCCGGGGCGACGTTGATGATGAGCATGTCACCATGCACCGTCAGGCCCGCCTGGGCGAACGGCATCCCGTCGCTCGTTTTCTGCGTCAACCAGGGCCGCAGCGGCTCGAAGCCGATCGCCACCTCGAGCCCACTGCGGTCGTCGATGAGCTGGTAGCCCTGCGCGGGGTCGCCTTCCACGTGCCAGGGTGAGTCGCCGTCGCCGAGGATGCGGATCTCGGTGCCGTCGGCGGTGTTGATGAGGTAGGGGATGGTGGCGATGCCGCGGCCCGTGGGATCGGGCTCCCCTTCCTTGAAGCGGTAGGGGTAGTAGTTGGGCATGGAGTGCGCGGCCGCCTGGCCCAGCGCGGGCGTGTAGCGTATGCCTTCGCACATCACCTGCACCTTCAGCGCTGGCGAACCGGTGAGCGTGGTCATGTCGGCCGTTCCTCGTTGCTGCGTGAAGTCTGCGCGCCCCGCGTGTGCAGCCGGGCCGCCTTCCCCACGGGTTCTTCTGCTATGGTTGTTTGATCATGCCACGCAGCCCCGGCCGTGCCGCGTTCATTATTGCCGCCTCCCTGTGTGTTCCGCTGCTGCCGTTCATCGTCATCGGCGAGCTGCCGGGCGAGCGCTGGCTCTCCGCCACCGACACCCATGCCCTGCGCTTCGCCCTCACCGGCGCGGGGCTGCTCGCGGCCGACGTGCTGCTGCCGATTCCGTCGAGCATCGTCGGCAGCATGCTCGGTGCGCGGCTGGGCTTCGGCGCGGGCTTTGCGGCGGCCTTCGCCGGCATGATGACGGGGCAATCGCTCGCCTATCTCGTCAGCCGCACGCTGCTGCGCCGTCGCAGCGGCGAGCTGCCCGCGGCGCCCACGCTGGCCGCCGTGTTCCTCAGCCGCCCGGTGCCGGTGCTGGCCGAGGCCGTGGCCATCGCCGCGGGTGCGGCGCGGCTGAGCTGGCCGCAGTTCCTGCTCGCCTGCGGCGCGGGCAACGCGGTCTACGCCGCTGCGCTGGCGCTCAACGGCGCGCAGCTCATGCCCGGTGCCCTCATCGGCCCCGGCCTGTTGCCGCCCATGCTGCTGCCGGTGGTGGCGTGGCTCGTCTGGCGCAGGTTTCGTCGCCCACCCCAAACCGGACAACCAGGAGATTGACCCCATGCTGTTCATGCTCACCAATCGCACGCGCAAGGACCTGAGCGCGGACCAGTACGCCGAACTCGCCACGCTGGCCAAGGCCTTCTATGCCGCTATCCCGCCGGAGGTGAAGATCCGCGGCGAGTGGGCCGCCACCGACTACTCGAACAACTACTCGCTGCTCGAGGCGCCGGACATCGATACCGTGCGCCGCATCCAGGCGCCGTTCGCCAAGTTCACCGAGACGCTGATCGTGCCGGTGACGGCGATTTCGGGGTGGACGGC
>DYOR01000105.1 GCA_020720385.1 Rubrivivax sp.
GTGGCTCCGCCACTTTGCTTGAACCCCCACGGGGGGCGGGCCGGCTCGGGCCGGCTCGGGCCGGCGCTGGGGGCGCTCAGGCGGGCTCGAAGCGGATCGCCGCCAGCGTGACGTGGTTGCCGCCGCGGCGCTGTGCCTCGGCCAGCGCCGCCTCGCAGGCCTCGGTCAGGGCTTCCTGCGTGTGCGCGGTGTGCGGGAAGCTCGCCACCCCCATGGCCACGGAGAATCCCAGTTCCTGTCCTTCGTGCACGACGATCTGCGTGGCGCACTTGCGCCGCAGGCCTTCCATGCGCGAGTGCGCGGTGGCCAGCCCCACGCCCGACAGCAGCACGGCGAAGCGCCGCTCGTCGTAGCGGCACGAGGCGTCCATGGCGCGCGTGCCGCTGCGCAGCAGCCGACCCACGGCCTCGAGCACGCGCTGTTCGCCCGCCTCACCCAGCGCCAGCACGCTGGCGGCCGGCGGGTCGATCTCGATGAAGACGATGGCGAACTCGCGGTGCTCGCGCATCGACAGGTCGACCTCGCGGCGCAACTGGTCCTCGAAGTGTGCCCGACGGTACAGACCCGAATCGGGGTCGCGCAGGGCCTGGTCCGACAATTCGCGACGCAGCATCTCGTTGGCGCGCTGCTGCTGCTCGATCTGCTCCAGCGCCAGCCGCAACTGGGCCTCGCGCTGGCGTTGGGCTCCCAGGTCGGACCACACGGCGCACAGCCAGCGCCGCCCGGCCGCATCGGGCTCGGTGGCCAGGCGCAGGACGGCGAACTCGCGCCGCTGGCCGGCCCATTCGAAGCGGTGCTCGCTGTGCATCGCCCCACCCTTGACGAGCGTGGCCTGTTCCGCCGCGCGCAGTGCCGTGTGCAGGACGGGCTCGAAGAGCTCGGCGTCGCTGCGCCCGAGCAGGTCGCCAGCGGGCCTGCGCAGGAACGCCACCATGGCCTCGTTGAGGTAGGCGTAGCGCCCACTGTGCGCGTCCTTCACCGCGAGCAGCGCACCGGCGTCGGTGAGCACCGGGTGCAGCAAGGCGGCAAAGAGGGCGCCGAGGTCGGGAGTCGCCTGCGCCGGCGAAGCGGTCGGGTCGAGAGTCATGGTCTGGCAGTGCGGCGAGTCAACCCCTGGCAGCTCTGGGCGTACGGCACGGGCGTGTGCAGTGGCCGCCCTATCTTGGTGGGGCGTGGCGGCCATATCAAGCAACTTCGGCATTCTGGTCCCTAGATTGAGGCCGAGGAGAAACCGCACCCGGCGCCGGGTGCGCCCGGCGTGGCCTGCCCAACGCGGCGCTGCCTGCGGGACATTGCGCCGGCCCTGCGCCTGCGGGATATAATGCTCGGCTTTGCTGGCAAACACAGCGCGTCGATTCTCCCAGGCTCCCCCATGGAGCGGCCGCAACCGGAACGCGGCACGCGGCGGACACCGAGCGCAGAACATTCGGGATTCCTGAGTAAATGACCACCATCCGCGTCAAAGAGAACGAGCCTTTCGATGTCGCCCTGCGCCGCTTCAAGCGCACCATCGAGAAGATCGGCCTGCTGACCGAACTGCGCGCGCGCGAGTTCTACGAGAAGCCCACCGCCGAGCGCAAGCGCAAGAAGGCGGCGGCGGTGAAGCGCCACTTCAAGCGCGTGCGCAGCATGCAGCTGCCCAAGAAACTCTACTGAAGCGCCCTGCCTGACTCCGACAAGCCCGCGCGGGAAGCCGCAGCGGGCTTGTTTCGTTTGCGAAAGCCTGCCATGAGCCTCAAAGACCGCATCACCGAAGACATGAAGGCCGCCATGCGCGCCAAGGACGCCCCCCGTCTGTCCGCCATCCGCATGCTGCTGGCCGCGTGCAAGCAGCGCGAGGTGGACGAGCGCATCGTGCTCGACGACGCCGCCGTGGTCGGCCTGGTGGACAAGCTCGTCAAGCAGCGCAAGGACTCCATCGTCGCCTTCGAGCAAGGCCACCGCCCCGACCTGGTGGCCAAGGAGGCCGCCGAGGTCAGCGTGCTGCAGGCCTACCTGCCGCAGCGTTTGTCGGCCGAGGCGGTCGCCGCGCAGGTGGCGGCCATCGTCACCGAACTCGGCGCCGCCGGGCCGGGCGACATGGGGCGGGTGATGGCCGCGGCCAAGACGCGCCTGGCCGGCCAGGCGGAGATGGCGCTCGTCTCCGCCGCGGTCAAGCAAGCCCTCGCGCGCTAGGCCACGCCATGCTCGAGCCCACCTCCCTGCCCGTGCGCCCGGTGGCCGCCGACGTCTTCGTGGCCGGGCAGCTCGACCCCGCGGCGATGGCCGAGGCAGCGCGTGCGGGTTTCCGCGCCGTGGTCAACAACCGGCCCGATTTCGAGCACGGCCCGCACCAGCCGGCCAACGCGCAGATCGAGGCCGCCGCGCTCGCCGCAGGGCTCGAGTACCGCTTCCTGCCCGTGTCCGGTGGCTACCAGTCGCCCGCCGAGATCTCCGCCTTCGCCGCCCTGCTGCAGGAGTTGCCGCGGCCGCTGCTGGTGTTCTGCCGCTCGGGTGCGCGCTCCACGCGGCTCTTCCTCGCGGCCACGCGCGGCTGAGCCGCGGCCCGCTGCGCGGGAATACCCGGGCACCCATCCGGCCCGAAGTTGACGTTCGGCAAGGCGCCCATCGCCTACATTGCATAGCCTTGCCGGTTGATCGGTTGTGGGCCGTCCGCGCATTTCCCTGGAGGTACCGTAGTGGGTGCACTGTTGCGACTATCGAAACTCATCGACGCACTGACCGAGCGCATAGGCTCGGCCGTCACCTGGCTCGTGCTGATTGCCGTGCTCGTCTCCGCGGTGAACGCCGTGGCGCGCAAGGCCTTCGACCTTGGCTCGAACGCCTTCCTCGAACTGCAGTGGTATCTCTACGCCGGCGTCTTCCTGCTCGGCGCCAGCTACACCATGCTGCGCCAGGGACATGTGAAGATCGACGTCATCCTCAGCCGCTTCTCCAAGCGCACCCAGATCAAGGTCGAGATTTTCGGCATCCTGTTCTTCCTCATGCCCTTCGTGTACCAGGTGACCCGGCTGATGTGGCCCCTGGCGACGCAGGCCTACGCCAGCGGCGAGATGTCCGAGAACGCCGGCGGGCTCATACGCTGGCCGGTCTACGCCCTCATCCCGGTCGGCTTTGGCCTGCTCGGCCTCCAGGGGGTGTCCGAGCTCATCAAGCGCGTCGGCTTCCTCATGGGGCTGTGCGCCGATCCCACCCGCGTCCTGCAGGCCAAGTCGGCCGAGGAGGAACTCGCCGAGGAGATCCTCGCGCATCAGGTTGCACCCGAGGCTGTGGGGCGTTCCGAGGGCCCAGCGCAGGCGACGCACTCCACGGGTGGCAAGGGAGAAGGCAAGTGACGCAGTTCCTCATCGCCAACATGGCCCCCATCATGTTCGGGGGGTTGATCGTCTTCCTGCTCATGGGCTACTCGGTGGCCTTCTCGCTCGCCGCCTGCGGCCTGTTCTTCGGCTACCTCGGCGTGGAGCTCGGCATGCTGCCCGAGTCGCTGTTGCAAGCCCTGCCGCTGCGCGTGATCGGCATCATGAAGAACGACACGCTGCTGGCGATCCCTTTCTTCACCTTCATGGGGCTGATCCTCGAACGCTCGGGCATGGCCGAGGACCTGCTCGACACCATCGGCCAGCTCTTCGGCCCGATCCGCGGCGGCCTGGCCTACGCGGTGATCCTGGTCGGCGCGATGCTCGCCGCCACCACCGGGGTGGTCGCCGCGTCGGTGATCTCCATGGGCCTGATCTCGCTGCCGATCATGCTGCGCTATGGCTACGACCGGCGCCTCGCCTCGGGCGTGATCGCGGCTTCGGGCACGCTGGCGCAGATCATCCCGCCGTCCCTGGTGCTGATCGTCATCGCCGACCAGCTTGGCCGCAGCGTCGGCGACCTCTATGCCGGTGCCTTCATCCCCGGCTTCGTGCTCACGGGCCTGTATGCCGGCTGGGTGTTCGCGGTGACCATGTTCAAGCCGGATGCCGCGCCGGCACTGCCCCTGGAGGCACGCACCATCCGCGAGGACAACGGCGACGCCGGCCTGCGCTCGGTGGGCGTGCTCTTCCTGCTCTCGGTCGGCGCGGCGGTCGCCTTCGCCCAGATGCGGCCCGCCGAGACACCCAAGGACGAGCTCATCGTCGTCTCCATGTGCGTGGGCATTGGCGTCGCCTTCGCCCTGGCGGTGATCAACCGCGTGAGCAAGCTGGGCCTGCTCTCGCGCATGGCCGAACGCGTCACCTTCGTGCTCATCCCGCCGCTGGCGCTGATCTTCCTCGTGCTCGGCACCATCTTCCTGGGCATCGCCACGCCCACCGAGGGCGGCGCGATGGGCGCCACCGGCGCACTCGTCATGGCCGGCGTACGCCACCGCCTGAGCCTCAAGCTCATGAAACAGGCGATGGAAGCGACGACCAAGCTCTCTGCCTTCGTCATGTTCATCCTGCTCGGTGCGACGGTCTTCAGCCTGAGCTTCCAGGCGGTGGACGGCTCACGCTGGGTCGAGCACCTGCTCACCAGCCTGCCCGGCGGCCAGCTCGGCTTCCTCATCGTCGTCAACCTCCTGGTCTTCTTTCTGGCGTTCTTCCTCGACTTCTTCGAGCTGGCCTTCATCATCATCCCGTTGCTCGGCCCGGTGGCGGAGAAGATGGGCATCGACCTGGTCTGGTTCGGCGTGCTCATGGCGGTGAACATGCAGACCTCGTTCATGCACCCGCCCTTCGGCTTCGCCCTGTTCTACCTGCGCAGCGTGGCACCGCACGACAAGTACCTCGACCGCCTCACCGGCAAGGAGATCGCGCCGGTGACGACCGGGCATATCTACTGGGGCGCGGTGCCCTTCGTCATCATCCAGGTGATCATGGTGAGCATCGTCATCGCCTTCCCTCAGCTGGTGACGGGCGGCATCGAGAAGCAGCAGGCGGTCGACCTCGACACCATCCAGCTCGAAGCCGCACCGAGCGACTACGGCCAGCCCGAGGAGGGAACGAAACCGGACCAGGCGCCCGCAGCCGACAAGGACGTGGACCCCGCCGCCGCCTTGCTGGACGAGATGAGCAAGGAAGGCAAGGACAAGAAGTGAGCCCACCCCGCCCGTAGCGAGGCGCGCCCCGGCGGGGCCTGCCACCCCGGTCCAGAGCGAAAAAAAACCGCAGCCTAGGCTGCGGTTTTCACTCGAGGGCGACGCTCTTGCAGCTTTACAGCTTCTGGGCCTGCATGAAGTCGTCGAAGCCTGACTCGGCAAAGCGGAACCACTGGTTCTGGTCGCGGCGGAAAACCGAGTAATCCGCGTAGACCTTCTTCCAGTTCGGGTTCTTGCCCGACAGGTCGGTGTAGTAGTCCATCGCGAACTTGAAGGCGGCGTCCATCACCGGCCTGGGCAGGCGGAACAGCTTGGTGCCGCCGGCAACCAGTTCCTTGAGCGCCTTCGGGTTCTTGGCGTCGTACTTGGCCTGCATGTCGGTGTGGGCCAGCGCCGCCGCGCATTCGATGATGGCCTTGTTCTCGGCCGACAGTCCCTCAAAGGCCTTGCTGTTGACATAGAGGGAGAGTTGCGGGCCGCCTTCCCACCAGGCCGGGTAGGCGTAGAACTTGGCGACCTTGTAGAAGCCGAGCTTCTGGTCGTCGTAGGGGCCGACCCATTCGGTGGCGTCGATGGTGCCCTTTTCCAGCGCCTGGTAGATCTCGCCGCCGGGGATGTTCTGCGGCACGCCGCCGATGCCCTTGAGGACCTCGCCGCCGAAGCCGCCGATGCGCATCTTCAGGCCCTTGATGTCGTCCAGCGACTGGATCTCCTTGCGGTACCAGCCGCCCATCTGCGCGCCGGTATTGCCCATCGGGAAGTTGACGATGTTGTATTGGGCATAGAACTCGCGGAACAGCTTCATGCCGCTGCCTTCGTACATCCAGGCGGTCATCTGCCGGCTGTTGAGGCCGAAGGGGATCGCGCAGTCCATGGCGAAGGTCGGATCCTTGCCGAAGAAGTAGTACGGCGCCGTGTGCGCGCACTCGACCGTGCCCTGCTGCACACCGTCGACCACGCCGAAAGCCGGCATCAGTTCGCCGCCGGCATGCACCGAAATCTCGAACTTTCCGCCCGACATTTCCTTGACCTTCTTTGAGAAGACCTCGGCGGCACCGTAGATGGTGTCCAGCGACTTGGGGAAGCTGGAGGCCAGCCGCCAGCGGATGGCTGCCTGCGCGTGCACGATGGCCGGCGCCGCGCCTGCGGCGAGCACGCCGGCCAGACCGGCACCTTGAACGAATGAACGACGTTCCATGTAGGACTCCTATGAGATGCAGTGTTGAGGGTGATAAGCGGGACCCACCGGAAATTCTAGTTTTCGGTGCCCGCGGGCTCCGGGCGGGTTTACCCGCTCGGACCGGGCGTGCGAGGCGCGCACTTGACTTGTCGCAAGCCAGCCGCGCGTCACGCCCACCTTGCATCTGCCGCGCTGCCGCGGACGCAAGGCGCGCAGCTCAGGCTCCGGCGAGCTTGAGGTGAGCGATGAGCACCGAGCCCACCGACTTGCTTCCCTGGGTGTAGACGTCGGCGCCGATGGCGACGATGTCGCGCAGCATCTCGCCCAGGTTGCCGGCGATGGTGATCTCGTGCACCGGGTAGGCAATGCGTCCGCCCTCGACCCAGAAGCCGGCCGCGCCGCGCGAGTAGTCGCCGGTGACGTAGTTCACGCCCTGCCCCATGAGCTCGGTGACGAAAAGGCCGCGGCCGAGCTTGGCCAGCATCGCCGGCAGGTCGTCGCCCGGCTGCGTGAGGCGGCTGGTCATGCTCAGGTTCTGCGATCCGCCGGCGTGCCCCGTGGTGCGCAGGCCAAGCTTGCGCGCCGAGTAGCTCGACAGGAAGTAGCTCTGCACGACACCGCCGCGCACGACCTCGCGCTCGGCGGTGCGCACACCCTCGTCGTCGAAGGGTGCGCTGCCCTTGCCCTTGGGCAGGTGCGGGTTCTCGTGGATGTCCACATGCGCGGCGAGCACTTCGCGGCCCAGGCAGTCGACGAGGAAGCTCGCCTTGCGGTACAGCGCGCCGCCCGAGGTGGCCTGCACGTAGGCGCCGAGCAGCCCGGCCGCCACCGTGTTCTCGAACAACACCGGCACCTCGGCGGTGGCCACACGGCGCGAGTTCATGCGCGCCAAGGTGCGCTCGGCGGCGTAGCGGCCCACGGCCTGCGGCGACGCCAGTTCGGCGGCGTCGCGCATCGAGGTGTACCAGCCGTCGCGCTGCATGCCCTTGCCGCGCCCGGCGATGGGTGACACCGACAGGTAGTGGCGCGAGCTCGCGTAGCCGCCGCGGAAGCCGCGCGTGTTGCCGGCCCAGAAATGCGCCTGCTGCGCCGAGACGCCGGCACCTTCGGAGTTGGTGATGCGCCGGTCCACGCGCAGCGCAGCGGCCTCGCACTCGCGCGCCAGCTCGGCCGCGGCCGCGGCATCGATGTCCCAGGGGTGGAAGAGGTCGAGGTCGCGAGCGGCCTCTGCGGGCTGCGCCAGGTCGGCGGCGTCGGGCAGTCCGGCGGCAGGGTCCTCGGCGGTGAAGCGGGCGATGTCGTAGGCCGCCTGCACCGTCTGGCGCAGCGCGGCGGCGGAGAAATCGGAGGTGCTGGCGTTGCCGCGGCGCTGGCCGAGGTACACGCTCACGCCGAGGGACTTGTCGCGGTTGCGCTCGACGTTCTCGAGTTCGCCCTTGCGCACCGAAACCGACAAGCCCACGCCCTCGGAGACCTCGGCACCGGCGTCGCTGGCGCCCAGCTTGCGCGCCCGGGCCAGCGTGTCCTCGACGATCTGCTGGAACTGCTCCTGGCGGTAGGCAAAACCCTGTGCGGCGCGGTCGGATGTCATCGGGGTGCGGTGGGCTCGTGGGGCTGGAAATGGCGCACTTATGATACTGGCCACCCCTTCAGCCCCCTCCCGGCACACTCCTGTCCCATGGCCCGACCCGCCGCACCGCACCGCGGCATCGATGTCCACTACGGTGAAGACATGGATGCCGCCGCCCGCCCGAGCAAGACCCAGCTCAAGGAGAAGTCGCACGAGCTGCAGGCCCTGGGGGCCGAGCTGGCCGCGCTCTCGGGCGAACAGCTCGCGGCCATCGCCATGCCCGACGCGCTGCGCCAGGCCATCGAGGATCTGCGTCGCATCAGCGCCCACGAGGGCCGGCGCCGCCAGATGCAATACGTGGGCAAGCTCATGCGCGGCGCCGACGAGGCGCCGCTGCGCGAGGCCGTGGCCGCCGCCACCATAGGCAGCGCGCAAAACGCGCTCGCCCTGCACCAGGCCGAGCGCTGGCGTGCCGAGCTTATCGCCGGCGACGAGGCCCTCACGCGCTGGATGGTGGCCCACCCCGGCACCGACACCCAGCAACTGCGCAGCCTGGTGCGCGCCGCGCGCCGCGACGCCGCCGGCCTGACGCCCGAATCGCGCCAGCCGCGGAGCTTTCGCGATCTCTTCCAGTTCATCAAACCCGAGCTCTGAACGCCATGACCGACTTCGACCTGATCCGCATCGGCGTGGTCTCGATCAGCGACCGTGCCAGCGCCGGCGTCTACGAGGACAAGGGCATCCCGGCCCTCAAGGACTGGCTCGGGCGCGCCGTGCGCAACCCCATGGAGTGGCACGAGCGGCTCATCCCCGACGAACGCGAAGCCATCAGCGCTGCGCTGCGCGAGCTCGTCGACGAGCGTCATTGCGACCTCGTGCTCACCACCGGCGGCACCGGCCCGGCGCCGCGCGACGTCACGCCCGAGGCCACGCTGGCGGTGGCCGACAAGGTCATGCCGGGCTTCGGCGAGCAGATGCGCCAGGTCTCGCTGGCCTTCGTGCCCACGGCCATCCTCTCGCGCCAGGTGGCGGTGGTGCGCGGCCGTGCGCTCATCATCAACCTGCCCGGGCAGCCGAAGTCGATCGCCGAGACCTTGCAAGGCCTGCCGCAGGCCACGCCGCCGGTGCACGGCATCTTTGCCGCGGTGCCCTATTGCGTCGACCTCATCGGCGGGGCCTACATCGAGACCGACGAAGGCATGTGCAAGGCCTTCCGCCCGAAGGCGGCGCAGCGCCCGCCGCGCGCCTGAGCGCAACGCGCGCGGGCTGCGCCCGCAGCGCTACTTGACGAGCCGGTTCAGCCGCTCGGCGTCGAAGGTCTCGGTGGTGTGCGCGTCGGTGGGCACGCAGTCCCCGGCGGGCAGTTCGCGCGCGCGTGCCGAGAGCTTCTCGATCGCCGCCCAGAGCAACGCGATCTGGTGCTCGTGGCCCGAGGCGTTGTCGATGAGGCCCTTCATGGCCTGGGACACCGGGTCATCGCCCTGCGTCACACCGTAGGCCGAGAAGCCCATCTTCGCCGCCGCCACCTCGCGCGCGGCCTCGACCTCGGCGTGGATCACGCGCGCCGGGTTGCCCACCGCCGTGGCCCCCGGCGGCACGGGCTTGACGACCACCGCGCCCGAGCCGATGCGCGCGCCATCGCCCACCGTGAAGCCGCCCAGCACCTGCGAATTGGCGCCGACGATCACCCCACGGCCCAGCGTCGGGTGGCGCTTGGCGCCCTTGGCGAGCGAGGTGCCGCCGAGCGTGACGCCCTGGTAGACGGTGCAGTCGTCGCCGATCTCGGCGGTCTCGCCGATGACCACGCCCATGCCGTGGTCGATGAACACGCGCCGGCCGATGGTGGCGCCGGGGTGGATCTCGATGCCGGTGAGGAAGCGCCCGACATGCGAGGTGAAACGCGCCAGCCAGCGCCAGCCGCGCCGCCAGAAGGCGTGCGCGCGACGATGCCACACCAGCGCGTGCAGGCCCGGGTAGCAGGTGAGCACCTCCCAGGGCGAACGCGCCGCGGGGTCGCGCTCGAGGATGCAGGCGATGTCTTCGTGCAGGCGGCTGAACATGAAACCAGTGTAGCGGTGCGCCCGCGGGCGTGCTGGCGCCTCAGGCCCGCGTGGGCTTGGCTGGCGCCGAGGCATCGCTCGTGCGGGCGCGCCGGCGGGCGTCGAGCACGGCGCGGGCCATGCCGCGCAGGATGTGCACTTCCTCCTCGCTGAGCTGGGCGCGGTTGAGCAACTGGTTGAGCCGCGGCATGAGCTTCTTCGGCGCCGCGGGGTCGAGGAAGCCGATCGCCTCGAGCACCTGGCGCCAATGCGTCAGCGCGCCCTCGATGGCCACGCCGTCGGCCAGACGCGGCGTGGCGGTGCGCGGCGCCACCGCGTAGCCACCCAGCGCCTGGCGCCAGTCGTAGGCGATGAGCTGCACGGCCTGCGCCAGGTTGAGCGAACCGTACTCGGGGTGCGCCGGGATCGACAGGCAGGCGTGGCAGCGATAGACGTCGTCGTTGGCCATGCCCGTGCGCTCGGGGCCGAAGACGAAGGCCACGCGGTGCGCGCTGCCCGCCAGGCCTGCGAAATGCGCCCGCGGCGCAAAGGTGGCGGGGCCGAAGTCGCGCGGCGTCATCGCCGTGGCGCAGGCCCAGGTGATGCCCTCCAGCGCCTGGGCCAGGGTGTCCACCACGCGCGCGGCGCCGAGCACGTCGAGCGCGCCGCTGGCCATGGCGCGCGCCTCGTCGCGCTGCAGCACGTCGCTCCAGCGGGGCTGCACCAGCACCAGGTCGCTGAAACCCATGACCTTCATCGCCCGCGCCGCGGCGCCGACGTTGCCGGCGTGGCTGGTCTGCAAGAGCACGAAACGCGTCGGGTCGGTCATGGAGGCAGGCATCTTCACCCCGGGGCGCAGCGGCATTCCCCCGTAAAATCAGCGTCTATCCGTGGCGCGATTGTCGCCTCGTGGATCCCTGCTCTTTATCCCCTTCGTCGCCCCAGCACCCGCAGGCCGCCCATGTCGCAAGCACTCCACCCCATGCTCAACATCGCCGTCAAGGCGGCGCGCCAGGCCGGGGCGATCATCAACCGCGCGGCGCTCGACCTGGAGGTGCTCAAGGTCGGCAGCAAGGGGCCCAACGACTACGTCTCCGAGGTCGACCGCGCGGCCGAGCACGCCATCATCAGCACCTTGCTCGAGGCCTACCCCGGCCACGGCATCCTGGCCGAAGAGTCGGGCCGCGAACATGGCGCCAGGCACAGCGAGTACATCTGGATCATCGACCCGCTGGACGGCACCACCAACTTCCTGCACGGCCTGCCGGTGTACGCCGTGTCCATCGCCCTGGCGCACCGCGGCCAGGTGCAGCAGGCCGTCGTCTACGACCCCACGCGCAACGACCTCTACTTCGCCTCCAAGGGCCGCGGAGCCTTCTGCAACGACCGCCGGCTGCGCGTGTCCAAGCGGCTGCGCCTGAGCGAGTCGCTCATCGGCACCGGCTTCCCCTTCCGCAAGGGCGACAACTTCAAGCGCTACCTGAAGATGTTCGAGGAGGTCATGCACAGCTGCGCCGGCCTGCGCCGCCCGGGTGCGGCGGCGCTCGACCTGTGCTACGTGGCCGCGGGGCACTACGACGGCTTCTTCGAGACCGGCCTGAGCCCCTGGGACGTGGCCGCGGGCTCGCTCATCGTCACCGAGGCCGGCGGCCTGATCGGCAACTTCACCGGCGAGAGCGACTACCTCTACCAGCGCGAGGTGGTGGCGGGCAACCCGAAGGTCTACGGCCAGCTCGTGCAGATGCTGGCGCCCTACACGCGCGTGATCAAGGACGAGCCGCCGGGCATGCCGCCAGACGCCGCCGTGCCCGCCGACGCCACGCGAGCCTTCGTCGAGGCGGCTGCGCCCACCACCGAACCGGCCGCCGCGCCGGCGAGGAAGACCCCGCTGCGCGTGCGCAAGGCCGCACCCAAGGCGGGCGACGCGCCGCGCTGAACTCAACAACCACCGGCTGAAGCCGGTGGGTTGAGCTTTGCGGACTGAAAGTCCG
>DYOR01000009.1 GCA_020720385.1 Rubrivivax sp.
CGTGGCCATCGAGGCCTTCTACGTGATGGCGGCCCGGCTGGCCCAGGCGCGTGGCATGGACCCGGATCAGCCGCGCCACCTGAGCAAGGTCACGCGCACCCACTAGCGCCCCCGAGGCCGGGCGCGCCCCGTCCGCCCCTTCAACCCGAGGCGGACGACCCCACCAGTTCCTGCACGCGCGCGGCGGCGGCGCCGACCACCGAGCGCTGCACCAGCGTCTTGGCCAGCCGCTCGGCGTGCATCACCAGCAGTGCGGTGCGGCGCACCGCCCAGGTGGCGTCCGACGCGCCGTCGCCGAAGAGCCAGACTTCGCGCCTCTCGCCGGGCCACAGCAGCCGCGCCTGCACCCAGCGGCCCTGCAGGAACATGCGCACCCACTCGCCGGGTCGCAGGCTGTCGAGCCAGGCCTGTGCCGCGCTCGGTGCATCCCGCGGTGCGGCGGGTTCTTCCATGAGTGAGGCGGGCACCGTGTCCAGCGCGGGGACGTCGAGCATGCCGTGGAAGGTGCTGGGCTGAGCGCGCCCGGCGAGCAGGGTGTCCTCGAGCTTTTGCAGCGCACCGATGTGGCTGGCTGCGGCGGCCACGCGGCGCGTGAGCCGCTTGTGCAGGAACGACTCCAGCCGGTCCAGCGCCCAGCGGTACAGGCCGGTGTTCTGCTCGGGTTCGCTGGCGACCTGGTCGACCGCGGCCTGCGCCACCTTGAGCAGCTGCACGCGCTCGGGGTCCAGCGGGTCGGGTGTCATCTCGGCCTCGAAGGCCAGGCGGTTGATGAAGCGCCACATGGGGTGCTTCTCATGGTCGAGGAGGCTGTCGTCGCGCAGGGTCAGGCGCATGGCCGGGCCCTGCAGGCGCGAGATGAGCAGGTTCACGTCGGCCGGCAGGCGCTCGTCGGTGAGCATGGCCTCGAACAGCCGGGTGACGAGTTCGATGACCTGCCGGTCGGCGCGCTGCTCGCCTGGGCGCTCGGGCTCGGCGCGGTATCCGCGCTGGTACCGCGAGGGCACGCGGCCGAAGCGCGACGACGTGTCCAGCGGCGCGGACATGGTCTCGACGATGCGGTACAGGTCGGGCACGAAGCTGCTCTCGGGCCCGCGCGCACCGCGGCGGGATCCCGAGGGCAGGATCATCGTGCGGTAGGACGCAGGCTCCAGACCCATGGCCTCCAGGCGTGACGAGGCGGCGGCGTAGCTCTTGCGGAGCAATTGCGCCAGCGGCGCGCCCGCATGGCGCATGAAAGCCACCTGGTGCCCGCGCGACAGCGGCAGGGCTTGCGCGGCAGCCCACAGGGCCTGGGCGTAGACCTCGGGGCGGAAGGGGTTGTGGTCGGTGGAGACGTCCATGTCGCCGACGAGGGCCGCGGCAAAGGTCTGCAATTCGCGCAACTCGTACTCGGCCACGCTCTTGATGGCCTCGATGGTGTGCGAGAGCTCCACGTCCAGGGCCACCACATCGTCATCGACGAGGGACAGCACCACCGGCTTGTCGCTTGCGGGGGCGGCCTTGGCAGCGGGCCGCGGGCCGCCACGGGCGATGGCCTTGCCCACCTGCTCGCGCAGCGAGTGCAGGAAATATTCGGCCAGGCGCTCGCGGTGGGCGAGCAGCGCCTGCATCAGGTCGCCCATGGCCGAGCGTTGCAGTGGAGCCAACGCGGGCAGGCTCTGGCGGGCGTGTTCGAGCGTGCCTTCGACGAGTTGGTCGAAGAGCAGGGGAGCACGCAGCATCTCGTCGTCGACGAACTGCTGCAGCGCGCGCAGGGCCTGGGGGGCTTCCATACGGGGCCGATTATCTTGCCTCCGCGACCCATTTGTGACAGAGAAAAGGACGTCTTTCGCCGCCCTCGCGTGGCCGCCCCAAGCAAGAAGGCCCGCGCATCTGGCGATGCGCGGGCCCGCAACCATGACAGGGCCGGCGAGCCGGCCCGTCGTGGGACCTTACATGTCCATGCCGCCCATGCCACCCATGCCGCCCATGCCGCCGGGCATGCCGCTGCCGGCCGACTCTTCCTTCGGCGTCTCGGCGACCATGCACTCGGTGGTGAGCATCAGGCCGGCCACCGAAGCCGCGTTCTGCAGCGCCGTGCGCGTCACCTTGGTCGGGTCCAGGATGCCCATCTCGATCAGGTCACCGTAGGTGCCGTTGGCGGCGTTGAAGCCGAAGTTGCCTTTGCCCTCGAGCACCTTGTTGATGACCACGCTGGGTTCGTCGCCGGCGTTGGCGACGATCTCGCGCAGCGGCTGCTCGATGGCGCGCAGCACGATCTTGATGCCCGCTTCCTGGTCGTGGTTGTCACCCTTGATGGTGCCCGCGGACTGGCGTGCACGCAGCAGGGCCACGCCACCACCGGCGACGATGCCTTCCTCCACCGCCGCACGCGTGGCGTGCAGGGCGTCCTCGACACGCGCCTTCTTTTCCTTCATTTCCACTTCGGTGGCGGCGCCGACCTTGATCACCGCCACGCCGCCGGCGAGCTTGGCCACGCGCTCTTGCAGCTTCTCGCGGTCGTAGTCGCTGGTGGCTTCCTCGATCTGCACGCGGATCTGCTTGACACGCGCTTCGATGTCGGCGGCGGCGCCGGCGCCGTCGATGAGGGTCGTGTTTTCCTTGCCGCACTCGACGCGCTTGGCCTGGCCCAGGTCGGTGAGCTGCACCTTCTCCAGCGTCAGGCCCACCTCTTCGGCGATGACCTTGCCACCGGTGAGGATGGCGATGTCTTCGAGCATCGCCTTGCGACGGTCACCGAAGCCCGGCGCCTTCACGGCGACGACCTTGAGGATGCCGCGGATGGTGTTGACCACCAGGGTGGCCAGCGCTTCGCCTTCGACGTCTTCGGCGATGATCAGCAGCGGACGGCCGCTCTTGGCCACTTGCTCCAGCGTCGGCAGCAGGTCGCGGATGTTGCTGATCTTCTTGTCGTAGAGCAGCACGAAGGCGTTCTCGAGGATCGCGCTTTGCTTCTCGGGGTTGTTGATGAAGTAGGGCGAGAGGTAGCCGCGGTCGAACTGCATGCCCTCGACGATGTCGAGTTCGTTGTCCAGGCTCTTGCCGTCCTCGACGGTGATCACGCCTTCCTTGCCGACCTTGTCCATGGCCTTGGCGATGATCTCGCCGATGGACTCGTCGGAGTTGGCGGAGATCGAACCGACCTGGCTGATTTCCTTGCTCGTCGTGGTCGCCTTGCTCGCCTTCTTCAGTTCGGCGATGAGGGCCGTCACGGCCTTGTCGATGCCGCGCTTCAGGTCCATCGGGTTCATGCCCGCGGCGACGAACTTCATGCCTTCGCGGATGATCGACTGGGCCAGCACGGTGGCCGTGGTGGTGCCGTCACCGGCGGCATCGCTGGTCTTGGAAGCGACTTCCTTGACCATCTGCGCGCCCATGTTCTGGAGCTTGTCCTTGAGCTCGATCTCCTTGGCCACCGAGACACCGTCCTTGGTCACGGTGGGGGCGCCGAAGCTGCGTTCGAGCACGACGTTGCGGCCCTTCGGGCCCAGGGTGACCTTGACGGCGTTGGCCAGGATGTTCACACCCTCGACCATGCGGTGACGGGCGTCAGCGCCAAAGATGACGTCTTTTGCTGCCATGTTGATTTCTCCGGATTCAGTGATTTGAGATAAGAGTACTTTTGTCTTCGGCCGGCCCTGCGGGCCTTAACTTGGCTGCGCCAAGGGAGCCGCGACGAAAGTAAATCGCGTTGCGATTTACTTTTCGACGACCGCGAACAGGTCGTCTTCCTTCATCACCAGCAACTCTTCGCCATCGACCTTGACGGTCTGGCCGCTGTACTTGCCGAACAGCACGCGGTCGCCCACTTTGGTGTTGAGGACGATGAACTCGCCCTTGTCATTGCGCTTGCCAGGGCCGACAGCCAGCACTTCGCCCTGGTCGGGCTTTTCGGCGGCGTTGTCGGGAATGACGATGCCCGAGGCCGTCTTGGTCTCTTGTTCCAGGCGCTTGACGATCACACGATCGTGCAAAGGACGCAGCTTCATATCATCTCCTTGGGAGTCGGGGGTAAGCACACTGCGATGGACCGAGAAAGTCGGCACTCGCTCACATGCGGGAATCGGCGAGCACGAATGTGCTCCGACGATCGTTAGCACTCAATACGATCGAGTGCTAGCAGGGGAATTATAGGGGCGAGTGCAGACCTTTCAAGGCCTGCTGCCGTGCCGGGTCAGTGCGCGGCCGGCGGTGCGTCGTCGTCGGGGGTCTCGGCCACCGGCACGCGAAAGCGCTCGCTGGCCCAGGCGCCGAGGTCGGCGCTGCGGCAGCGTTCGCTGCAGAACGGCCGCCAGGCGTTGTCCGGCGCAAACGGCGCGGGCCTGCCACAGGTGGGGCAGGGAACCAGGCGCGGCTTCGATGGGCGCGTCACCAAGCGCCTCCTGCCGGGCAGCGTCTGCGCCTCAGGCGCACAGCGTGAGCTCGAACGTGGTGTCGGCGCCGGCGTGGCGCAGCCGCCCTTCGGGGTCGGGCCGCATGAAGCGCACGGACACCATCAGGCGATGGCCGGTGATCTCGGGCACCACGCCCAGCGCCGGGTCGACGCGCACGCGCATGAGTTGGTAGGTGCGGCCCTGCGGCAGGCTTTGCTGGTACTGCCCGGCCACGGCGAGCACGCGCTGCGCCGTGCCGCTGTCGCGCAGCAGGCCCAGCAGCACCTGCAGCGCCTCGGCCAGCGGCGTGAGGCTGACCATCCAGCCCTGCAAGTCGGCGCGGCGGCGCGGCGCGGGGTGCTGCTGCCAGGCGTAGTAGGCGGGCAGGTCGAATTCGCAGGTGCCCCCGGGGATGCTGATGCGGCTGCGGATGCTCATCAGCCAGTCGTTGTTCGCCAGCACCTGGCCGGCCTTGCCCTGCACCTGGTTGAGCTGGTCGAAGGCATGGTCGATGCGCCCCACCACCGCCTCGAGGGCGTCCTCGGCGACGCCGGGACGGCCGCGAAAGCCCTGCAGTTGCGAGCGGTGGCGCTCGAGCTCCTTGAGCAGGTCGCTCTTCAGGTCGGCGCGCGACGCCACGTCCATGATCTCGAAGATCGTGGCCAGTGCGAAGTGGTGGTCCACCGCCGTGTCGCGCTCGACGAGCTGCCCGAGGCGGTCGAACAGATGCTCGAGCCGCAGCATGGTGCGGATGCCTTCGTTGAAGGGGTACTCGTAAAGAACCAAGGCGGGCTCGGGTGGCGTGCGATGCGGCCGGCGGGGCGATGCCGGGTTCGATTGTTCCACAGCACCTGCAGGCCCCGGCCCGATCCGGGGCGGGCTCAGGTCGCCGCCGGCGCGGCACCCATCCACAGCGCCCACAGGGCACGCACTTCGGCATGCAGCGCCTGCAGGTCGACCCCGTCATTGAAGATCACCGCATCGGCGAGGGCGCGGCGCTCGGCCCGTGAGACCTGCTGGGCCACGACGCTTCGCGCCATCTCTTCGCTCCAGCCTGCGCGCCGCGCCACGCGCTCGATCTGCGTGGCCTCGCTGCAGTCCACCACGAGCACGCGCTGCACACGCGCGCGCCAGGCACTGGTGGCGCCGAGCAGCGGCACGTCGAAGACCACGGGGCGCTCGCCGGCCGCCTCGGCCTGGCGCCTGGCCTCCTCGCCGATGAGCGGGTGCAGGGTCGCCTCCAACTGCGCCTTGGCGTGGGTGTCGGCGAAGGCGAGCTGGCGCATGAAATCGCGGTCCAGGGCCCCGTCGCTCGCCTGGACACGCGTGCCGAACGCCGCGCACAGGGCCGGCATCGCCGCCCCGCCGGGCATGGTCAGCGCGCGGGCGATGGCATCGGTGTCCACGAGCTGCGCGCCGCAGGCCACCAGGCTTCGCGCCACGGTGCTCTTGCCGCTGCCTATGCCTCCGGTCAGGCCGATGGCGCGCAGCGGCGGCTTCAGGCCCAACCGATCCAATCGAGCACCCGGGGCAACCCGGCCCAGATCACGACCAGGCCGCCGCCGGCAAGAAAGGGTCCGAAGGGCACGAAGCGACCTTCGCGCAACGCCCCCGTGGCCTTCATGCCCAGGCCCACCAGGGCACCGATGATCGACGCCATCAGCACCACCGGCAGGATGGCCTGCCAGCCGAGCCAGGCGCCGAGCGCGGCGAGCAGCTTGAAGTCGCCGAAGCCCATGCCTTCCTTGCCCGTGGCCAGCTTGAAGAGCCAGTACACGCACCACAGCGAGAGGTAGCCGGCCACCGCGCCCCACACCGACTGCTCCAGGCCCACCCCCGGCAGCCACCCCAGCGCCGCTGCGCAGAGGCCCGCCCAGAGCAGCGGCAGGGTGAGGGCGTCGGGCAGCACCGTGGTGTCCCAGTCGATCAGCGCCAGCGCCAGCAGCGTCGCGCCGACGGCGCACCAGATCAGCGCTGCCGGCTGCGCCCCGAAGCGCCAGGCGAAGCCCGCAAACAAGGCCGCGGTGGCGAGTTCGACCAGGGGATAGCGGGCCGCGATGCGGCTGGCGCAGGCCGAACAGCGGCCGCGCAGCGCCAGCCAGCTGAGCACGGGGATGTTCTCGTGCCAGCGGATGCGGTGGCCGCAGCTCGGGCAGCGCGAGGCCGGGCGCGCCAGGTTCAGCGGTGCCAGCGCGGCGAGGAACTTCTCCAGGCCGCTGGCGGCGAGGGCCAGGCGCTCGGGGGGTGCCGTGGAGAACGTGCGCCGGAAGGACTCGTCGTCGCCGAGTTGCGCCGCGACGTCGCCCCACCACTGGCGCTCGAGCATCAGCGGCAGCCGGTGCACGACGACGTTGAGAAAGCTGCCCACCGCCAGCCCCAGCAGTGCCAGGGCCCAGGGGGAGAGCAGAGCGTCGAGCGGCAGCCCCGCGAGCCAGGCCGCCACGTCAGACGACCGAGCCCAGCTTGAAGATCGGCAGGTACATCGACACCACGATGCCGCCGATGAGCACGCCCAGGATGACGATGATGAAGGGTTCCATCAGGCTCGACAGGCCCTTCACCATCTCATCGACCTCGTCCTCGTAGAACTCGGCCGCCTTGCCCAGCATGTGGTCGAGCGAGCCGGACTCCTCGCCGATGGCCGCCATCTGCAGCACCATGGTCGGGAAGACGCCGGTCGAGGTCATCGAGGTGGTGAGTGCGGAGCCGGTGGAGACGTCTTTCTGGATCTGTTCGGTGGCTTGCGCATAGACGGCATTGCCCGACGCGCCGCCCACGGAATCGAGCGCCTCGACCAGCGGCACCCCGGCGGCGAACATGGTCGAGAGCGTGCGCGTCCAGCGCGCGATCACGGACTTGTTGATGAGGTCGCCAAACACGGGCACCTTCAGCAGGATGCGGTCCATCGCCATCTGCATCTTCGCCGATCGCTTCCAGCTCTCGAAGAAGAAGTACAGGCCGCCCCCACCCAGCGCCAGCATGGCCCACCACCACCGCACGAAGAACTTCGACATGGCGATGACCACCAGCGTGGGGGCCGGCAACTCGCCGCCGAAGGACTTGAAGACGTCCTCGAAGGCCGGGATGACGAAGATCATGATCACCGTGAGCACGACGAAAGCCACCACCATCACCGCCACCGGGTACATGAGCGCCGACTTGATCTTGCTCTTGATGGCCATCGTCTTTTCCTGGTAGATGGCGAGTCGGTCGAGCAGGGCTTCCAGGATGCCGCCGGCCTCGCCGGCCTCGACCAGGTTGCAGTACAGCGCGTCGAAGTGCAGCGGGTGCTTGCGGAAGGCCGATGACAGGCTCGTGCCCGTCTCGACATCGGAGCGGATGTCGTTGAGCAGCTTGGTCATGCGCGGGTTGGTGCTGCCCCGCGCCACGATGTCGAAGGACTGCAGCAGTGGCACGCCGGCCTTCATCATCGTCGCCAGCTGGCGCGTGAAGATGGCGATGTCCCGTTGCTTGATCGCGCGGCCCCCGCTGGTGCGGCGCTTCTTCACCCTGGTGATGAGGATGCCCTGGCGGCGCAGGCTGGCATTGACCACCGATTCGCCGCCGGCGCGCATCTCGCCGCGCACGATCTTGCCGTTGCGGTCCTTGCCTTCCCACTCGAAGATGACTTCCTTGCCGGGTTTGGGCAGTGTTGCTGTGGCCATGGGTGTGAGGAGCTGCGCCTTGCGGCGATGAGGGGTTATCGGCTATTCGTTGGTAACCGTGATGACTTCTTCGAGCGTCGTCACGCCCAAGCGGACCTTGACCAGGCCGGACTGGCGCAGGTCGCGCACCCCTTCGAGTGCAGCCTGCTTGGCGATGTCCAGCGCCGAACCTTCGGCCAGGATGATGCGCTGGATGGCCTCGGAGATGGGCATCACTTGGTAAACGCCAACCCGGCCCTTGTAGCCGTTGTTGCACGAAGAGCAGCCCACGGCCCGGTAGGGTTTCCAGTTGCCGTCGAGTTCCTCGGCCTTGAAGCCGGCCTTGAGCAGCGATTCGCGCGGGTAGTCGGCGGGCTTCTTGCAGTTCTCGCACAGCTTGCGCGCCAGGCGCTGGGCCGTGATGAGGAGCACGCTCGACGCGATGTTGAACGGCGCCACGCCCATGTTGAGCAAACGGGTCAATGTGGCGGGCGCGTCGTTGGTGTGCAGCGTGCTCATCACCAAGTGGCCCGTCTGGGCGGCCTTGAGGGCGATGTCGGCGGTCTCCAGGTCGCGGATTTCGCCCACCATGATGATGTCGGGATCCTGGCGCAGGAACGACTTGAGCGCGGCGGCGAAGGTCAGGCCGGCACGGTCGTTGACATTGACCTGGTTGATGCCCGGCAGGTTGATTTCTGCCGGGTCTTCCACCGTGGCGATGTTCACGCCCGGCTGGTTGAGGATGTTCAGGCAGGTGTACAGCGACACCGTCTTGCCGCTGCCGGTGGGCCCGGTGACGAGGATCATGCCGTAGGGGCGGCCGATGGCCTGCAACAGCTGGTCCTTCTCGATCTTCTCGTAGCCCAGGGCCTCGATGCCCACCTTGGCGCTCGAGGAATCCAGGATGCGGATGACGACCTTCTCGCCGAACAGCGTGGGCAGCGTGCTGACGCGAAAGTCGATCGCCTTGGAGCCGAACTTCAGCTTCATGCGTCCGTCCTGCGGGACACGCTTTTCCGCGATGTCCATGCGCGAGATCACCTTGATGCGCGAGGCCAGCTTGTCCTTGATGGCCACCGGCGGCTGGGTGATCTCGCGCAGCTCGCCGTCGATGCGAAAGCGCACGCGGTAGGTGAATTCGTAGGGTTCGAAGTGCAGGTCCGACGCGCGCATGTTGATGGCGTCGATGAGCATCTTCTGCAGGAAGCGCACGACCGGGGCGTCTTCGACCTCGGTGGTGACATCGGCGGCCTCGGCCGCGGAGGTGTCCTCCTCGGTGACGTCGAAATCGAAGTCCGCGCTGGCCAGCGTCTCCAGCACCTCGTTGGCGCTCGTGCCCTGCGCCTCGAGCTGACGCATCAGCTTGTCGTACTCGACGATGACCCACTCCGGCGTGAGCTGGGTGGCGAACTTGATGCGCTCGACCGCTTCCTGGTCGGTGGGGTCGGCCGCGCCGATGAACAGGCGGTTGCCGCGCTTGCCCAGCACCATGAGCTGGTACTGCGCGGCGATCTTCTGATCGACGAGGTTGCGCGGCAGCTTCTGCATGTCGACCGCGTTCAGGTCAATGAGCGGCAGCGCCAGCGCCGCCGCCAACGTGTGCGCCACGTCGTCGGACTTGACCACGCCGGCGCTGACCGCGGCCGCGACAAAGCTGGCCTTGCGCTCGCGTGCGCTCCTGGACAGGTCTTCGGCGGCCTTGGCCGTCAGCTTGCCGGCGTTGACGAGCACCCGCGCCACGCCCGAGAGCGAGGACTGCGGCGGTTCGACCTGCGTCTCCGTGGCCATCGAGATCAGCTCAGCGCGTGCATATCCGAAAGATCATCGCCGATCCGCTTCGAGGTGTAAACGCCGAACAGCCGCTGACTGCGGCCATAGACGATTGGTTACGGGCTGTGCGGCGCACGATCCGGTGCACCGGAGGTGCTGCGGGAAACCTGGTCGGGGTGAGAGGATTCGAACCTCCGGCCTCTACGTCCCGAACGTAGCGCTCTACCAGGCTAAGCTACACCCCGATGCGGCCGCGTTGGACCAACCCGGCCGACGGCCTCACTCACAGGCATCGTGTCACGATGACCTGTGGATCGACCGAACACATAATTCTAGCAGAGCGTTGCGCGCGCTCGAGGGTGGGAGCGCATCGAGTGCTGACCGGGCGAGGTCGGCCTCGCGCTGCGCGGCCTCGCGCGTGGCGTCCAGTGCGCCCGTGCGGCGCACCACGGCCAGGATCTGCGGCAGCTGGTTCATCTCGCCGTGCTCGATGGCGTGACGGATGAGGACCCTCTCCTCGGCCGTGCCGCGCTCCATGGCCAGCAACAGCGGCAGCGTGGGCTTGCCCTCGCGCAGGTCGTTGCCGACGTTCTTGCCGAGTTCGTCGCTGTTGCCCTCGTAGTCCAGCAGGTCGTCGACCAGCTGGAAGGCGGTACCCAGGGACCGGCCGAAGTCGGCGCACGACTCCTCCAGGCCGCGGTCCGCCGCGGCCAGCACCGCGCCGACGCGGGCACTGGCCTCGAACAGCTTGGCCGTCTTGAAGCGGATCACCTGCAGGTAATCGGCCACCGCCAGGTCGGGGTCGTGCATGTTCATCAACTGCAGCACTTCGCCTTCGGCGATGACGTTGGTGGCGTCGGCCAGCACCTGCAACACGCGCATGCGGTCCACCGAGACCATCATCTGGAAAGCGCGCGAGTACAGGAAGTCGCCCACCAGGACGCTGGCCGCGTTGCCGAAGGTGGCGTTGGCGGTCGCGCGGCCGCGGCGCAGCGCCGATTCGTCGACCACGTCGTCGTGCAGCAGCGTGGCCGTATGGATGAACTCGACGATGGCCGCCAGTTCGAAGCGCTCTGGGCCGTCGAATCCCAGCGCCTCCGAGACCAGGAGCACGAGCCGCGGACGGATGCGCTTGCCCCCGGCGCTGACGATGTAGCGCGAGATCTGGTCGATCAACGCCACGCGCGACGACAGGCGCTCGCGGATGACCGCATCCACGCGCTGCATGGCCAGGTCGATCGGCGCCGCTGTGGCGGTCAGGGGTGCGGTGGGTTCGGGCACGGGGGCGCGCAGTTCGGGCTTCGGGCGAGGGCGTGATTATAGGAACCGGGTCCGGTGACGAGCCTGGATGCCGCTTGGAGGATGGCCGCATGCTATACTGAAAGGCTCTGTACCAGCTGGCCTGCCTCTCATTGCGGACCGGTCGCGGTGCAGGGTCATCTAGAGGGGTCTCACATGTACGCGGTCATAAAAACCGGTGGCAAGCAATACAAGGTTGCTGCCGGCGAGAAGATCAAGGTAGAACAGATTGCTGCGGACGTGGGCCAGGAAGTCGTGATCGAGCAGGTGCTCGCCGTGGGAAGCGGTGCGGACCTGAAGGTTGGTGCTCCCTGGGTCGCGGGTGCGAACGTCAAGGCCACGGTGTTGGCCCATGGCAAGCACGACAAGGTGCGCATCTTCAAGATGCGTCGGCGCAAGCATTACCAGAAGCACGGCGGCCACCGCCAGTGCTACACCGAGCTGCAGATCGGCTCGATCAACGCCTGAAGGAGCTGATCCATGGCACAGAAAAAGGGCGGCGGCTCCACCCGCAACGGCCGCGACTCCAAGCCGAAGATGCTCGGCGTGAAGGTGTTCGGTGGGCAGCAGGTCTCGGCCGGTTCGATCATCGTGCGCCAGCGCGGCACCCGGTTCCACCCGGGGACCAACGTCGGCATCGGCAAGGACCACACCTTGTTCGCGCTCACGGACGGTGCGGTCTCGTTCGAGACCAAGGGCGCACTCAACCGTCAGACCGTCTTCGTCAAGCCGGCCTGACGCGTTTCTTCGCTCCCGCCAGCGAAGCCCCGGCCTGCCGGGGCTTCTTCGTTTGTGCCTTTGGCTAACATGCGCTGACCATGAAGTTCGTCGATGAAGCATTGATCGACGTCGCCGCGGGCGACGGCGGGGCGGGCTGCGCGAGCTTCAGGCGCGAGAAGTTCATCCCCTTCGGCGGACCCAACGGGGGCGACGGCGGCCGTGGTGGCAGCGTCTGGGCAGTGGCCGATCGCAACATCAACACGCTCATCGACTACCGCTATGCGCGCCGCCACATCGCCAGGAACGGCGAGGCAGGGCGGGGTTCCGACCAGTTCGGCGCGGCCGGTCCCGAGATCGAGCTGCGCATGCCGGTGGGCACCATCATCTCCGACGCCGAAACGGGCGACGTGCTGGTCGAACTGCTCGAGCACGGCCAGCGCGAGCGCATCGCCAAGGGCGGTGACGGGGGTTTCGGCAACCTGCACTTCAAGAGCGCCACCAACCGTTCGCCGCGCCAGAAGACGCCGGGCTGGCCCGGCGAGGCGCGCAAGCTGCAGCTCGAGCTGCGCGTGCTCGCCGATGTCGGGCTGCTGGGCATGCCCAACGCGGGCAAGTCGACGCTGATCGCGGCGATCTCCAACGCGCGGCCGAAGATCGCCGACTATCCCTTCACCACGCTGCACCCGAATCTGGGTGTGGTGCGCGTGGGGCCTGAACAAAGCTTCGTCGTCGCCGACGTGCCCGGGCTGATCGAGGGGGCCTCCGAGGGGGCCGGCCTCGGGCACCAGTTCCTGCGCCACCTGCAGCGCACGCGGCTGCTGCTGCACATCGTCGACGCCGCGCCCTTCGACGCGGGTGTGGACCCCGTCGTGCAGGCGCGTGCCATCGTCGCCGAACTGAAGAAGTACGACCCCGCGCTGCATGCCAAGCCGCGCTGGCTGGTCTTCAACAAACTCGACATGGTGCCGCCCGACGAACGCGACGCGCGCATCAAGGACTATGTTCGCCGCCTGCGCTGGAAAGGCCCGGTGTTCGCCATCTCGGCACTGGCGCGCGAGGGCCTGCAGCCCTTGCTCGAGCGCATCTACGCGCACGTCTCGGCGCACCAGCGGCCCGAGCCGCTGCCCGACCCGCGTTTCGATGCACCCGCGGCGCACGATGTCTAGCGTGCTGCAAGGGGCGCGGCGCATCGTCGTCAAGGTCGGCTCCAGCCTGGTCACCAACGAGGGGCGCGGCGTGGACGCGGCGGCCATCGGCAACTGGTCGCGCCAGCTCGCTGTGCTGGCGCGACAGGGGCGCGAACTGGTGATGGTCTCCAGCGGGGCCATCGCCGAGGGCATGAAGCGCCTGGGCTGGACCGCACGCCCCAGGGAACTGCACGAGTTGCAGGCCGCCGCCGCGGTGGGCCAGATGGGCCTGGCCCAGATGTACGAGTCCCACCTGCGCGAGCACGGCATGTCCAGCGCGCAGGTGCTGCTCACGCACGCCGACCTGGCCGACCGCGAGCGCTATCTCAACGCCCGCTCCACGCTGCTCACGCTGCTGGCGCTGAAGGTCATCCCCGTGATCAACGAGAACGACACGGTGGTCAACGAGGAGATCCGCTTTGGCGACAACGACACCCTGGGTGCCCTCGTGGCCAACCTGGTCGACGCCGACGCCTACGTCATCCTCACCGACCAGCGCGGCCTGTACGCGGCCGATCCGCGCAAGGACCCGGCGGCGCGTTTCGTCGACCAGGCCACGGCGGGCGACCCGGCGCTGGAAGCGATGGCCGGTGGTGCGGGGTCGAGCATCGGCAGCGGTGGCATGCTCACCAAGGTGCTGGCGGCCAAGCGTGCCGCGGGCAGCGGCACGAGCACCGTGATCGCCTGGGGCCGCGAGAGCGACGTGCTGCTGCGCCTGGCCGCCGGCGAGCGCATCGGCACGGCACTCGTGGCGGGCACGGCCAAGCTCGCCGCGCGCAAGCGGTGGATGGTCGACCACCTTCAGCTCCGCGGTGCCGTGGCGGTGGACGACGGCGCGGTGGCGAAGTTGCGCGATGAAGGCAAGAGCCTGCTGCCCATCGGCGTGCATGAGGTGCAGGGCGAATTCGCCCGCGGCGACGTCATCGCGGTGCGCACGCTGGGCGGTGTGGAGGTCGCGCGCGGCCTGGCCAACTACTCCTCGGCCGAGGCGCGCCTGATCGCGCGCAAGCCTTCGTCACAGATCGGGATCCTGCTCGGCTACGCCAACGAGCCCGAGCTCATCCACCGGACCAACCTGGTGCTGATGTAGGGCCTCACTCGGCCGATGGCGCAGTGCCTTCGGGTGGCGGCGGTTCTGCGGTCTGGCCCTGCAGGTGCTGCGCGCGCAGCCCGGAGCGCAGGTAGCGGTTGTGGTGGTTGGTGCGCGGCAGGTAGCGCGCCAGCTCCGTCAACGCCATCTCGTAGACGTTGCGCTTGAACTCGATCACCATGTCCAGCGGCACCCAGTATTCGTTCCAGCGCCAGGCGTCGAACTCCGGATGGTCGGTGGCGCGCAGGTTCATGTCGCTGTCGTGGCCCAGCAGGCGCAGCAGGAACCAGATCTGCTTCTGCCCGCGGTAGTGGCCGCGCGCATCCTTGCGGATGTAGTGTTCGGGCACTTCGTAGCGCAGCCACTCGCGCGTGCGCGCGATGATGTGCACGTGCTCGGGCAGCAAGCCCACTTCTTCCTGCAGTTCGCGGAGCATCGCCTGCTCGGGCGACTCGCCGTGCTTGATGCCGCCTTGCGGGAACTGCCACGAGTGCGTGCGCAGCCGCTTGCCCCAGAAGACTTGATTGCGCGAGTTGAGCAGGATGATGCCGACGTTGGGCCTAAAGCCTTCCCGGTCGAGCATAATCAGACCCCGATTTTTGACTGAAATCATTATGGCACCGGCGTCGCGCGGGCGACGAACTCTCGCTAACCCGCACGCGTCCGGCCGGGGTCGCATCGGGCCCGTTGCGGGCCTGCTCGCCCGTGCCGCGCCGGCTGCATCACGCACCCCATGAAAGCCTCTGCGACCTTCATCTCGACCCTCAAGGAAGCGCCGGCCGACGCCGAGATCGCGAGCCACCGGCTCATGATGCGCGCCGGCTTCATCAAGCGCCTGGGCGCGGGCATCTACAGCTACATGCCGCTGGGGTTGCGCGTGATCCGCAAGATCGAGGCCATCATCCGCGAGGAGATGAATCGCGCCGGGGCGATCGAGCTGCTCATGCCGGTGGTGCAACCCGCCGAGCTGTGGCAGGAAAGCGGGCGCTTCCAGCAATACGGCCCCGAACTCATGCGCGTGAAGGACCGCCACGACCGTGACTTCGTCATCCAGCCCACCAGCGAAGAGGTCATCACCGATATCGCGCGCCAGGAGCTGCGCAGCTACAAGCAACTGCCGCGCAATTTCTATCACATCCAGACCAAGTTTCGCGACGAGCGCAGGCCACGCTTCGGCGTCATGCGCGGCCGTGAGTTCACGATGAAGGACGCCTATTCCTTCGACCGCGACGTCGAGGCCGGGCGGCGCAGCTACGACGCCATGTTCAAGGCCTACTGCGCCATCTTCGACCGCATGGGCCTGCAGTACCGCGCCGTGGCCGCGGACAGCGGTGCCATCGGCGGCGACGTCTCGCAGGAGTTCCAGGTCATTGCCGATACCGGCGAGGACGCCATCGTCTATTGCCCGGGCAGCGACTACGCCGCGAACATCGAACTGGCCGAGGCCTTGCCGCTGATCGCTTGTCGCGCCGCGGCGACGCAAGCCATGACCCTGACGCCGACGCCAGGCAAGAGCACCTGCGAGGACGTGGCGACGCTGCTCGAGCTGCCGCTGCAGCGCACGGTGAAGTCGCTGGTGCTGGCCACCGACGGGAAGAACGAGGCCGGTGATGTCGTGCAGACGACCGTGTGGCTGCTGCTCGTGCGCGGCGACCACAGCCTCAACGAAGTCAAGGCCGGCAAGGTGCCGGGCCTGAAGGGCGGCTTCCGCTTCGCCACCGTGGCCGAGATCGAGGAGCACTTCGGCTGCAAGCCGGGTTACCTCGGCCCGGTGGCCCCGCGCAAGGCGATCAAGGTGGTGGCCGACCGCACCGTGGCGGCGATGAGCGACTTCGTCTGCGGCGCCAATGCGGCCGACTTGCACCTCACCGGGGTGAACTGGGGCCGCGACCTGCCCGAACCCGATGCGGTGGCCGATATCCGCAATGTCGTGGCCGGCGATCCTTCGCCCGACGGCAAGGGCCTGCTGGCCATCCAGCGTGGCATCGAGGTGGGGCACGTGTTCCTGCTCGGCACCAAGTACAGCGCGCCCCTGAACGCGAGCTTCCTCGACGAGAACGGCAAGCCGCAGCTCTTCGTCATGGGCTGCTATGGCATCGGCGTGACGCGGTTGCTGGGCGCGGCCATCGAGCAGAACCACGACGAGCGCGGCATCGTCTGGCCGGCGGCGATGGCGCCGTTCAGCGTCGTGCTGTGCCCCATCGGCTACGAGCGCAGCGCCGAGGTCAAGGCCGCGGCCGACCGCCTGCACGACGAACTCGCGGCGCAGGGCGTCGACGTGGTCCTGGACGACCGCGGCGAGCGTCCCGGCGCGATGTTTGCCGATTGGGAGCTCATCGGCGTGCCGCTGCGCGTGGTCATCTCCGATCGCGGGCTGAAGGCCGGCAGCGTGGAGATGCAGGGCCGCCGCGACCCGGTGGCGGCGACGGTGGCGCTGGCCGATGCGCTGCCGACGGTGAGAGCGCGCCTGGCCTCATGAGCATCGCCCGGCGCGCGCTGCTCGCCGGCCCGCTTGCGCTGCTGCCGTGGCGGGTGCACGCCGGAGCGCAGGTCGAGGAACCCCTGGCCGACGCCGTGCGCACCGCGCTGGCTGCGGCGGTGGCCGACGACGCCCCACCGCGGCCGCGCTTCGACAAGGTCGACGAGCGGCTGGCCTACCTGCGCTGGCTGGGAGCGGCCAGCGAGCGGCTCAGGCGCCGCCTGGCCGACCACCACACGCGCGTCGAGTTCCTCGAGGCCGTCTGGTATGAAAGCCGCCGCGCCGGGTTGGAGACGGCGCTGGTGCTGGGCCTCATCCAGGTCGAGAGCGGATTTCGCCGCTACGCCATCAGCAGCGTCGGGGCGCGCGGTTACATGCAGGTGATGCCCTTCTGGGCCCGGCTCATCGGCGACGGCAACGAGCGGCGGCTCTTCCACCTGCAGACCAACCTGCGCTTCGGCTGCGTCATCCTGCGCCACTACCTCGACACCGAGCGCGGCGACGTGTCCATGGCGCTGGGCCGCTACAACGGCAGCCGCGGGCGCCCGGAGTATCCGAGCGCGGTATTCGCCGCGCGTCGGCCCTGGCGCGATGTGCGGGTGGCTTGAGCCCTTGGCGCGGCGCGGGTTCAGGCCGCCCCGCGGCCCAGGCCGGACCAGGGCCGCGGGCTGGCACCGGGCACCTGCACCAGCGCGAGCACGCGCTCGACGGTATCGGCCACCATCTCGTCGATGCTGCCGGGGCGGTGGTAGAAGGCCGGAAGCGGCGGGAAGACGATGGCGCCCATCTCGGTGGCGGCGGTCATGTTGCGCAAGTGGGCCAGGTTGAAGGGCGTTTCGCGAACCATGAGCACGAGGCGCCGCCGCTCCTTGAGCATGACGTCGGCCACGCGCGTGAGCAGGTTGTCCGAGAGACCGTGCGCCACGGCTGCAAGTGTTCTCATCGAGCATGGCGCCACGATCATGGCCGCGGCGTCGAAGGATCCGCTGGCCAGTGGGGCGCCGATGTCGCCGGGTGCATGGGACTGGTCGGCGAGGGCCTCGAGCGCGCGGCGGTCCAGTCCGAGTTCGTGGTGCGCGCTGAGCACGCCGGCGGGTGTGGCCACCAGGTGCGTCTGCAGGCCCAGCGCGCGCGCGCGCGCCAGCAAACCCACCCCGTACAGCGCACCGGTGGCGCCGGTGATGCCGACGACCAGGCGCTGCGTCACGCTCAGCTCTTGGCCAGCAACTGCTGCAGTTCGCCCGACTGGTACATCTCTTTCATGATGTCCGCGCCGCCCACGAACTCGCCCTTGACGAAGAGCTGCGGGAAGGTGGGCCACTGCGCGTAGTCCTTGACCCCCTGGCGCACGGCCTCGTCGCCGAGCACGTCGAAGGTGAACAGGTCGTCCGCGCCGCAGGCCTGCAGCACCTGGACCGCGAGGTTGGAGAAACCGCACATCGGAAAGTCGGCCGTGCCCTTCATGAAAAGCACGACGCGGTGGCCCTTGACCAACTCGGCGATGCGTTGTTGCACGTCGCTCATGGAAACCTGTCCTTGGTGGAATGCGAATGTCCGCCAGTATGCGGCAAAGCCCCCGGGCGCGCAGGCGCGGGGGTGTTTGCGCGACGACGCCAGGGCGACCGGCTAGAACGCGTAGCGCACGCCGAGTTGCAGCACCGGCGAAAGACGCATTTCGCGCAGCGCGCTGTCCAGGGTCTGGCTGCCGAAGAGGGCGCGCCCCACGCCCGCCGCTGCGCCCGGGTGCTCGGCCACCATGCCCAGATCGGCGGTGATCTGCAGCCCGCTGCGCCAGGGTGCACCGGTGAAGCCGACGCCCAGGTAGGGCACGGTCCCGGGGGCCTCGTTGGCGGCCGGGTAGGACAGCCCGCTGCCGCTGTTCACCGCCAGCCCGAGACGCGCGCCGGCCAGCGCGCTGGCCAGGGGCGTCCCGCCCTGCGCGCCCACCATGAGCCCGCCGCTGGCGCGGAAGCTGCCGAATGCCGGTGTGGCGAAGTAGTAGTCGCCGAGCACGGCGGCGCCCTGCACGCCACGCTGCGCGGCGGCCAGGTCGAGCAGCCGGGTGCCGGGCAGGGCCGACAAGGTCACGGCCTGCACCGTGATGCGGGCCTGCCACTGGGGCCACAAGGTGTCGGCGGCAGGGGCCACGAGTCCTTCGGCGGCATGCGCTGCCAGGGTCGCACCCAAGGTCAGGCTGAGGGCTGTCGTGCGCACGTTCATCCAAGCCTCCCGCAAGCACAAAGTGCCTTCATCATGCGCCGCTTTGGCCGCCCGGGCACCCCCCGCAGGCCGGGTGCGCAGTAACTGTCGGCTTCAGGCCGACGACGCGGCACTATTTCGCGCCCCGCCACCGTGCTCCGGTGCAGCGCGGCAAGCCGGCCAGGTCGGTCCGGGTGCGGACGCAAACAAATCCCCGCTGCGCCAGCTCGTGCGCGACCGCCTCGGCCTGGTCGTGCCCATGCTCGAGCAGCAGCCAGGCGCCGGGCAGCAGGTGCCGCGGCGCGGCGGCGACGATGCTTTGCAGCGCCGCCAGCCCGTCGCCTTCGGGCGTGAGTGCCGCGCGCGGCTCGTGTCTCAGCGCGGCCAGGTGCGGATCGTCGCCAGCCACGTAAGGCGGGTTGGCCACGGCCAGGCCGAAGCGCCGGCCTGGCCAGGGGGCCCACCAATCGCCTTGCGCAAACTCGACGTCCAATCCGTGCGCCGCCGCATTGCGCTGCGCGATGGCCAGTGCTTGCGCGCTGCAGTCGCTGGCCGCCACCACGGCGGCTGGGCAGGAGGCCTTCAGAGCCAGGGCGATGGCGCCGCTGCCGGTGCCCAGGTCGACGGCCGTGGCCGCGGGCGCAACGGGCAGGAGCTCGAGCGCCCAGTCGACGAGGATCTCGGTTTCGGGCCGCGGCACCAGGACCGCGGGCGTGACCTGCAGCCGCAGGCCGTGAAACTCACGCTCGCCCACCAGGTAGGCCAGCGGCACGCCCGCCGCGCGGCGCGTGAGCAAGCCGTGCCATCGGGCCGCCGGGTCCGGCGCCAGTAGCTCGTCGTCATGGGCGAGCAACCACTCGCGCGGCTGGCCGAGGACGTGCGCGAGCAGCAACTGGGCGTCGAGCCGCGCCACGCCCAGCGTGCGCGCCTGCTGCAAGGCCTGCTGGATGAGCATGGCCCCGCCTCAGCGGGCGCCGGCTTCGAGCTCGGCCAGTTGCTGCGCGCCGCGCGCCTCGCCCAGGGCGCTCACCACGTCGGCGAGGTCGCCGTCCATGATCGAGGCCAGCTTGTACAGCGTGAGGTTGATGCGGTGATCGGTGAGCCGGCCCTGCGGGAAGTTGTAGGTGCGGATGCGGTCGCTGCGGTCGCCGCTGCCGATGAGGCCCTTGCGCGTCGCGGCCTCCTTGGCGGCGCGCTCGCTGCGTTCCTTCTCTTGCAGCCGGGCAGCCAGCACCGCCATGGCCTTGGCCTTGTTGCGGTGCTGGCTGCGGTCGTCCTGGCATTCGGCGACCAGGCCGGTGGGCAGGTGGGTGATGCGGATGGCGCTGTCGGTCTTGTTGATGTGCTGGCCCCCGGCCCCGCTGGCGCGGAAGGTGTCGATGCGCAGATCGGCCGGGTTGAGCTGCACCTCCTCGGTCTCGTCGGGCTCGGGCATCACGGCCACCGTACAGGCGCTGGTGTGGATGCGGCCCTGGCTTTCGGTGGCGGGCACGCGCTGCACGCGGTGGCCGCCGGACTCGAAGCGCAGCTGGCCATACACGCCTGGGCCCTCGACGCGCAGCACCAGCTCCTTGTAGCCGCCCAGCTCGGCCTCGCTCGCGCTCATGATCTCGGTGCGCCAGCCCTGGCGCTCGCAGAAGCGCAGGTACATGCGCGCCAGGTCGCCGGCGAAGAGCGCCGACTCGTCCCCGCCGGTGCCGGCGCGGATCTCGAGGAAGGCGTTGCGCTCGTCGTCGGGGTCGCGCGGGATGAGCGCGGCCTGCAGTTCGGCGGCCAGGCGCTCGAGCTCGGCCTGGGCGGCGACGATCTCCTCGCGTGCCATCTCCGCGAGCTCGGCGTCGGAGGCCATCTCGCGCGCCGCGTCCAGGTCGCGCTCGCGCTGCTGGTAGCGCGCGAAGCGCTCGACGATGCCGCTCGCCTCGGCCTGCTCGCGCGAGAGGGCGCGCCAGCGCTTCAGGTCGCTGGCCACCTGGGGGTCGGCCAGCGTGGCATCGAGCTCGGCCAGGCGCAGGGCCAGGCGTTCGAACTGTTCGCGCAGGGTGGGGTTCATCGCCTTGGAGTCCGCCACGGCCGCTCGCATGCTCGCGCGGCCGCACGGTGGGGTGGGTTGCTAATGACTCCCGTGCCCGGGGGCACGCGCGCCCTGGCGCAGGAACAGGCGCGTCACCGTCTCGGCGAGCTTGGCGCGCTCCTCGCCTTCGGCGGCGTGCAGCTCGGCCAGCGTACCGTGGAGCATCTTGTTGGTCAGGCCGCGCGCCAGTGCCTCGATCACGTCGTCGGCGGCCTCGCCGCGAGCCAGCGCCTTGCGCGCCCGCGCCAGTTCGGCGCCACTCCAGTCCTCGGCCTGGCGCCCCAGCGCCTGGATCAGCGGCACCGCGGCGCGCTGGTCGAGCCAGTGCGAGAAGCTCTGTACGCCTGCGTCGATGATCGCCTCGGCCTGCTGCACCGCGGCCTGGCGCTTCTCGCCGGCGGTCTGCACCAGGGCCGAGAGATCGTCCACCGTGTACAGATAGACGTCGGCGAGCTGCGCGACCTCGGGCTCGATGTCGCGCGGCACGGCCAGGTCGACCATGAACATGGGGCGCCGCCGGCGCGCCCTGAGCGCACGCTCCACGGCGCCCAGGCCGATGATCGGCAGCGTGCTCGCGGTGCACGAGATGATGGCGTCGAAATCCTGCAACCGCGAGGGCAGGTCCGACAGCCGGATGGCTTCGCCGCCGAAGCGCGAGGCGAGCCGCTCGCCGCGTTCGAGCGTGCGGTTGGCCAGCGCGATGCCCTTGGGGGCGCGCGCCTCGAAGTGCGTGGCCACGAGTTCGATCATCTCGCCCGCGCCAACGAAGAGCACCTTGATCTGGTGCAGGTCCTCGAAGATCTGCGCCGCCAGGCGCACCGCGGCGGCGGCCATGCTGATCGAGTGCGCGCCGATCTCGGTGCAGGTGCGCACCTCCTTGGCGACGGCGAAGGAACGCTGGAAGAGCTGGTGCAGGGTCGTGCCCAGCGTCCCGGCTTCCTCGGCCATGCGCACGGCCTGCTTCATCTGCCCCAGGATCTGCGGCTCGCCCAGCACCATCGAGTCCAGCCCGGCGGCGACGCGAAATGCATGCCGTGCTGCGGCGCGGTCTTCCATGAGGTAGCTGTGGGACTGCAGCTGCGCGCCGCTGATGCCGCCTTGCTCGGCGAGCCAGTCCAGGGTCGAGCGCACCAGTGCCGACGCCGCTGCCGCCGGAGCGGCCACGTAGAGCTCGGTGCGGTTGCAGGTGGAGACCAGCGCCGCCTCGGGCAGGCAGAGCTCGAAGCGGCCGCGCAGGCCGTGCAGCGCCGGCGCCATCTGCTCCGGTGAAAACGCCAGCCGCCCGCGCAGGTCCAGCGGCGCGGTGGTGTGATTGAGCCCGAGGGCGAAGACGCTCACGGCAGAATTGTAGTTTTCGGGAAACTCGGAACGATGGGACCGTTGGATCTCTGGTGGCACCTGGCCAACCTCTTGCTCCCCGCTTGCGCGCTCGGCGCACTCTCGGCCGGCCTGGCCAAGCTGCTGTGGCGGCGCGAGCTGGCCGCCGTGGATTGGCGCCGCCTGGCCGCGCCGGCGTGCGCGGCCAGCGCGGCGGTGGTCCTGGCCGGCCTGGTGGCCTTCGGCCGCGATGGCCGGATGGCCACGTATGCGGCGATGGTGCTGGCCTGTGCCGTCACGCTGTGGTGGCGGGGGTTCGGGCCGGGTCGACGCTGAGCGGCCGCGCCGCAGCCGTGGCGCCGCGCAGCGAATGCGGCAGGGCCTCGGTGATGGTGACGTCGATCATGCGGCCGGTCAGGTGCGGGGCATCCGCGCCGCCGTCGAAGTTGACGATGCGATTGCATTCGGTGCGGCCCATCAGCTCGCGCGCGTTCTTGCGCGAGGGACCCTCGACGAGGATGCGCTGCACCGTGCCCACGCGCGCAGCGCTGATGCGGCGCACATGGGTCTCGACGAGGGATTGCAGCTGCTGCAGGCGCTCGAGCTTGCGCGCCGGCGCCGTGTCGTCGGCCAGCGCGGCCGCGGGCGTGCCCGGCCGCTTGCTGTAGACGAAGCTGAAGCTGGCGTCGAAGCCGATCTCGTCGATGAGCTGCAGCGTCCTGCCGAAGTCGTCCTCGGCCTCGCCGGGGAAGCCGACGATGAAGTCGCTGGACAGGCTGATGTCGGGCCGCACGGCGCGCAGCTTGCGGATCGTGCTCTTGTATTCCATGGCCGTGTAGCCGCGCTTCATCGCCGCGAGGATGCGGTCGCTGCCGTGCTGCACCGGCAGGTGCAAGTGGCTCACGAGCTGGGGCACGCGGGCGTAGACGTCGACCAGGCGCTGCGTGAACTCGTTCGGGTGGCTCGTTGTGTAGCGGATGCGTTCGATCCCGGTCAGCGTGCCCACCGCCTCGATGAGCAACGCAAGGTCGGCGATCTCGACCGTCTCACCCATGCGCCCGCGGTAGGCGTTGACGTTCTGCCCGAGCAGCGTCACCTCCTTCACGCCCTGCGCCGCCAGCCCCGCCACCTCGGCGAGCACGTCGTCGAAGGGCCGGCTCACCTCTTCGCCGCGCGTGTAGGGCACGACGCAGTACGAGCAGTACTTGGAGCAGCCTTCCATGATCGAGACGAAGGCGCTGGCTCCCTGCACGCGTGCCGGCGGCAGGTGGTCGAACTTCTCGATCTCGGGAAAGCTGATGTCGATCTGCGCGCGCCGCTGCGCCGTGCGTGCGGCGATCATCTGCGGCAGGCGGTGCAGCGTCTGCGGGCCGAACACGAGGTCGACGAAGGGGGCGCGCTCGATGATCGCCGCGCCCTCCTGGCTGGCCACGCAGCCGCCCACGCCGATGAGCACGCCCTTCTTCGCCAGGTGCCTGACACGCCCGAGGTCGGAGAAGACCTTCTCCTGTGCCTTCTCGCGCACCGAGCAGGTGTTGAAGAGCACCAGGTCGGCCTGCTCGACATCGTCCGTGGCTTCATAGCCCTCGGCGGCGCGCAGCACATCGAGCATCTTGTCCGAGTCGTAGTCGTTCATCTGGCACCCGAAGGTGCGGATGAAGACCTTTTTTGACGCCGGAGCGCTGGCGCTCACTGCGGGCTCCAGGTCTGGGCCGCGGCGTCGAAGCGCCAGGTGGCGGCCTGCGCGGGCGTGGTCGGCCAGGGGCGCTTGCTGAGTTCCTGCGGCGTGAGCACCCAGACGTCGAGCAGCAGGCCGTAGATGTCGAGCGTGTAGTTCACCGCCAGGCGCTGCTTGACCAGCGCGCCGGAGACCTGCAGCAGGTTGTTCGCGCCGCGGATGCGGGCGCCGGGCGCCAGGCGCGCGGCTTGGCCGTTGAGCAGCAACTCGGGCGGCTGGGTGACGACGATCTCGCCGCGCAGGGCAGTGGCGGGGAAGCGGCGCGGCGCCTGAGCCTGGGCCGGCAGCGTGCACGCGAAGAGGAGGGCGGCCAGGGCAACACAGCGAATCATGGTGTGCATCCAGGGGCTGTGAAACGAAAAGGCCCGTGGCGAAAACCACGGGCCGGGGACTGGTGGCGCTTCAGGGATTTGAACCCCGGACCTGCGGATTATGATTCCGTCGCTCTAACCAGCTGAGCTAAAGCGCCTGAGCCAAAGATTATAGCGAGCCCACCGGGCTTGCCGGCACCCTCGGGCCGGACCCCACACGATGTTCAGTTTCTTCAAGAAGAAGGCGCCAGCGGCCGCGCCCGTGCCTGCCCCTGCTTCCGCGGACCGGGGCCCTGGCGTGCCCTCGGCCCCACCGATGCCCGAGCAGGAGGCTTCGCCTTCGACGACCCCGGCGCCCGGGCGCGGCGGCTGGTTCAAGCGCCTCGCCCAGGGCCTGCGCAACACCGGGGCGGGCATGGCGCAGGTGTTCACCGGCACGCGCATCGACGATGCGCTGTACGACGAGCTGGAGTCGGCGCTGCTCATGGCCGACACCGGCGTGGCGGCCAGCGCCTTCTTGCTCGACGACCTGAAGCGCCGCGTGAAGGAGGCCAAGGCCACCGAACCCGCGGCGGTGAAGGCCTTGCTCGCCGACGCCCTCACGGCGCTGTTGCAGCCGCTGCAGCGGCCGCTGGTCATCGGCCAGGCGAGCCCCACGGTGATCATGGTCACGGGCGTGAACGGGGCGGGCAAGACCACCAGCATCGGCAAGCTCACGCGTCACCTGGCCGCGTCCGATCGCAAGGTGCTGCTGGCCGCCGCGGATACCTTCCGCGCGGCGGCGCGCGAACAGCTGGCGGTGTGGGCCGATCGCAATCGGGTGGAGGTGGTGAGCCAGGAAGGCGGCGACCCGGCCGCGGTGACCTTCGACGCCGTCACGGCGGGCCGTGCCCGCGGCTGCGACGTGGTCATCGCCGACACCGCCGGGCGCCTGCCGACGCAGGTGCACCTGATGGAAGAACTGAAGAAGATCCGCCGCGTCATCGGCAAGGCGCAGGAAGGGGCGCCGCACGAGGTGCTGCTGGTGGTGGACGGCAACACCGGGCAGAACGCGCTGGCCCAGGTGAAAGCCTTCGACGCGGCGCTCGGCCTCACCGGGCTCATCGTCACCAAGCTCGATGGCACGGCCAAGGGCGGCGTGCTCGCGGCCATTGCGCGCTGGGGGGCCGAGCGCAGCGCCGAGCAGGGCGGCACGGTGCCGGTGTACTTCATCGGCATCGGGGAAAAGCTCGAGGATCTGCAGCCGTTCAACGCGCGCGAGTTCGCGCACGCCCTGCTCGATTGACAGCCTCCCCGGGGCGCTCAGCGGCCGGCGCCGGCGGCTTCGAGCTCCTCGAAGAAGGCGGAAGGCACGGGTTCGTTGGCCGCGTCCATGGAGGCCTCGAGCGCCGCGCGGTCGCCGTCGCTGAGGACTTCGGCGATGTCGGCCACGGGGATGAGCGGCATGGGCCGCGAGACACTCACCGGCTTGGCGGCGCTGGGCGGCGCGATCAGCGGGGCCAGGGTGCGGCGCAGGTCGGACGCGCTGGGCAGTTCACCCTCGCGCCAGGTGAAGACGTGGATGCCGGCGGCGCGCAGCACGCGGGCCATGCGCTCGTGGCGTCGGCGCACGCGCTCGCTCTCCTGGGTGCTGCGGATGTCGATCACCGCCAGCACCTTCGAGCCGGAGTCGCACAGCAGCAGGTCGGCATTGAGCGAGCCCACGCGCTGCAGCCAGTCGCTGTACGAGTGGCGCGAGGGCACGCGCAGGAAGCGCGACAAGGGCACCTGCGCAAGCACGAGGAACCCGGGCATCGAACGGCGCAGCAGGTCGTAGGCCTGGCGCTCGTTGATGGTGAGGATGCGCGAGGCCTCGGGCGGCCAGGCGGCCACCGTGTCGAGCGCCTGCCGGGCCGAATTGCGACGCTCCTTGACGCGCTGGCGGACGCGCAGCGCGAACAGCGTGAGCAGCAGCAGCAGCGTGGCTGGCAGGGCGAGCGAAGCGATCGACGGCAGGAGTTCCATGGAGTGGCGGGTGCGGCGAGAGGCGCGTACCCGGAAGATCGGCGACCTGGGGCCACCGATCAAGGTCCAAGCGCATAAGAGGTGTATCCGGCGGTTTCAACCAGCGTGCGCCGCGGGTCGGCGGGCGTCGACGACGGCGCGGTGGCGCGGTGGCGCGGGGCGCTTCAGCGCGGCATGCCGGGGAAGCCGCCTCCGCCCATGCCGCCCATGCCCCCCATGCGTTTCATCATCTTCATCAGGCCGCCGCCCTTCATCTTCTTCATCATGCCGGCCATCTGCTCGAACTGGTTGAGCAGCCGGTTGACTTCCTGCACGGGCACCCCGGCACCCAGGGCGATGCGGCGCTTGCGGCTGGCCTTGATGAGTTCGGGCTTGCGCCGCTCCAGCGCGGTCATCGAGCAGATGATCCCCTCCATGCGCTTGACGTCGCGCTCGGCCTTGTTCATGTCGGCGCCGGCGGCCTTGGCGGTGAGCTGGCTGGGCAGCTTGTCCATCAGGCTCGAGAGGCCACCCATCTTCTTCATCTGCGTGATCTGGGCGAGGAAGTCGTTGAGGTCGAAGCCGCCGCCGGACTTCATCTTCTCGGCAAACTTCTGCGCCGCCCCCAGGTCGACGCCCTTTTGCACCTCCTCGACCAGGGCCACGATGTCGCCCATGCCGAGCACGCGGCCGGCGTGGCGTTCGGCGTCGAAGACCTCCAGGCCGTCGATCTTCTCGGAGATGCCGGCGAACTTGATCGGCACGCCGGTGATCTGGCGCACCGACAGCGCCGCGCCGCCGCGCGCATCGCCGTCGAGCTTGGTGAGCACCACGCCGGTGAGCGGCAGGGCCTCCTTGAAGGCCTTGGCGGTGTTCACCGCGTCCTGGCCTTGCATGGCATCGACGACGAAGAGCGTCTCCACCGGGTCGAGCACCGCGTGCAGTTCGCTGATCTCGGCCATCAGCGCTTCGTCGATGCCCAGGCGGCCGGCGGTGTCCACCAGCAGCACGTCGAAGAAGTGCCGCCTGGCGTGGTCCAGCGCCGCCAGCGCAATCTCGCGCGGCTTGTGCTCGGGCGTCGACGGGAACCACTCCGCGCCGGCCTGCGCCGTCACCGTCTTGAGCTGCTCGATGGCGGCGGGGCGGTAGACGTCGGCCGACACCGTGAGCACCTTCTTCTTGCGCCTGGTGATCAGGTGGCGCGCCAGCTTGGCCGTGGTGGTGGTCTTGCCCGCGCCTTGCAGGCCGGCCATGAGGATCACCGCGGGCGGCTGGGCGGCGAGGTTGAGGTCGGCCACGTGCCGCGAAGCGGACCCTGCCGGTCCCGCGTCGCCCATGGTCGCGGCGAGCTCCTTGTGCACCATGCCCACCAGGGCCTGCCCGGGGTTGAGCGAGCCGACGACCTCCTGGCCCAGCGCATGTTCCTTCACCCGGGCGATGAAGTCGCGCACCACGGGCAGGGCCACGTCCGCCTCGAGCAGGGCCATGCGCACTTCGCGCAGCATGTCCTGGACGTTGCTTTCGGTGATGCGGGCCTGGCCGCGCATCGTCTTGACCAGCCTGGAGAGGCGGTCGGTGAGGGCAGAGGCCATGGGTTAGCGGGCGAGCACTCGTCGAGCCCGCGGTCAGTACACTGTCGGCATGATTCTATCGACCACCTCTGTGGCCCTCGCCCCCGGGGGCGGAACGCTGCTGGTGGGTGTGGCCTTGGCGCTGTACCTGCTGGCCGGCCTGCCGCTGGCCGTCCTGCGGCGCTTTTCCGTCGCCGCGCTGCTCGCCGCCTGGGTGCTGCACGGGCTGCTGCTGGTGATCGACATCGGCGGCCTGGGCCAGAGCGAGCCCGGCGCGCGACTGGGTTTCGCACCCGTGCTGTCGATGACGGTGTGGCTGGTGGTGGCCGTCTACATCGTCGAGAGCCGCCTCGTGCCGCTGCCCTCGGTGCGCCAGTGGCTCGCGCCGGCGGGCCTGCTCGCCGTGCTTGTGTGCGCCGCGTTCCCGGGCGAATTCCGGCCCATCACGTCGCGCCTGGCGCCGCTGCACTTCGCCCTGGGCGTGGGCGCCTACGGCCTGTTCGGTGCGGCGGTGCTGCACGCCATCATGCTCGACGCCGCCGAGCGCCGCCTGCGTGCGCGCGGGCCGGGCCCGAACCCGGGCATGCCGCTGCTGCTGCTGGAGAAGCTCACCTTCCGCTTCGTCGAGGCCGGCTTCGCCGTGCTCACCGCCACGCTCGCGCTGGGCATCGCCAACACGGTGCACTGGCGCTGGGGCGACCGCAAGGCGGTCTTCTCGCTCATGGCCTGGGCGGTCTTTGCCGCGCTGCTGGCGGGCCGGCACCTGCGCGGCTGGCGCGGGCGGCAGGCGACGCGCTGGCTCTACGCCGGCGCGGCGCTGCTGCTGCTCGCCTACGTGGGTTCGCGCTTCGTGCTCGAGGTGATCCTCGGGCGCACGGCGTGAGGCGGCGCGCCGGCCCATGAAGTACTTGCTCCTGCTCGTCGTGGTGGGCGTGGCGGTGTGGATCTTCACCGCGCGCGGCCGCCCCCCGCGCGTGCCGCCGAAGTCGCGGCGGGCGGGCCGCTCCGAGCCCGTGCCCATGCTCGCCTGCGCGCACTGTGGTGTGCACCTGCCGCAGACCGAGGCGCTGACGGACGCCGCCGCCCGCCCGTACTGCAGCGAAGCGCATCGCCGCTTGGGGCCGCGCTGAGCGCCCTCGGGGAATGAACCCTCCGAGCGCCGATCGCCGCAGCGGTGACCGCCGCCGCTCCGACCGGCGCGGCGCATCGGGCCGGCGCGGCGAGGACACCCTGTTCGGGGCCATGGGCGGCGGCGACTCGGACGGCAGCGCGGATTCGTTCTTCGACCCCGGCTGGCTGGCCGCGGGCGACGGGCCGGCCGACAGCCGCTTCCTGCTGCGCCAGGCGCGGCGCATCGCGCAGGCCCAGGACAGCGCCCTGGCGCGCGTCTATCGCACCTATGCCGCGGCGCGGGCCGCCGTGGGTGTGGGCCTGGTGGGCGCGCAAGGCGTGGGCAGCCTGCTGGGGACGCACGGCGCCGAGTGGCTGGCACTGATTTCCGTGCTCTACGCCGTGCAGGCGATCACGCTGTGGCTGCTGCCGCGCTTCAGGCCCCTGGCCCAGCCGCAGTCGCAGGCGCTGCAGCGGCGCCGCCAGTGGCTTTCGACCATCGGCGTGGACCTGCTCGCCTTCACGCTGCTGCACCTGCTGGAGGTGGGCAGCTCGTTCAACTACGCCGCGCTGCTCGTCCTGCCGGTGCTCATGGCCGGCGTGCTCACTTCGCGCTTGCGCGCGCTGGGCACGGCCGCGGGCGTCTCGCTGATGCTTCTCGTGGCGGCCTGGCGCGCGGCGCCGGGCAGCGGCGAAGGGCCCGCGCTGATGCTGCAGTCCGGCCTGGCCGGCATGGGCATGTTCGTCATCGCCCTGCTCGCCGGTGAACTGGCCGGGCGGCTGGCGCGCGAGGAACTCGCTGCGCGCGGCAGCCTGGAGCTGGCGCGCCAGCAGGCGCAGCTCAACCGCCTGGTGATCGAGGAGATGGTCGACGGCGTGCTGGTGGTGGACCGCCGGCTGCGCGTGCGCGCGGCCAACCCGGCGGCGCGTGCGCTGCTCGCCGACGAGGGACTCAGCCCGCCGGCGCCTTTCGTGTTGCAGCTCAGGCCGGCGTGGGCCGCGCTGCAACGGGCGGTGGAGGCGGCGCTGGCCGAGGGCGTGTGGCCCGAAGGCGGGCGCGACGTCACGCTGAGCTTCGGCGAGGGCCACCTGCGCACGCTGCGCATGCGCGTGCGCTTCATGCGCGGGCGCGGCCTGGAGCGTGGCGCCGATGACCTGCCGGGCGCGCGCGAGGCGAGCACCGGCGAGCCCTTTGCCGTGCTTCTGCTGGAGGACCTGCGCACGCTGCAGGCGCGCATCCGCCAGGAGAAGCTCGCCGCCATGGGCCGCGTCTCGGCGGGGATCGCCCACGAGATCCGCAACCCGCTGGCGGCGATCTCGCAGGCCAACGCGCTGCTCATGGAAGACGAACTCGCCGCGCCGCAGCAACGCCTGGCGCAGATGGTGGCCGACAACGTCGAGCGGCTCAAGCGGCTGGTGGACGACATGATGGAGGTGGCCCCCGGGAGCGCCCCGGAACTGCCCGCGGTGGATGCTGCCGCGGTCGTGGCCCATGCGGCCGCCGACTGGGCGCGCACGGCGCAGCTGCCCATGGGGGCCACCAGCCGGCTGCGCGCCGAGCTGCCGGCGTCGCCGCTGGGCGTGGCCTTCGATCCCGAACACCTGCGCCGCGTGCTCGTCAACCTGCTCGACAACGCACACCGCCACGCCAGCGCCGCGCCCGGGGCGATCCTGCTGCGCCTGGCCGCGCGCGACGACGGCGGGGTGCTGCTCACGCTATCCAGCGATGGGCCGGCGATCGCGCCGGAGATCGAGCGCCACCTCTTCGAGCCGTTCTTCAGCACGCGCAGCCGCGGCTCGGGTCTGGGCCTGTATATTTGCCGCGAACTGTGCGAGCGCCACGGCGCGAGCATCGAGTTCCATCCGCGCCCGGCCGGCGCGAGGCTGCGCAACGAATTCGTCGTCAGCATGCGGCGCGCGCCGCTGCCGGGCTTGAACCACAGCGCCTTGCCCCTGGAGTCGTCCTGAGACCGTGAGCGCCACCGCGACCCTGCCCACCGGCCTGCGCCTGCTCGTCATCGACGACGAACCCGACCTGCGCACGCTCTACGAGTTGACGCTGCTGCGCGAGGGCTACGACGTCGAGAGTGCGGGGTCGGTGGAAGAGGGCTGGGCCCTGCTGCAGCAGCGCGGGCCGGGGGGCTACCAGCTCGTCATCACCGACATGCGCCTGCCCGACGGCACGGGGCTGGACCTGATGCGCCGCATCGAGGCCGCGGGCCGGCACGAGAAGGCGGTGGTCATCACCGCGTACGGCTCGCCCGAGAACGCCGTCGAGGCGCTCAAGGCCGGCGCCTACGACTACCTGACCAAGCCCGTGGACCTGCGCCAGTTCCGCGCCGTGGTGGCCTCGGCCCTGGGCCGCGTGCCGGGCGCGCCAGCGACCCCGCGCGCCGATCCCGCCGCGGCCAGCGCGCCGGCTTCCGTGCACCCGGCGCTGGCGCGCATCACCGGGACCTCGCAAGCCATGCAGCAGGTGCGCTCGCTCGTCGAGCGCGTGGCGCGCAGCATGGCCCCGGTGCTCGTGCACGGCGAGTCCGGCACGGGCAAGGAGCTGGTCGCGCGTGCCATCCACGAGGTCTCGCCGCGCGGCGCCATGCCCTTCGTGGCGGTGAACTGCGGTGCCATTCCCGAAGCCCTGCTCGAGGCCGAGTTCTTCGGCTACCGCAAGGGGGCCTTCACCGGCGCCCACGAGGATCGCGAGGGCTTCTTCCAGGCGGCGCAGGGCGGCACCCTGTTCCTCGACGAGATCGGCGACCTGCCCATGCCCATGCAGAGCAAGATGCTGCGCGTGATCCAGGAGCGCGCCGTGCGGCCCATCGGCGCGGTGACCGAGACGCCGATCAACGTGCGCATCGTCAGCGCCACGCACCGCGACCTGGGCGCCGAGGTGCAGGCGGGCCGCTTCCGCCAGGATCTGTACTACCGGCTCAACGTGATCCGCATCGGCGTGCCCCCGCTGCGCGAGCGCATCGGCGACCTGCCTGCGATCTGCGCCGCGGTGCTGCAGCGCATCGCCCGCGACGCCGGCGTGACGCCGACGCCCACGCTCGCGGGCGACGCGCTGGAGCACCTGCTGCGCTATGGCTTTCCGGGCAACGTGCGCGAGCTGGAGAACCTGCTGCACCGCGCGCTGGCGCTGGCCGGCACCCAGGTCATCCGGCGCGGCGACCTTGGGCTGCCCGAGGAGTTGCTGCTCGAGCCCGATGGCGTGGACCCCGATCCCGCGGCGCCCGCACCAGCGCCGCCGGCGAGCCCGGCGGCGGCGCCCCTGCCCGGCGACCTGGCGGCGTACCTCGACGACATCGAGCGCGACATCCTCGAGCGCGCGCTGGAGCGCCACCGCTACAACCGCACCGCGGCCGGGGCGAGCCTGGGTCTGTCGCTGCGCCAGATGCGCTACCGCATGGCGCGCCTGGGCGTGGGTGTGGCCGACGGTGAGCGCAGCGACCCCGCGCACCAGCCATGAAGCGCCGTGCCGCCTGGGCCGACGGCTGGTGGGCCGGTGCCCGGGCCTGCGCCAGCCCCAACTTCGGCCCGCGCCCCGCGGGCGTCGAGGTCACGCTGGCGGTGCTGCACTCGATCAGCCTGCCACCGGGCCGCTTCGGCGGCGATGCCGTGGAACGCCTCTTCACGAACCGCCTGGACTGGGATGCCCACCCGTACTACCAGGCGATGCGCGGCCTGCAGGTGTCGGCGCACTTCTTCGTGCGCCGCGACGGCCGCACGACGCAGTTCGTGTCCTGCGACCAGCGCGCCTGGCACGCCGGGGTCTCCGCCTGGCGCGGACGCGAGAGTTGCAACGATTGGTCGATAGGCATCGAGCTCGAAGGACTCGAGGGCGGGCGCTTCACGCCGGCGCAGTATCGCGAGCTCGGCCGCCTGCTGCGCGCCCTGGTCCGGCACTATCCGATCCGCGAGGCCGTGGGGCACGAGCATGTCGCTCCCGGCCGCAAGATCGACCCCGGACCGGGCTTTGACTGGGCTGGGCTGCGCCGCGTGTTGCGCCAGCGCCGGCCGCGCCTGCCGGCGATCGCGCCGGACGCGGCCTGAGTTCAGGGATCTCCCCGACGACACACTAGCCGTAGTGGCTTGTTAGGGTTCGAGGCCCCATATATAGTGTCCGCAGGTGATATTCTCGCGGCCCCGAAGACCCGACCCGGACGCTCTTGCGGCCCACGCCAGGAGCGCCGCCGGGCCCGCCGGGGCAGGCCGCGCGGGGCAAGCCACAGCCTGAAGGAACGACGGCGCGACCCGGGTCGCGCTGCCGCCGGCCGCCCGCAGCGGCGCGGCACACAGAACACACGCACACGAGACTGAGGGGAACGATGAATGCAAGCTGAACCGACCACCGCCACCGCGACCTCCACCGCAGCGCGGCCCGCCGGCGGTGCGGGCCCGGCCGCCGCCGCGGCCACCTACAGCGGCTACCAGATCATCCGCCGCAACGGCGCGGTGGTGGCCTTCGAGCCCAACAAGATCGCCGTGGCGCTGATGAAGGCCTTTCTCGCCGTGCACGGTACGCAGGGGGCGGCCTCGGCGAGCGTGCGCGAGACCGTCGAGCGCCTCACCGAAGGCGTGGTGCACGCGCTGCTGCGCTCGCGGCCCGGCGGCGGCACCTTCCATATCGAGGACGTGCAGGATCACGTCGAACTCGCGCTCATGCGCAGCGGCCACCACGAGGTGGCGCGGGCCTACGTGCTGTACCGCGAGCGCCGCGCGCAGGAGCGCGCACGCCAGGTCGCGCCGGTGGCGGCCAAGGCGCCCGAACTCTTCGTCACCGAGGCCGGCCGGCGCGTGCCGCTGGACCTGGCCGAGCTGCACGGGCTGGTCGAATCCGCCTGCGCCGGCCTGGGTGCCGACGTCAGGGCCGAGCCGATCATGGCCGAGACGCGGCGCAACCTCTACGATGGCGTGCCGCTGGACGAGGTCTTCAAGGCGGCCATCATGTCGGCGCGCACCCTGATCGAGAAGGAGCCGGCCTACACCCGCGCCACGGCGCGGCTGCTGCTGCACACGATCCGCCGCGAGGTCCTCGGCGAGACCGCGACGCAGGCCGAAATGGCCGGGCGCTACGCCGAGTACTTCCCGCAGTTCGTGAAGAAGGGCGTGCAGGCCGAACTTCTCGACGAGAAGCTGCTGCAGTTCGACCTGGAGCGGCTCGGCGCCGCGCTCGATGCCAGCCGCGACCTGCAGTTCGACTACCTCGGCCTGCAGACGCTCTACGACCGCTACTTCCTGCACATCGACGAAGCGCGCATCGAATTGCCGCAGGCCTTCTTCATGCGCGTGGCCATGGGCCTGGCGCTGGGCGAAGTCGACCGCGAGGCGCGCGCCGTCGAGTTCTACCACGTGCTCTCCAGCTTCGACTTCATGAGCAGCACGCCGACGCTCTTCAACAGCGGCACGCGGCGCTCGCAGCTCAGCAGCTGCTACCTCACCACGGTGGCCGACGACCTCGACGGGATCTACGAGGCGCTGAAGGAAAACGCGCTGCTGAGCAAGTACGCCGGCGGCCTGGGCAACGACTGGACACGCGTGCGCGCGCTGGGCAGCTACATCAAGGGCACCAACGGCAAGAGCCAGGGCGTGGTGCCTTTCCTCAAGGTGGTCAACGACACCGCGGTGGCGGTGAACCAGGGCGGCAAGCGCAAGGGCGCGGTGTGCGCCTACCTCGAGACCTGGCACCTGGACCTGGAGGAGTTCCTCGAGCTGCGCAAGAACACCGGCGACGACCGGCGGCGCACGCACGACATGAACACCGCCAACTGGATCCCCGACCTCTTCATGCGCCGCGTCGTCGAGGGCGGTGACTGGACGCTCTTCAGCCCCAGCACGGTCCCCGACCTGCACGACAAGTTCGGCGCGGACTTCGAGAAGGCCTACACGGCCTACGAGGCCAAGGTCGAGCGCGGCGAGATCAAGCTCTACAAGCGCATGCGCGCGCTGGACCTGTGGCGCAAGATGCTCTCGATGCTCTTCGAGACCGGGCACCCCTGGATCACCTTCAAGGATGCCTGCAACGTGCGCAGCCCGCAGCAGCACGTGGGGGTGGTGCATTCGAGCAACCTGTGCACCGAGATCACGCTCAACACCAGCGACAGCGAGATCGCCGTGTGCAACCTGGGCAGCATCAACCTGGCCCGGCACCTGAAGGACGGCGACATCGACCAGGCCAAGCTCAAGCGCACCACGGCCACGGCGATGCGCATGCTCGACAACGTCATCGACATCAACTACTACGCGGTGAAGAAGGCGCGCGACGCCAACCTGCGCCACCGCCCCGTGGGTCTGGGCATCATGGGTTTCCAGGACTGCCTGTACCGGCTGCGCGTGCCCTACGCCAGCGACGCTGCGGTGGCCTTCGCCGACCGCTCGATGGAGGCGGTGTGCTACCACGCCTACTGGGCGAGCACCGAGCTGGCCGCCGAGCGCGGACGCTACAGCAGCTACCGCGGCAGCCTGTGGGACCGCGGCATCCTGCCGCAGGACTCGCTGGACCTGCTGCGCGAGGCGCGCGGCGGTCATCTCGAGGTCGACCGTTCGAGCAGCATGGACTGGTCGGCGTTGCGCGCCCGCATTGCCGAACACGGCATGCGCAACAGCAACTGCGTGGCCATCGCGCCCACCGCCACCATCAGCAACATCATCGGCGTGGATGCGTCCATCGAACCGAGCTTCGGCAACATCTCCGTCAAGAGCAACCTCTCGGGCGAGTTCACGGTGGTCAACGAGTACCTCGTGGGCGACCTGAAGAAGCTCGGCCTGTGGGACGACGTGATGGTCATGGACCTGAAGCACTTCGATGGTTCGCTGCGCCTCATCGACCGCGTGCCCGAGGAGCTCAAGCGCCTGTACGGCACGGCGTTCGAGGTCGATGCGAGCTGGCTCGTCGAAGCCGCTGCGCGACGCCAGAAGTGGATCGACCAGGCGCAGTCGCTCAACATCTACATGGCCGGCGCCTCGGGCCGCAAGCTCGACGAGACCTACCGCCTGGCGTGGCTGCGTGGCCTGAAGACGACCTACTACCTGCGCACGACGAGCGCCACCTATTCGGAGAAGTCGACGGTGACTTCGGGCACGCTCAACGCGGTGGCCAAGGATGGCGCGCCGACGGGCGCAAGCGCCGCGCCCGCTTCGACCCCGGCCACCGACGTGAAGTTGTGCGCCATCGACAACCCCGATTGCGAGGCCTGCCAATGAGCGCCGCACGGCCGCTCCGAAGGCGCTCGCTCCCCCTGGGCCACGAAGAGGCCCGTGGCGGGGCTGGGGGGACGGCGCGCAGCGCCCAGGGGGCTCAATGAGCGCGCGCGCAGGCCGCCAGACCTTCGACGAGGCCGCATCGACGCTGCGCGCGAGGGCATCGTCGATGCGCCACTGCAACAACGAGAAGCGCGCGATGTCAACCAGTGCTTGGTGTTCGCGCGCAACACTCTGATAATTCGCATCGAGCAGGACACACACACATGCTGGTCTGGGAAGACGACGTCAAGAACACCCCGAGTCAAGCGCCTCGCGCCACGCCGCCGGCGCATTCGTTCGATCCGCTGCCGGTGTTGCAGCCGGCCGTGTCGGCGCAACCCCAGGCTGCTCAGGCCCTCGCGCCGCCCCGGGCCCTGCCGGGCGACGGCGAGCCGAGCTCCACGCGCCGCGTCAATGTCGCCGACAAGCGCATCATCAACGGTCAGACGGACGTCAACCAACTCGTGCCCTTCAAGTACAAGTGGGCCTGGGAGAAGTACCTCGCGAGTTGCGCCAACCACTGGATGCCCAACGAAGTGAGCATGTCGCGCGACATCGCGACGTGGAAGGACCCCAACGGCCTGAGCGAAGACGAGCGCCGCATCATCAAGCGCAACCTCGGTTTCTTCGTCACCGCCGATTCGCTGGCCGCCAACAACATCGTGCTCGGCACCTACCGCCACATCACGGCGCCCGAGTGCCGGCAGTTCATGCTGCGCCAGGCCTTCGAGGAAGCGATCCACACCCACGCCTACCAGTACATCGTCGAGTCGCTGGGGCTCGATGAAAGCGAGATCTTCAACGCCTACCACGAGATCGATTCGATCCGCGAGAAGGACGAGTTCCTGATCCCCTTCATCGACGCGATCATGGACCCGCAGTTCAAGACCGGCACGCCCGAGGCCGACCAGACGCTGCTCAAGAGCCTGATCGTCTTTGCCTGCCTGATGGAAGGGTTGTTCTTCTACGTCGGCTTCACCCAGATCCTGTCGATGGGGCGCCAGAACAAAATGACCGGCGCGGCCGAGCAGTACCAGTACATCCTGCGCGACGAGTCCATGCACTGCAACTTCGGCATCGACGTCATCAACCAGATCAAGCTCGAGAACCCCCACCTGTGGACACCGGCGTTCAAGGCCGAGATCAAGGCCTTGTTCGACCGCGCCGTGGAACTCGAGTACCGCTACGCCGAGGACACCATGCCGCGCGGCGTGCTCGGCCTGAATGCATCGATGTTCAAGGGCTACCTGCGCTTCATCGCCAACCGGCGGGCGACGCAGATCGGCCTGGACGCGCTTTTCCCGAACGAGGAAAACCCGTTCCCGTGGATGAGCGAAATGATCGACCTGAAGAAGGAACGCAACTTCTTCGAGACCCGTGTCATCGATTACCAGACCGGTGGTGCACTGGCCTGGGACTGAGGAGCGAAGACTCCATGTCCACCAGGCACCGCCATGCCGCGGCGCGCCCCGAGCGTGCGACGGCGTGAGAGATCAAGAATGACGAGCCAAGGCAGGCGACAGACCGAGATGAATGCCAGGCTCGCGACCCCGTTCACCGCACTGGGGCGATCGTTGCGGAGCACCTGCTCCGCGGCAGACCACCGGGCGGTGGATCTCCGTGCTGCGAAATGCAGACCGGAGCCTTTTGTAACTTGATCAAGGAGATCGTTATGGCAACTGCAAAGAAGGCTGCGGCCAAGAAGGCCCCCGCGAAGAAGGCGGCCCCGGCGAAGAAGGCGGCCCCGAAGAAAGCTGCGGCCAAGAAGGCCCCGGCCAAGAAGGCGGCGCCGAAGAAGGCGGCCGCGAAGAAGGCTGCGCCGAAGAAGGTTGCGGCGAAGAAGGCTGCACCGAAGAAGGCTGCGGCCAAGAAGGCTGCGCCAAAGAAGGCCGCGGCGAAGAAGGCTGCGCCAATGAAGGTCGCAGCGAAGAAGGCTGCACCGGCGAAGAAGGCGGCGATGGCGAAGAAGCCGGCCACAAAGAAGGCCCCGGCGAAGAAGGCAGCAAAGAAGCCTGCCCCCCCCGCTCCCGCTGCGCCCGCGCCCGCGCCCGCGAAGACGGCACTGAACCCGGCGGCCGCTTGGCCGTTCCCAACGGGCAACAAGCCCTAAGCGCTCGATCAGCCGAAGTTCGCCCTTGGCGAGTCTCGGTTGCTCGCGCACGAGAGGCCCAGCTGTGCTGGGCCTCTTTTTTTTGATCGTGACGGCACTTCGAAAGGGGATCGGCGCGGCCTGGGTTGTAAGACAGCGCCAGATAGAATGACAATCCGCTACCTTCTGAGTCGGTGTCTACTATGAGTCCACTCCTCGATCGTCTGTTCCGTCAATTGGGTGAAACTACAGATCCTGTCGAGCGTGCAGAGATTGTTGCTCGAATTTCATCGAATTTAGCAAGGGTGGGCAATTTTGACGAAGCGAAGAAACAAGTAACCGAGTTGCGCCTCCAATTCGGCGATGGAAGTAGCGGCCGGGTCATGGTCTGGATAATGCTGGCTGAGGGCCTCATATATCACTATGAAAATCTAAGCCCCAGTGCTCTTGATCGAATTGCGAGGGCTCAATTGCTCGGCCGATCGATGGGATATGATGCGTTTGTATCAATAGCTTCAGCTTGGAAAGCTCACATTGAATTTGAGCTTTCTAGATTTGATTCGATGGTCGAATCATTGAGCTTGGCTAAGGCAAAACTCAGAAACTCAGATCATGATGCGCAAACGCGAGTCGCAATTGTATTGTGCAATTGCTATCTGATTTGTGGGAATCAACGTCAAGCCCAAAAGTGGTTCATGCGCGGGCGTGATCATGCGCTCGAAAATGGGGATCAAGCGAGCGTTGAAGCAATGTTGTACAACAAAGCTGCCTTCGGGTTGGCGTGGATTCGAGCTGCCAGATGCTGCGAAGGTCTGGATGGAGTGGATTTGTCCCTCGTCAGACAAGAAATCAAGTCAGCAAGAAACCTACAGGACTTGACTCGTGTTGCGGCGCTTCAGAATCACATCCACTTATGGAATGCTAGACTCTGTATCCTAGACGGCGAATATCACAACGCGATTGAGCAACTATCGACGATCAGAGATAAGTCCCCATTTGCTGCCCATAATTTCAGTCAAACGTTTATTGATTTTGAAATATCTTTCTGCCTCTTGAGTCTTGGGAAAGCGGACGAGGCTTTGGACTTGTACCGAAAGATCGACATGTCGAGCCTTGCGGCTCTCGACATCGATGAGTTGTTGGTGGCAACTTGGATGCAATATCGGATGTGTCATGTGAACGATGGTTTTGGTAGCGCAAGCGAAGTTCTGATCAAGCTCAATAATCTGCGGCACAAGTACATTGATACGCGTGCAGCTCTTGCGGCAAGTCTTGTTCAATTCGAGCAGCCGTAGCCTTGCAGAGACTCGATTTCAATTCGCGTCGCCATAAAGTCGATGATGTCTCAAGAGAAATGATCCGTGGACAATAAAGTGTCTGTTGCCATCCTCATGGGCTCCTCCAGCGATTGGGAGACGCTCAAGCACGCGGCTGACGTCCTCGATGAGTTCGGGGTGGTCTACGAGAAGCGCGTGGTTTCGGCGCATCGCATGCCCGACGACATGTTCGCCTATGCAGAGTCCGCGGCGGACCGCGGGCTGACGGCCATCATCGCCGGGGCGGGGGGTGCCGCGCACCTGCCGGGCATGCTCGCCGCCAAGACGGTGGTGCCGGTGCTCGGTGTGCCGGTGGCCAGCAGGCACCTGCAGGGCCTCGATTCGCTGTACTCGATCGTGCAGATGCCCAAGGGCGTTCCCGTGGCCACCTTTGCCATTGGGCCGGCGGGTGCAGCGAATGCGGCCTTGTTCGCGGTGGCGATGCTGGCCGTGCGTGACGCGGACCTGCGCGCGCGGTTGCTGGCGTTTCGTGCGCGCCAGACCGAGGCGGCGCGGTCCATGACGCAGGACCTGCAATGAGCACGCCGGGCCGCCCCAAGTGCTCACTGGACTACCTTCATGCTGCGCATTCCGGTATTCGCCTTTCGGGCGGCCGGGCAGGCTCATGCCCCCGCTTGGCGGGGCTGGCCGCAGGCCATGGGGTGCCGCGGTGAGCGACGGCGCCGTACCGGCACCACGGTGGCCCGGCGGGGCGATGCTCGGTGTGCTCGGCGGCGGCCAGCTCGGGCGCATGTTCGTGCATGCGGCGCAGGTGCACGGCTACCGCGTGGCGGTCCTCGAGCCCGATGTCGCCAGCCCGGCCGGGGCGGCGGCCGACCTGCATCTACGTGCGGCCTATGCCGACCTCGCGGCACTCGACGACCTGGCGGGCCGCTGCGCCGCCGTGACCACGGAGTTCGAGAACGTCCCGGCCGGCGCGTTGCGCCGCCTGGCCTCGCGCACGACGGTGTCGCCGCCCGCCGATGCGGTCGAGGCGTGCCAGCATCGCTTGCGCGAGAAGCGCTGTTTCGCCGGGGCCGGTGTGCCCTGTGCGCCGCACGCCGCCGTGGATTCGGCTGGGGACGCCGCGGCCGCGGCGATGGCGGCGCTGCTGCCCGGCCTGCTGAAGACCTCCAGCCTGGGTTACGACGGCAAGGGCCAGGTGGCAGTGGCCACACTGGCCGACCTGCCCGCCGCCTGGGCGGCCCTGGGCGGTGTGTCGTGCATCCTGGAGAAGCGCCTCGCGCTGCGTCACGAGATCAGCGTCATCGTCGCCCGTGGCCACGATGGCCAGGTGGTGCACCTGCCGGTGCAGCAGAACCTGCACCGCCAGGGCGTCCTCGCGGTCACGCAGGTGCCTGCGCCCGACGTCGACGCGGCCACCTGCGAGCGCGCGGTGGCGATGGCGGTGCGGCTGGCGGCGGCCCTGCGCTACGTCGGCGTGCTGTGCGTCGAGATGTTCGTCCTCGATGACGGTTCGCTCGTGGCCAACGAGATGGCGCCACGCCCGCACAACTCCGGCCACTACAGCATCGACGCCTGCGACCTGTCCCAGTTCGACCTGCAGCTGCGCACGCTGGCCGGGCTGCCGCTGGTGGCGCCGCGCCTGCATTCGGCCGCGGTGATGCTCAATCTGCTGGGCGACCTGTGGTTCGCCGCGGACGATGCGGCGCCGCGCTCGCCCGACTGGGCGACCGTGTTGCGCCTGCCCGGCGCGCACCTGCATTTGTACGGCAAGACCGAGGCGCGGCGCGGGCGCAAGATGGGTCATCTCACGATCACCGCGGCCGCTGCCGATGCGGCTCGCGCCACGGCCCTGCAGGCCGCCCGCGCGCTGGGCCTGCCGGCGTTCTGAGGCGGCTTGGTGGTCACCCTGCCGGGGGCAGATCCCGAGTCCATCCGCGTCGCCGCGGCACGCCTGGCCGCAGGCGGGCTGGTGGCCTTCCCCACCGAGACGGTCTACGGCCTGGGGGCACGCGCCGACGACGACGCCGCCGTGGCGCGCATCTTCGCGGCCAAGGGCCGCCCGGCCGAACACCCGCTGATCGTCCATGTGCCGGACGTGGCCGCGGCACGTGAGTTCGCTGCCGATCTGAGCGATGCCGCGCTGCGCCTGATGGCCGCATTCTGGCCTGGGCCCCTCACCGTGATCGTGCCGCGGCGCGCCGGCCGTGGCCAGGCGGCAGCGGGGGGGCAGGCGAGCATCGGCCTGCGCATGCCGGCGCACCCGGTGGCTTTGGCGCTGCTGCGCGAGGCGGCTCGCCTGGGCGTGACCGGCGTGGCGGCGCCCAGTGCAAACCGCTTCGGCCGCGTCAGCCCGACCGCCGCCGCGCATGTGCGCGCCGAGTTCGGCGCGCAGCTCATGGTGCTCGATGGTGGCGCCTGCGACGTGGGCATCGAATCGGCCATCGTCGACTGCACGCGCGCGCGGCCCGCGCTGCTGCGGCCCGGGCAGCTCACGCCCGCGCGACTCGAGGCCGTGCTCGGCGGCCCGCTGGCGCCGGCGGACGCCGCCTCGCCGCGGGCCTCGGGCACGCTGGCCTCGCACTACGCGCCCGCCGCGCCGGTGCGTCTGTTCGATGCCGCCACGCTGCAGGCGCGTTGCCGCGGGCCGGCCGCCGCGGCCGGGACGGTGGTCGGGGTATATTCCCGCCTCGCGCCCGAAGCAGGGCCGGGCTGGCTCCACCGGGCCATGCCGGCCGATGCCGCGGGGGTGGCGCGCGAGTTGTTCGCGGTGCTGCGAGAGTTCGACGCAGCTGGCGTGTCGGCCATTTGGGTCGAGCGGCCGCCGCCGGGCCCCGAGTGGGACGGTGTTCGCGACCGCCTCCAACGCGCGGCGGCCTGAAGCCGCGGCCACCCCAGGGCACCCCCGATTCCGGAGCAAAGATGATCTTCAGCAGCAAGGCCACTCCACGATGGCACCGTGTCGTGGCTGGCTTCCTCGCCGCGGCGGCGCTCGCCCTGGTGGCGTCGTGCGGTGGCAGCACCACGCAGTACGACCCGTTCGTTCCCAAGCGCTTGATCGTCTTCGGCGATGACCTCAGCACGCTGGCGCAGGACGGGCGCAAGTACGCCGTCAACGGCCTCGACGCCAACAGCACCATCGACTGCAGTGTCGAGCCGATCTGGGTGCAGTCGATGGCCTCGCTCTATGGCTTCGCCTTCGCCGAATGCAACCCCACCGCGGTGGCTGAGCCGCAGGCGCTGATGCGCGCCTTTGCCGGGGCCAAGGCGGCCGACGTGACGGCCCAGGTCGAGGCCCAGGTGGCGGCCGGCGGTTTCCGCGACAAGGACCTGGCCACCGTGCTGGTGGGCATGAACGATCTGCTGGAGCTCTATGCCCAGTTCCCCGGCCGTGCCGAAGCCGACCTCGCCGCCGAGGCCGGCGCGCGCGGCCGGCAGGTCGCCGCGGTGGTCAACCGCCTGGTGGACCTCGGCGTGAAGGTGGTGGTCTCGGACCTGCCCGACCTGGGCCTGACGCCGCTTGCGCTCAAGCAGGTGACGCTCTCGGGCGACACCGATCGCGCCGCGCTGATGACACGATTGACGACCGCGTTCAACGAGCAGCTCGGCGTGAACGTGGTGCTCGATGGCCGCTTCGTCGGCCTGGTGCAGTCGCAGCTGCGCTTCCAGGCCATCGCACGTTCCCCGGCCGCCTTCGGCCTGACCAACATCACCAGCGGGGCCTGCGCCGTGCCGCTGCCCTTGTGCACCACCGCCACCCTGGCCACCGATGCGCTCGCCGGCACCTACCTGTGGGCCGACGACACGCGCCTGTCCAGCGGCGGGCAGCAACAGCTCGCCACGCTGGGCATGGACCGCGCGCAGCGCAACCCGTTCTAGGGCCTGCGAGCCTCGTGCGACGGGCCGAAGCGCACCGGCTAGCGCTTGCGCCGCGACTGGCGGCGTTCGACGACGATCTTGGTCGTCAGGATCGTCGCCGCCAGCGCCAGCGTCACCGTGTTGGCGAGCACGATGGGCCACTGGCCCAGCGCCACGCCGTAGGCCAGCCACAGCGCCACGCCGAGCGTGAACGCGCTGTACATGCCCAGCGAGATGCCGCTCACGTCGCGCGTGCGCAGAGTGAGCCAGGCCTGCGGCAGGAAGGACGCGGTGGTGAAGGCGGCGGCGAGGTAGCCGAGGGTGTCGGATAGGGTCATGGGCAGGGGCGTGAACGTCGGGGCCGGCTCAGCGCGCCGGTGCATCGCGCATTGTCCATCGCACCAGGGCATCGAGCACCGGGCGCGCGCCCGAAGCCCGCGGGTGGTTGACGATGGCCACGAGCACGTAGCGCCGGCCGCTGTCGGCCAGCACGTAGCCCGCCACGCCCGCCACGTCGCGCAGCGAGCCCGTCTTGAGGTGGGCGCGGCCGGGTGTGGCCTGCGAGCGCCGCAGCGTGCCGTCCAGCCCCGAGACCGGCAGCGAGGACATGAGCTCGCTCATCGTTGGGCCGGCGTAGTCCTGCAACAGGAGCTGCGCCAGCCGCCCCGCGCTGATGCGCGTGTGGCGCGACAGGCCCGAGCCGTTGTCGATGACGACTTCGTCGCCGCCACGGCCGTCGGCGCCACCGCCTTGCTGCGCCAGCCAGCGCGCGAGCCACTCGCGCCCGGATTCGGGCGTGACCGCTGTGCCGGGCGCGGCCTGCAGCGCCAGGGTGAGGAGCAGTTGCTGCGCCATCAGGTTGTTGCTGTACTTGTTCATGTCGCGCACGAGCTCGGCCAGCGCGGGCGAGCGCAGCTCGAAGCTCGGGCTGGTGTCGTGCGGCGCCGTGCCGGTGTGCACGCCGCCCTGCAGCTGGCCGCCCATCTCGCGCCACAGCGTGGCGAGCAGGCGCGTCTCGAAGGTGGCGGGTTGCGGGTCGGCCACCGGCCAGGCGCTCTCGCCGCAGGCGCTGGCGTAGCTGCCGGCAAAGCGCGTCAGGCCCGGCTCGAAGCTCGCCTTGAGCGTGCCGCGCCAGTCCTGGCACGGGCCGGCCGACAGCGGCACCGTGCGCTGCACGCGCGTGCCGTCGAGCCGTGGCTCGACGAGCACGTGCGCCACGCCGGCGGCGCGGTCGGGCACGAAGGTGTAGAGCACCGAGCGGAAGTTGAAGAGCAAGGCCGCCGGCTGCACGTTGTAGGGCCGCAGCGGCTCGCCGTCGAACTCGCCCGGCGCAACCTCGGCCACGGCGAAGGCGCCCTGGTCGAGCACGATGTCGCCGCGGATCTCGCGCACGCCGTGCTGCTGCAGGCGCCGCAGCAGCAGCCACACGCGCTCGAGCACGAACTTGGGGTCGCCGCTGCCTTTGATGAAGACCGAGCCTTCGAGCACGCCGTCGCGCAGCGGGCCGGCGAGCCACACCGGCGTGGTCCAGGTCCAGGCCGGGCCCAGGTGATCCAGCGCCGCGGCGCTCACCAGCAGCTTGGCCAGCGAGGCCGGGTTGCGCGGTTGCTTGTCCTGCCAGCGCAGCACGTCGCGGCCGCTGCCGACCTCGGCGACGACCACCGAGATCGCCTCGGGTGCGATGCCCGCCTGCTGCAGGGCCTGAAGCGCCTCGGCGGGCAGGACCTTGGCTGCTTCAGCCGGGCCCACGACCCCGGCGGCCGCCACGGCGAACAGGGCCGCGGCGCGCGCGAGCGTGGCCATGGTGGCTGCGTAGACCCTGGACATGGCGGCCATGATCGCACGACATAAACTCGGCGCATGCCTCCCCCGTCAGAGCCGACGCCCGCTGCCCGCGTGCTTGCGTTCGATACCTCGACTGAGCGGCTGGCGGTGGCGCTGCAGGCGCCAGGCAAGGCCTTCGCGGTGAACGCCGAAGGCGGCGCGGCGGCCTCCAGCACGCTGCTGCCGCACGTGCACGCGCTGCTGGCGCGCGCCGGCGTGGCGCTGGCGGACCTCGATTTCATCGCCTTTGGTCGCGGGCCGGGTGCCTTCACCGGGCTGCGCACGGCCTGCGCCGTGGCCCAGGGCCTGGCGCTCGGGCTGGGCCGACCGGTGCTGCCCATCGACAGCCTGCTCATCGTCGCCGAAGACGCGCGTGCCCAGGCCGGCACGGCGCAGGCCTTCGACGTCGGCGTGACCATGGACGCGCGCATGGGCGAGGTCTACGCCGCGCGCTACGCCTGGCGCGACCGGCAGTGGCAGGTGCTGCAGCCGCCGGGGCTCTTCAGCTTGCAGGATCTGGGCCGGATCTGGGCCGGCGCGCGCATGCACGCCCTGGCCGGTTCGGCTTTGGCGGCGTTCGGCGAACGCCTGCCCGTGCCGGCGGGCCCGGTGCGCTGGGAGCAGGAAAGGGACCGCGCCGCGGCGCTGCTGCGCCTGGCGCTGCAGGCGGCCGCCGGCGGGGCCGGCGTGGACGCCGCCGCGGCCCTGCCGCTGTACCTGCGCGACAAGGTGGCATTGACCACCAGTGAACGCGAGGCTGCGCGTGCGGCCAGCGCCGCGGACGTGCGATGAACGCGCTGCTGCAGCCGCGCTGGGTGTGCCGGGCGATGGCGCCGGCCGACCTCGAAGCCGTCCTGGCCGTGGAGAGCGCAGCCTACAGCCATGCCTGGACGTGGGGCAACTTCGTCGACTCGCTCACTGCGGGCTACCTGGCGCAGGTGCTCGAAGCGCCGCAGGCCGGGCTGGTGGGCTATTTCGTGGCCATGCCCGGCGTGGACGAACTGCACCTGCTCAACGTCACCGTGGCCCCGGCCTGGCAGGGCCAGGGCCTGGGGGGGTACTTGCTCGACCGCGTGCAGGCCGCGGCGCGTGCGCTGGGCGCGGCCACGCTGTGGCTCGAAGTGCGGCGGGGCAACCTGCGCGCGCAGGCCCTGTACCGCCGCCGCGGCTTCGTCGAGGTGGGTCTGCGCCGCGGCTACTACCCCGCCGCCAGTGCGCAGCGCGAGGACGCCGTGGTGATGAACCTGGTGCTGCAGCGCGGAGGCAGCGATGCGCTGGAGTGAGCGCCAGCAGGCCATGCTGCGCCAGATGGGGCTGCGCGTGTGGCCAGCGGCCTTGCCTGGCGCGGCCGTCGCGCCGGAGCGGACCGCCGCGCGCGCGCCGCGGCCGCAAGCGGGCGTGTCCGCGAATCCCGCGCCGGCCACAGGCACGCCGCGCGCCGTGCCGCCAGCCGGCATGCCGCGGCTTGCCCCGACCGCCGGGACCGTCGGGACCGTCGGGACCGCCGGGGAGGTGCCCACGCCGGGCGCGCGCGCCGACCTCGCCGGCCTGGATTGGGACGCGCTGCGCCAGGCCGTCGCCAATTGCCGCGCCTGCGGGCTGTGCGCCAGCCGCACGCAGACGGTCTTCGGCGCCGGCCATCCCCAGGCACGGTGGATGGTGGTCGGCGAGGCCCCGGGCGAGGCCGAGGACCGCCAGGGCGAGCCCTTCGTCGGCCCCGCCGGGCAGCTGCTCGACCGCATGCTCGCCGCGCTGGCGCTGACGCGTTCCAGCGATGGCGCCGCCGCGCCGGCACAGCGCGTCTACATCGCCAACACGCTGAAGTGCCGGCCGCCGCGCAACCGCAACCCCAGCGCCGAGGAAATGGCCCTGTGCGAGCCCTTCCTCGTGCGCCAGATCGAACTGCTGCAGCCGCGGCTCATCCTCGCCATGGGGCGCTTTGCGGTGCAGGCGCTGCTGCGCAGCGACGAGCCCGTGGGCCGGCTGCGTGGCCGCGTCCATCGCTACCAAGGGGTGCCCCTGGTGGTGACCTACCACCCGGCGTATCTGCTGCGCAACCCGGCCGACAAGGCGCGCGCCTGGGACGACCTGTGCCTGGCCGCGCAGGTGGCCGAGGACGCCGCCGTGGCATCGGGGCCCGCATGAGTCGGGGCGGGCCGCCCGGGCAGGCGCATTCCCCCTTGGCGGGAGCGCGCACTGCGCGTAGGGTGCGGCATGGTGCCCCCACGCTCACTTCGTTCGCTGCCGCGCGCCAGAGTCGCGCGGCCC
>DYOR01000106.1 GCA_020720385.1 Rubrivivax sp.
TGAGCGCCGCACGGCCGCTCCGAAGGCGCTCGCTCCCCCTCGGGGGGACCGGCGCGCAGCGTCGTAGGGGGTCCTCGTGACCACCATCGCGGTGAAGGTGCTTGACGAGCGCATGGCGGCGCAATTCGACGAGCTCCTGCCGGCCTACGCCACGCCGGGCAGCGCCGGGCTGGACCTGCGCGCGGGCCTGGACGCGCCGCTCACGCTCGAACCGGGGCAGGCGGCGCTCATTCCCACGGGCCTGGCCATCCACATCGGCGACCCCGGACTGGCGGCGATGCTGCTGCCGCGCTCGGGCCTGGGCCACAAGCACGGCATCGTGCTGGGCAATCTGGTCGGCCTCATCGACAGCGACTACCAGGGCCCGCTCATGGTGAGCTGCTGGAACCGCGGCAGCGCGGCCTACACCGTGCAGCCGCTGGAGCGCATCGCGCAGATGGTCATCGTGCCGGTGGTGCAGGCGCGCTTCGAGCGTGTCGAGTCGTTCGAGGATTCGGCGCGCGGCGCAGGCGGTTTCGGTTCCACCGGGCGCGGCTGAAGCAGCCCGCGCAGCGCGGCGTTTCAGTGCAGCGTGGCCCCTGAAGCCGGCCCGCTGCCGAGCACCGTCACCGTCGAGCCGGCGACGCTGCGCGCCTCGACCTCCTGTTCGCTGGCCGCGCGCACGGCCTGCACCTTGAGCGCCAGGCGCAGCGCCATTCCGGCCAGCGGGTGGTTGCCGTCGAGCACCACGTGCGAGGGGTAGATCTCGGTGACGATGTAGATGGCGTCGGCGGGCATGTCGGTGGTGGCGTGCCCCGCAGGCAGGCCCTCGAAGCTCATGCCCGTTTCCAGTTCCTCGGGGAAGAGCCGGCGCTCCTCGAAGCACACCAGCTCGGCGCGGTACTCGCCGAAGGCGTGCTCGGGTTCGAGCTGCAGTTGCAACTCGTCGCCGGCCTGATGGCCGGCGAGCGCTTCCTCGACCTTGGCGAGCAGGTCGTCGCCGCCGTAGAAGAACTCCACGGGCTGCGCCAGCTCGTCGATGGGGCGGTTCTGGGCGTCGTTGAGCTGCCAGGTCAGGCTCACCACGCAGGGGGCGGAAATGATCATGCGGGAATGATGTCACAGCAGCCCGCTGCGGGGCTTGGGCGAGAATCCGCGCATGGACATCCACGCATCGTCGGCCCTGCTCGGCGGCATCTCGCCGGCCGTCTTCATGAAGCGGTATTGGCAGAAGAAGCCCTTGCTCGTGCGCCAGGCCTGGCCCGGCGTGGCGCCGCCGCTGCCGCGCGCCGAGTTCTTCGAGCTGGCGGGCCGGGAGAGCGTCGAATCCCGCCTCGTCGAGCAGCGCAGCGGCGCCTGGCACGTGCGCCACGGCCCGCTGCCCAGGCGCGCGCTGCCGCCGCTGGCCCGCGCGGGCTGGACCCTGCTCGTGCAGGGCATGGACCTGCACGTGGCGGCGGCCCACGAGATGCTGCAGCGCTTTCGTTTCGTCCCCGATGCGCGCATGGACGACGTGATGGTCTCGTGGGCCAGCCCGGGCGGCGGCGTCGGGCCGCACATCGATTCCTACGACGTCTTCCTCTTGCAGGTGCAGGGCCGCCGGCGCTGGCGCGTCGGGCGCGTCGCCGACCCGTCGTGGGTGGAAGGCGCGCCCTTGAAGCGGCTGCGCCACTTCGAGCCCGAGTTCGACTGGCTGGTCGAGCCTGGCGACCTGCTCTACCTGCCGCCGCAGTGGGGACACGACGGTGTCGCCGAAGGCGGCGACTGCATGACCTGCTCGATGGGATTTCGCGTGCCCACGGCAGACGAACTGGCGCACGAACTGCTGCTGCGCCTGGCCGACGACACCGAGGTCGACCACGATAGCCACCTGTACCGCGACCCCACGCAGCCCGCCACCGAGACGCCGGCCGCGGTGCCCGAGGCCCTGCTGCGCTTTGCTCAGGCGGCCCTGGCGCGGCACATGTCCGACCCGCTGGCCGTGCCGCGTGCGCTCGGTGAATTGCTCACCGAACCCAAGCCGCGTGTCTGGTTCGAGGCGCGGCGCGGTGCGCCGCGAGGCGGCGTGCGCCTCGATCCGTGCACGCGCATGATGTACGACGCGCGCCACGTCTTCATCAACGGCGAGGCGTTCATTGCCGGCGGGCGCGACGCCACCTTGATGCAGCGCCTGGCCAACCAACGCGTCCTCGCGGCCGCGGACTGCAAGCGCCTGAGCACCGAGGCCGCCGCACTGCTCGCGGATTGGCGGGGCGCGGGCTGGGTGCACGGAGAGCGTGGGTGAACCCGGCGCCGCCACCGATCGACTCGCCGGCGAGCTTCGCCGCGGCGCTGCGCTGGGGCTTCGATGCGGCCTTCGCCCAGCCGGCGCGGCGCATCGTCTGCGTCGATGGCGACTTCGCCGCCTGGCCGCTCGACGCACCCGCTCTGCTGGAAGGCTTGACGGCCTGGCTGCGCCTGCCGCAGCGACGCCTCGTGCTGCTGGCACGCAGCTACGACGAGGTGCCGCGGCGCTGGCCGCGTTTCACCGCATGGCGGCGCGACTGGGTGCACGCCGTCGAAGCCTGGCAGCCACCCGACGACCTGGCGGCGGACCTGCCCACGCTCTTGCTGGCCGACACGACGCTCAGCGTGCAACTCCTCGACGCCCTGCGCTGGCGCGGACGAAGCTGTACGGATGCGCGGGAAATCCACCCGTGGTCAGAGCACATTGATGCGCTCTTACAACAATCCTCGCCGGCGTTTTCCGCCGAAACGCTCGGGCTATAGGGATTGCCCTTATACGAGATATACTTGCAGGCTAGGCAGGGGATGCACGCTTTCCCTGCCTTGCTGGCATGGGTCTCTGAGCGTCGCTGAGAGTGCCCTGGATTTGCTGCGTTTCACGACCCATTACTCCTGAGGATACAAATGAACAAGTCGATCGTTCTGGCTTCCCTGGTTGCTGCCTTTGCCCTGACCGCCTGCGGCAAGAAGGAAGAAGCTCCGGCCCCGGCTCCGGCCCCTGTTGCTGCCCCCGAGCCCGCGCCCGCCCCGGCTGCCGACATGGCCGCCAGCGCCGCCGCTCCGGCTGCCGACATGGCTGCCAGCGCGCCGGACGCCGCCGCCAGCAAGTAAGCAGGCCGCGCCCTACCGGCGCGCTGCCAGTCGAACGAGCCGCCTGCGGGCGGCTTTTTCGATCCCGCTCGCGCCGCGCCACACGCCCGCGTGAGGGCAGGTCAGGCCGCGGCCTGCAGGCCGCTGTCGAAGTGCGCCCTCATCAGCCGCGCCGCGGCCGCCCCATCGCGTGCTTCGATGGCTTGCATGATGGTGGCGTGCTCGGCCAGCGATTCGGCGAGCCGTCCCTGCTTGAGCAAGGAGTGGTGGCGGTTGAGCTTCATGACCTTGCGCAGGTCGCGCACAGTCTGCAGCGCCCAGCGGTTGCCCGCCATCTCCAGCAACGCCATGTGGAACTGCTCGTTGGTGGCGAAGAAGGCATCGCGCCGGCGCACCTGAGCCTGCAGCCGCGCGTGCAATTGCGCCAGCTCCGCGCGCTGCGCCGGCGAGGCGCTCGCGGCGACGACACCGGCAGCGTCGCTCTCGAGCAAGGCGAGCACGTGATAGACCTGCGCCACGTCCTCGCGCGACATCTCGGTGACGTAGGCGCCGCGCCGCACCTTCATCGTCACCAGCCCTTCGGCGGCGAGCACCTTGAGCGCCTCGCGCAACGGTGTGCGGCTGATGCCCCAGGCGGTGGCCAGCCGCATCTCGTCGATCCAGCTCCCGGGTTCGAGCACGCGGGCGTAGATTTGCTGGCGCAGCCGCTCGGCCACGTCCTGGTACAGGGCGCGGGGCGAAAGGCTGATGTCGGCGCGATTGGTGTTGACGGCGGGCTCCGGGGCGGCCATGACGCGCGACGGCGCGCCCTGCGACTGATTTGAATTTATAATTATGCATAATGAAACCCCCGCGACAAGCGCCTCGCGGGTCGTGCCGGCTGCGCTCCCGCGGCCGCGTGCCACGCCACCGCATCGACAGGCCCCATGCGCACAGGAGACAGCCGATGAACCCCAGCCCCACAGGGCCCGAGTTCGACCCCGCCACGCTGGAGCAGTGGCGCGAGGCGGCCGCCAGGTCGGCGCCCGGCGGTGAGTTGTCGGCGCTGGACTGGCTCACGCCCGAAGGCATACGCGTCAAGCCGCTGTACACGGCCGCCGACACGGCGGCGCTGCCGCACCCGGAGCTGGCCGACACGCTGCCCGGCCTGGAGCCCTTCATCCGCGGGCCGCAGGCCACCATGTACGCGGGGCGCCCCTGGACCATCCGCCAGTACGCCGGCTTCTCCACCGCCGAGGACAGCAACGCCTTCTATCGCCAGGCCCTGGCCGCGGGCGGCCAGGGCGTGAGCGTGGCCTTCGACCTGGCCACGCACCGCGGCTACGACAGCGACCACCCGCGAGTGACCGGCGACGTGGGCAAGGCCGGCGTGGCCATCGACAGCGTCGAGGACATGAAGATCCTCTTCGACGGCATTGCGCTGGACCGGGTGAGCGTGAGCATGACCATGAACGGCGCCGTGCTGCCGGTGCTGGCGGGCTACGTGGTGGCGGCCGAAGAGCAGGGCGTGGCACAGGAGCAACTCAGCGGGACCATACAGAACGACATCCTCAAGGAGTTCATGGTCCGCAACACCTATATCTACCCGCCGGCGCCGAGCATGCGCATCGTCGCCGACATCATCGAATACACGGCACGCAAGATGCCGCGCTTCAACTCGATCAGCATCTCGGGCTACCACATGCAGGAGGCGGGGGCGAACCAGGCGCTGGAACTGGCCTTCACGCTGGCCGACGGCGCCGAATACGTGAAGACCGCGCAGGCCAGGGGCCTGGACGTGGACGAGTTCGCCGGACGGCTCTCGTTCTTCTGGGCCATCGGGATGAACTTCTATCTCGAGATCGCCAAGATGCGCGCGGCGCGGCTGCTGTGGGCGCGCATCATGAAGGGCTTCGGTGCGAAGAAGGCCAAGAGCCTGATGCTGCGCACGCACTGCCAGACCAGCGGCTGGAGCCTGACCGAGCAGGACCCGTACAACAACGTCGTGCGCACCGCGGTGGAAGCGATGGCGGCGGTCTTCGGCGGCACGCAAAGCCTGCACACCAACAGCTTCGACGAAGCCATCGCCCTGCCCACCGAGTTCAGCGCGCGCATCGCGCGCAACACCCAGCTCATCCTCCAGGAGGAGACGCACATCACCAGCGTCGTCGACCCCTGGGCCGGCAGCTACATGATGGAGAGCCTGACGCAGGAGATGGCCGACAAGGCCTGGTCGATCATCGAGGAAGTGCGGGCACAGGGCGGCATGACGCGGGCGGTGGATTCGGGCTGGGCCAAGCTGAAGATCGAGGCCAGCGCCGCCGAGAAGCAGGCGCGCATCGACGCGGGCAAGGATGTCATCGTCGGCGTGAACAAGTACAGGCTGGCCCAGGAAGACCAGGTCGAATTCCGCGAGGTCGACAACGTCGCCGTGCGCGAAGGGCAGATTCGGCGCCTGCAGCAGATCCGCGCCACCCGGGACGGTGCCAAGGTCCGGGCCGCGCTGGACGCCCTGACCGAATGCGCACGCAGCGGAAGCGGTAACCTGCTTGCCCTGAGCATCGCGGCCGTGCGCTTGCGCGCCACCGTGGGCGAGGTGAGCGATGCGCTCGAGAGTGTGTTCGGCCGCCACCGTGCGGACATCCAGAAGGTGACCGGTGTGTATGCAGCCGCCTATGACAGTGCCGAGGGCTGGGATCGGCTCAAGGTCGAGATCGCCGCCTTCGGCCAAGCCCAGGGCCGCCGCCCGCGCGTGATGATCGCCAAGCTCGGCCAGGACGGCCATGACCGGGGCGCCAAGGTGGTGGCCACGGCGTTTGCCGACCTGGGCTTCGACGTCGACATCGGCCCGCTCTTCCAGACCCCCGAGGAATGCGCGCGCCAGGCAATCGAGAACGACGTGCATGCGGTGGGCGTGAGCACCCTGGCTGCCGGCCACAAGACGCTGGTGCCGGCGATCATCGAAGCGCTGAAGGCGCAGGGCGGCGACGACATCATCGTCTTCGTCGGTGGCGTGGTCCCGGCGCAGGACTACGACTTCCTTTACGCCGCCGGTGTGAAGGGCATCTACGGGCCCGGCACGCCGATCCCGGTGAGTGCCAAGGACGTGCTCGAGCAGATCAAGGCGGCCCACGCGTAAAGCCTCATGCACCCGACCGACGAGGCGCTGAAGGCGCAACTGCTGGCGCGCGACGGTGCGGTGCAGCGCCGCGCGCTGGCCAAGATCATCACGCTGCTCGAATCCACCCGCGCCGACCACCGTGCCCGCGCCGACGAGTTGCTCGGTGCCCTGCTGCCGGCCAGCGGCAAGTCCTTCCGCCTGGGCATCAGCGGCGTGCCGGGTGTGGGCAAGAGCACCTTCATCGAGGCGCTGGGCCTGTTCCTCACCGAACGCGGCCAGCGCGTCGCCGTGCTCGCGGTGGACCCGTCGTCGAGCCTGAGCGGCGGCTCGATCCTGGGCGACAAGACGCGCATGGAGCGGCTCTCCGTGCACGAGCGCGCCTTCATCCGCCCCAGCCCGGCCAGCGGCACGCTCGGCGGCGTGGCCGACAAGACGCGCGAAGCCATGCGCGTGTGCGAGGCCGCCGGCTACGACGTGGTCATCGTCGAGACCGTGGGCGTGGGCCAGAGCGAAGTCGCCGTCGCCGGCATGACCGACATGTTCGTCCTCATGCAACTGCCCAACGCCGGCGACGACCTGCAGGCGCTGAAGAAGGGCGTGATGGAGCTGGCCGACCTGGTGCTCATCAACAAGGCCGACATCGACGAGGCTGCGGCGACGCGCGCCCGCGCACAGATCACCAGCGCGCTGCGCTTCTTCGGGCCGCACCCGCAGTCCCACGCAGGCCCGCAGGGTTTGCACGACAAGTCTGCGCAGGTGTTGCAGCTCAGCGCCCTCAAGGGCACGGGGCTGCCGGCCTTCTGGCGCGCCGTGGGCGAGTTTCGTGACGCGCAGGCCGTCAGCGGTCGCCTGCACGAGCGCCGCCGCGCGCAGGAAGAGGCCTGGATGTGGGAACGCATCGAGGCTGGCTTGCGCGAGCGTTTCCGCGGGCATGCGGCGGTGCGCGAAGCGTTGCCGCTGATCAGCGCGGACGTGCGTGCCGGCAGGCTGGTTGCCAGCGTCGCCGCGCGGCGCCTGCTCGACCTTCTGAATTGACCGAGAACCGGGAGGACATCCTCATGCACGACATCATCGAACAGCTCGAGAACAAGCGCGCCGCGGCGCGCCTGGGCGGGGGCGCCAAGCGCATCGCCGCGCAACACGCCAAGGGCAAGCTCACGGCGCGCGAACGCATCGAACTGCTGCTCGACGAGGGCACCTTCGAAGAGTGGGACATGTTCGTCGAGCATCGCTGCGGGGACTTCGGCATGGCCGAGCAGAAGGTCCCGGGCGACGGCGTGGTCACCGGCTACGGCATGATCAACGGCCGCCTGGTGTTCGTCTTCAGCCAGGACTTCACCGTCTTCGGTGGTGCCTTGTCCGAGGCGCATGCCGAGAAGATCTGCAAGGTGATGGACCAGGCCATGAACGTGGGCGCGCCGGTGATCGGCCTGAACGACTCCGGCGGCGCGCGCATCCAGGAAGGCGTGGCCTCGCTGGGCGGCTACGCCGAAGTCTTCCAGCGCAACGTCATGGCCAGCGGCGTGATCCCGCAGATCAGCATGATCATGGGCCCCTGCGCCGGCGGCGCCGTCTACAGCCCGGCGATGACCGACTTCATCTTCATGGTCAAGGACAGCGCCTACATGTTCGTCACCGGTCCCGAGGTGGTGAAGACGGTGACGCACGAGGAAGTCACGGCCGAGGAACTCGGCGGCGCCGGCACGCACAACAGCAAGAGCGGCGTGGCCGACCTGGCGTTCGAGAACGACGTCGAGGCGCTGCTCATGCTGCGCCGCTTCTTCAACTACCTGCCACTGAACAACAAGGAGCGGCCGCCGCTGCGCCCCAGCGGCGACCCGGCCGAGCGGCTCGATCTCTCGCTCGACACGCTGGTGCCCGAGAACCCCAACAAGCCCTACGACATGAAGGAGCTGATCCTCAAGGTGGCGGACGATGGCGACTTCTTCGAGCTGCAGCCCGAGTACGCCAGGAACATCGTCATCGGCTTCGCCCGCCTGGACGGGCAAAGCGTGGGCATCGTCGCCAACAACCCGATGGTGCTGGCCGGCTGCCTGGACATCAAGAGCGCCATCAAGGCGGCGCGTTTCGTGCGTTTCTGCGACGCCTTCAACATCCCGGTCGTCACCTTCGTCGACGTCCCCGGCTTCATGCCGGGCACGGCGCAGGAGTACGGCGGCATCATCAAGCACGGCGCCAAGCTGCTCTACGCCTACGCCGAGTGCACGGTGCCCAAGGTCACGGTGATCACGCGCAAGGCCTACGGCGGCGCCTACGACGTGATGAGCTCCAAGCATTTGCGCGGCGACGTCAACTTCGCCTGGCCCAACGCCGAGATCGCGGTGATGGGGGCCAAGGGTGCGGTGGAGATCATCTTCCGCGAGGACAAGGGCGACCCGGCCAAGCTCGCAGCCAGTGAAGCCGAGTACAAGGCGCGCTTCGCCAACCCCTTCGTCGCCGGCGCGCGCGGCTACATCGACGACGTGATCCTGCCGCACGAGACACGCAGGCGCATCTGCCGTTCGCTGGCCATGCTCAAGGACAAGAAGCTCGCCAACCCGTGGCGCAAGCACGGGAACATTCCTCTTTGAGCGCGGCGGAGAACCAGCATGTTCAAGAAGATCCTGATTGCCAACCGCGGCGAGATCGCCTGCCGCGTCATGAAGACGGCGAAGAAGATGGGCATCAAGACGGTGGCCGTGTATTCCGAGGCCGACCGCGACGCGCGCCACGTGAGCCTGGCCGACGAAGCCGTGTGCATCGGCCCCGCGCCCAGCCGCGAGAGCTACCTGCTGGGCGACAAGATCATCGCCGCGTGCAAGAGCACGGGTGCGCAGGCGGTGCATCCGGGCTACGGCTTCCTCTCCGAGAATGCGGCCTTCGCGCGCCGTGTGGAGGAGGAAGGCATCGTCTTCATCGGGCCGAAGCACCATTCCATTTCCGCCATGGGCGACAAGATCGCCTCGAAGAAGCTGGCCCTTGAAGCCCAGGTCAACACCATCCCGGGCTGGAATGCGGCCATCGAATCGCCCGAGCAAGCGGTGGGCATCGCGCGCGACATCGGCTACCCGGTGATGATCAAGGCCAGCGCCGGCGGCGGCGGCAAGGGCCTGCGCGTGGCCTGGGACGACAAGGAGGCCTTCGAAGGCTTCAGCTCGTGCCGCAACGAGGCCCGCAGCAGTTTCGGCGACGACCGCGTGTTCATCGAGAAGTACGTCGAGAGCCCGCGCCACATCGAGATCCAGGTGCTCGGCGACGCCCATGGGAGCGTGGTCTACCTCAACGAGCGCGAATGCTCGATCCAGCGCCGCCACCAGAAGGTCATCGAGGAAGCGCCTTCGCCCTTCATCAGCGAGGCCACGCGCAAGGCCATGGGCGAGCAGGCGGTGCAGCTGGCCAGGGCCGTGAAGTACCAGAGCGCGGGCACGGTGGAGTTCGTCGTCGGCAAGGACCAGAGCTTCTATTTCCTGGAGATGAACACGCGCCTGCAGGTCGAGCACCCGGTCACCGAGAGCATCACCGGCATCGACCTGGTCGAGCAGATGCTGCGCGTGGCGGCGGGCGAGGCGCTGCCCTTCACGCAGGCCGAGATCCCGCGGCGCGGCTGGGCCATCGAGTGCCGCATCAACGCCGAAGACCCGTTCCGCGGCTTCCTGCCCTCGACCGGCCGCCTGGTGCGCTACCAGCCGCCGCCGCAGACCATGGAAGCGGCGCAGCCGGTGCCCTGGCAGCTCGACGACGCGGGGCGGCTCGTCGGCGGCGGTGCGGGCGTCATGACGACGACCGCCCCGGGGGGCGTTCGGGTCGACACCGGCGTCGACGAAGGCGGCGAGATCCCCATGCACTACGACTCGATGATCGCCAAGCTCATAGTGCACGGTGTCGACCGCCTCGACGCCATTGCGCGCATGCGCGAGGCGCTCAACGGCTTCGTCATCCGCGGCGTCTCGAGCAACATCCCGTTCCAGGCCGCGCTGCTGGCGCACCCGAAGTTCGTCGCCGGTGACTTCGACACCGGCTTCATCGCCGAGCACTACGGCCAGGGCTTCCGCGCCGAGGATGTGCCGCACGACGACCCGGACTTCCTCGTCGCGCTGGCCGCCGCGGTGTTCCGCCGCTACCGCACGCGCGCCGCCGGCATCAGCGGCCAGCTCGCCGGGCACGGCGTGGTCATCGGCGAGCGCTTCGTCGTCGTCGTCAAGGGGCAGGGCGGCGAGCACCGGCACGTGCCGGTGGGCATCCACGCCGATGGCGTCACCTCCATCGACGTGGCCGGCCGCGTCTACAGCGTGGCCAACGACTGGCAGTTCGGCGGCATCCGCTGCAGTGGCAGCTGCAACGGCCAGGCCTTCACCGCGCAGGTCGAACGCCAGGGCCTGTGGTACCGCATTGCGCACAACGGCCGCGTCATCGAGGCCCAGGTGCTGAGCGAGCGTGCCGCCGAGCTGCTGCGCGTGATGCCGTTCAAGGCGCCCGCCGACATGAGCCGCTTCCTGCTCTCGCCGATGCCCGGCCTGCTCGTGGACATCGCCGTGCGGCCGGGGCAGCTCGTGCACGTGGGCGAGCGCCTGGCGGTGATCGAGGCGATGAAGATGGAGAACATCCTCACCGCCGCGCGCGAGGGCACGGTGGCCGAACTGCTCGCCGCCAAGGGCGAAAGCCTGGCCGTCGACCAACCCATCCTGAGCTTCGCATGAGCAAGCCGTTCCGCATCCTGGGCCTGCAGCAGATCGCCATCGGCGGCGCCGACAAGCAGCGCCTGAGGTCGCTCTGGGTGGAGATCCTCGGTCTGAGCGTGAAGGGCACGTTCGTGAGCGAGCGCGAGAACGTCGACGAAGACATCTGCGCGCTCGGCCAGGGGCCGCATGCCGTCGAGGTGGACTTGATGCAGCCGCTCGACCCGCAGAACAAGCCTGCCGTGCACGCCACGCCGCTGAATCACGTCGGGCTGTGGGTGGACGACCTGCCCAAGGCGGTGGCGTGGATGCAGACCCACGGTGTGCGCTTTGCGCCGGGCGGCATTCGCCGCGGCGCTGCGGGCCACGACATCTGCTTCATCCACCCCAGGGGCAACGAGCAGTTCCCGCTGAGCGGGGAAGGCGTGCTCATCGAGCTGGTGCAGGCGCCGACCGAGGTGATTGCCGCCCTGGGCTGAGA
>DYOR01000107.1:0-3002 GCA_020720385.1 Rubrivivax sp.
TAAGTGTTCAAGTTATTGTTTCTATGTTCCTAAGACCCGCGGCGCGCGCCCCGCGCCAGGCCGCGGCATGATGCCGGCGTGAAGAACCTCTCCGTCCTCGACCTCGCCCCGATCGTCGAAGGCAGCGATGCCGCCACCGCGCTGTGCCGCTGGTCATCGCGAGCAGTTCGGCATCCTGGCCACGCATCACCCCAGGGCGCCGACAAGCCGAGAATGCATTCATGAGCAACGCACTCACCGCCCCCGTCACGCGGCCGGGGCCCAGGCCGGCGGGAGACACGGCATTCAGGGTGCTCGGAGCGATCAGCTTCTCGCACTTCCTCAACGACATGATGCAGTCGCTGATGCTGGCCATCTACCCGTTGTTCAAGTCCGAGTTCCAGCTCAGCTTCGCGCAGGTGGGGGTGATCACCCTCACCTACCAGCTGACGGCGTCGCTGCTGCAGCCGCTGGTGGGCTACTACACCGACCGCCATGCGAAGCCCTTTTCGCTGGCTTTCGGCATGGCGAGCACCTTCTGCGGCCTGCTCGTGCTTTCCGTGGCCTCGAGCTTCACCCTGGTGCTGGTCGCGGCGGCCCTGGTCGGCACCGGCTCTTCGGTGTTCCATCCGGAATCGGCCCGCGTCGCCCGCATGGCCTCGGGCGGCCGCTACGGACTGGCGCAGTCCATCTTCCAGGTCGGCGGCAACGCCGGCAGTGCGGCCGGGCCGCTGCTGGCCGCGTGGTTCATCCTGCCGCGCGGCCAGCGCAGCATCGCCTGGCTCTCGCTCTTCGCCCTGGTGGCCATCGTGGTGCTCATCGGCGTCGGGCGCTGGTATCGCCACCAGCATCGCCAGCCCAAGGCCACCGTGGCGGCCCCGCCCACGCCTTTGCCGCGGCGCAAGGTGGCCTCGACGATCGGCGTGCTGGTGGCCCTGATCTTCTCGAAGTTCTTCTACATGGCCAGCATCAGCAGCTACCTCATCTTCTACCTCTTGCACCAGTTCAGCGTGAGCACCCAGGTGGCGCAGGTCCACCTCTTCTATTTCCTCCTCGCGGTGGCCCTGGGCACGCTGCTCGGCGGCCCGATCGGCGACCGCATCGGGCGCAGGCAGGTGATCTGGTTCTCGATCCTGGGCATCGCCCCGTTCACCCTGGCCTTGCCCTACGTGGGCCTGGGAGCTTCGGCCGTGCTTCTGGGAGTCATCGGCTTCGTCCTCGCCTCGGCCTTCCCGGCCATGCTCGTCTACGCGCAGGAGTTGATTCCGGGCAAGGTGGGCACGATCTCCGGTCTGTTCTTCGGCCTGGCCTTCGGTCTGGGCGGCATCGGTGCGGCGGTGTTGGGTCAGTTCGCCGACCAGTGGGGCATCGTCAGCCTCTACAAGCTATGTTCATTCCTGCCGCTGATCGGGCTGCTCGCCGTGTTCCTGCCCGAACTTCATCGCCCGCGCCCGCTGGCGGCCGAACTGCCGCTTCAAGGCAAGGTGGCGCCCTGATCGGCGAAGAGCCGAGTCAACCACTGCAGGTCTTCGGCGAGCAAGACGCGGTCCCCGTCGCGCATGCCGCGCAACGGGATGTCCAAGCCCCGACGCTGCAGCTCCGCGTGCAGCTCGCCCATGAAGATGCCCGCAGCGGGTGCCAGGCCCTGGCCGTCGAAGTGCACGGCACAACCCGGGCTCTGCGGATTGCCGCCGAGCACCGCCAGCACCTGGCAGCCGGCGCGCAGGTAGGCTTCGAGGCGGTCTGCGGCCTGCACGCCGAGCTCGGCGCAACGCAGGTGGCCGGCCTCGGTGTCCAGCGCGGCGCGGATCGAGCAGCCCGGCGCTCGCGTGCGCGCCACGCCCAGGCAGGCGATCTCCGGGCAGGGCAGCTGGACCATGCCCACGCCGTGGGCGTGGCACAGGCTCACCACCTCCCAGGACATCGCCGGGGCCATGGCGGCGCCCGCGTCGCGCGCGTTCTGGTTGAGGATGCACTCGATCACAGCGACGATGCGGCCGCCGCGGCTGTCGCTGGCTGGTGGCAGCGGCCGCAGCCTGCGCAGGGCGCGCTTCACGCTCGCGCCGATCACGGCCGCATCCCCGGCCACTCCCGCGTGGCAATGTGGCGCGCGATGGTCTCGGCGCAGTAGCGGTACACCGGCTCGCCGGGGTGGAAGCCGTCGCTGGCCATGTGGCCGGCCAGCGCCTGCGCCACCAGCGGCGGGCCGAACAGCAGCTTGAGGGCCAGCGACACGGTGGCGCGCTTGCGCTCAGAACTTGCCGAAGTCGGGCTTGCGCTTCTGGAAGAAGGCCTGGAAGGCCTCCATCGCCTCGGGGCTGCGCAGGCGGCGGGCGAAGATCGCGCCTTCCGCGCGCATCACCTCGAGCTGCTGGGCGGCCTGCGGCGCGCGCAGCAGCTGCTTGGTCTCGCGCACCGCGCCGGGCGGCAGCGCGTTGAAGCGCTCGGCCACGCGGCGGGCGTGGTTCACCACCTCGCCGGCCGGCAGCACGGCGCTGGCGATGCCGCACTCCACCGCTTGCTCTGGCGTGAAGGGGTCGCCCAGGAGGAGCTTGTCGGCCGCGCGGCGGTGGCCCATGAGCTGCGGCACGATGAGGCTGGAGGCGAACTCGGGCACCAGCCCCAGCGCGACGAAAGGCATGGCCAGGCGCGCCTCGTCGGAGACGTAGACGAAGTCGCAGTGCAGCAGCATCGTCGTGCCGATGCCGATGGCCGCGCCGGTGACCGCCGCCACCACCGGCTTGTCGCACTCGATGAGCGCGCGCATGAAGCGCAGCACCGGCGAGTCCGCCGCGTCGGTGCCCTGGCCGGGGGCGCGCGTCATGAAGTCCTCGATGTCGTTGCCCGAAGTGAACACGCCGGGCTGGCCGGTGATGAGCACCGCGCGCACCGCGGCGTCCGCGCGCGCGGCGTTGAGCGCGTCGGCCATGGCCTGGTACATGGCCACGGTGAGCGCGTTCTTCTTCTCCGGCCGCGCGATCTCGATGGTGGCCACGCCGTTCAGCGTGGCGGTCTTGATGCTC
>DYOR01000107.1:3102-6734 GCA_020720385.1 Rubrivivax sp.
CTCTCGAGGATACCGGCTGCGCCCTGCCCCATGCCCACGCACATCGTCACCATGCCGTACTTCAGCCGGTGGCGGCGCAGGGCATGCACCACGGTGGCGGCACGGATCGCGCCGGTGGCACCCAGCGGGTGGCCCAGGGCAATCGCCCCGCCCATCGGGTTCACCTTCGCCGGGTCCAGCCCCAGGCTGTTGATCACCGCCAGCGACTGCGCCGCAAAGGCCTCGTTGAGCTCCATCCAGCCGATGTCGGCCAGGGTGAGCCCCGCCATGCGCAGCGCCGCGGGAATGGCCTCGATCGGGCCGATGCCCATGATCTCCGGCGGCACGCCGCGTGCGGCGAAGCACACGAAGCGCGCCAGCGGCGTGAGGTCGTAGGTCTTCAGGGCCTTCTCGCTGACGACGATGAGCGCACCGGCGCCGTCGCTGGTCTGCGAGCTGTTGCCCGCCGTCACGCTGCCGAAGCCGGTGGGCTTGCCCGCCGGGTCAAGCCGTGCCGCGAACACCGGCTTGAGCTTGGCCAGCCCCTCGAGCGAGGTGTCGGCGCGCGGGCCTTCATCGATGGCCACGGTGCGCGTCTTCACTTTCACCCCGCCGCTTGCGAGGTCGGGGCTGCGCTCGGTCACCGTCACCGGCGTCATCTCGTCGGCGAACTCGCCGCTGGCGATGGCCTTGAGCGCGCGCTGGTGCGACTCGTAGGCGAAGGCGTCCTGGGCCTCGCGGCCGACACCCCACTGCGCGGCGACCTTCTCGGCGGTGAGGCCCATGCCGTAGGCGATGCCGACGTTCTCGTCCTTGGCGAAGACCTCGGGGTTGAAGCTGGGCTTGCCGCCGCCCATGGGCACCAGGCTCATGCTCTCCACGCCGCCGGCGATGATCACGTCGGCCTCGCCCACGCGGATGCGGTCGGCCGCCATCTGCAGCGCAGTCAGGCCGCTGGCGCAGAAGCGGTTCACGGTGACGCCGCCCACCGACTGCGGCAGCCCGGCGAGCAGCGCCGCCGCGCGCGCCACGTTCATGCCCTGCTCGCCCTCGGGGAAGCTGCAGCCGATGATGGCGTCCTCGATGGCCTTGGGCTCCAGGCCAGGCACCTGCGACAAGGCGTGCCTGATCGCGGCGACGAGCAGGTCGTCGGGCCGCGTGTTGCGGAAGTAGCCGCGGCCGCTGCGGCCGATCGGCGTGCGCGTGGCGGCAACGATGTAGGCGTCTTGAATTTGCTTGCTCATGTTGTTTCTCCGCTCAGTTGCGCACGGGCTTGCCGGTCTGCAGCATGCCCATGATGCGTTCCTGGGTCTTGGGGTTGTCCAGCAGCGCGCAGAAGCGCTCGCGCTCCAGCGTCATCAGGTACTCCTCGCTCACCAGGCTGCCGGCGTCGACATCGCCGCCGCACACCACTTCGGCGATCTGCGTGGCGAGGTGGAAGTCGTGCGCGCTGATGAAGCCGCCGTCGCGCATGTTGGCGAGCTGCGCCTTGATCGTGGCGATGGCGTTGCGCCCGGCCACCGGGATCAAGGGCCTCGTGGGCGGACGGTAGCCGCCGTCGAACATCGCCTTGGCCTGCGCCAGGGCGACGAAGAGCAGCTCGTCCTTGTGCGGCACGATGAGGTCGCTCCACTGCAGGTAGCCGAGCTTGCGACACTCGATGGCGCTCGTGCCCACCTTGGCCATGGCGGCACTGGTGAAGCCGTCGAAGAGGAACTTCTGGATGTCCGCATTGGCGTTGCCGGCGGCCGCCATCTCGGCGGCACGGCGCGCGATGTAGGTCAGGCCACCGCCGGCCGGGATCAGGCCGACACCGACTTCCACCAGCCCGATGTAGCTCTCCATCGCCGCGACGCGTCGCGCGCAGTGCAGCGAGATCTCGTTGCCGCCACCCAGGGCGATGCCGCGGATCGCGGCGACCACCGGCACCTGCGCGTAGCGCAGGCGCAGCATGGCGTCCTGCAACTTCTTCACCTCGGGTGCGATGCCCTTGGCGCCGAGCTTCATGAACACCGGCATGAGCGACTCGAGGTTCGCACCGGCGGAGAAGACATCGTCGGGCGACCAGATCACCAGTCCCTTGTAGCCCTGCTCGGCCAGTTCCACCGCCTCGAGCAGGCCCTCGGTGACGGTGGGGCTGATGAGGTGCAACTTGCAAGTGATGCTGGCGATGAGCACCTCGCCGTCCAGCGTCCACACGCGCACTTCCTCGTTCTTGAAGACCTCGGTGCCGGCCTTCAGCGCGGGCATGGCGCCCGAGCCGAGCACGTCCTCGGGGAAGTGCTGGCGCCCGTACACGGCCAGCGTGCTGCGCGGCACGAAGGTCTTCTTCGACGGGCTCCACGAGCCCTCGGTCGTGTGCACGCCCGCATGGGTGGCGACCGGGCCGTCGAAGACCCACGCCGGCAGGGGCGCCTTGCACAGCGCCTTGCCGGCATCGATGTCGTCCTTCACCCACTGCGCCACCTGCTGCCAGCCGGCGTCCTGCCAGAGCTCGAACGGGCCCTGCTTCATGCCGAAGCCCCAGCGCATGGCGAAGTCCACGTCGCGTGCGGTCTCGGCGATGTCGCCCAGGTGCACTGCGGCATAGTGGAAGGCGTCGCGCAGGATGGCCCAGAGGAACTGCGCTTGCGGGTTGCTGCTGTCGTGCAGGAGCTTGAGGCGCTCGGCCGCCGGCTTCTTCAGCATGCGCTCGACGATGGGCTCGGCCTTGCCGCCGCCGGGCACGTACTCGCCCGTGGCCGCGTCCAGGCGCAGGATCTCCTTGCCCACCTTCTTGTAGAAGCCGCCACCCGCCTTCTGGCCCAGCGCACCCTTGTCGATCAGGCCGGCAAGCACCGCCGGCGTGGCGTAGCTCGGGTAGAAGGGGTCGTCCTCGAGGTTGTCCTGCAGCGTCTTGATGACGTGGGCCATGGTGTCCAGGCCCACCACGTCGGCGGTGCGGAAGGTGCCGCTGGAGGCGCGGCCCATCTTCTTGCCGGTGAGGTCGTCGACAACGTCGTAGCTGAGGCCATAGGTCTGCGCCTCCTTCATCGTCGCCAGCATGCCGGCGATGCCCACGCGGTTGGCGATGAAGTTGGGCGTGTCGTGCGCCCGCACCACGCTCTTGCCCAGCGTGGTGGTGACGAAGGCCTCGAGCTGGGCCAGCACCTCGCCCTGCGTGGCCGGCGTGTTGATGAGTTCCACCAGCGCCATGTAGCGCGGCGGATTGAAGAAGTGGATGCCGCAAAAGCGCGGCTTGATCGACTCGGGCAGCACCTCGGCGAGCTTGGTGATCGACAGCCCCGATGTGTTGCTGGCGACTATTGCCCACGGCGCCAGCACCGGCGCAATCATCGTGTACAGCGCGAGCTTCCAGTCCATGCGCTCGGCGATGGCCTCGACGACGAGGTCGCATTCGCCCAGGCGCGCCAGGTGCTCGTCGTAGTTCGCCTGCTCGATGCGCGCGGCGTCCTCGGGCACGCCCAGCGGCGAGGGCTTGAGCTTCTTCAAGCCCTCCACCGCCTTGCTCACGATGCCGTTCTTCGGGCCCTCCTTGGCGGCCAGGTCGAAGAGGATCACCGGCACCTTGCAGTTCACCAGATGGGCGGCGATCTGCGCGCCCATCACCCCGGCGCCGAGCACGGCGACCTTGCGGACTTGGAATCGATTCA
>DYOR01000107.1:6834-11321 GCA_020720385.1 Rubrivivax sp.
ACCCGTTGCCAGGTCTGGTTGCGATAGAAGAAGGCGATGAAGCCGCGCACTTCCATGGTCTTGCCGCCGTCCTTGAGCGTCATGCGCACCTTGTAGGTCTTGCCGTTGTTGGGGTCGAGGATGCTGCCGCCGTCCCAGTAGGGCTCGTCGGCGTTCTTCTTCACCCCTTCGATGATGGTCATGCCCAGCTTGGGCTGGCCCTTGCGCGCATCGCTGCACTTGTCGCACTTCTCGTCCTGCTTGGCCGGGTCGAGGATCTTCTCGATCTTGCCGCTGAGCACGCCATCGTTGTCGGTGATGCGCACGAGCGACTTCTCCTGCTTGGTCTCGTCGTCGATGGTCTTCCACAGGCCCGCGGGCGTGGCCTGGGCGAAAGCGGCGCCGGCGGCGGCGAGCAGGGCGAGGGCGAGGAACTTCTTCATGGCGGTCTCCGTTGAGTCGGGTTGAGCGAACAGGCGGCCCGACTCTAGAACAGCGCCTCGTCCATGGCCATCAGCGGCGCGGCGCCCGAGCGCACGGTGCGCATCAGGCTGGCCGTCTCGGGCAGCAGCTTGGCGAAGTAGAAGCGCGCCGTGTGCAGCTTGGCGGTGTAGAAGGGGTCGCCGCCGTCCTTGTGGGCCAGCGCCACCTTGGCCATGCGCGCGAAGAGGTAGGCAAACACCAGGTGCCCGCACACGCGCAGGTAGTCCACCGCCGCCGCGCCCACTTCGTCGGCGTTGGCGAAAGCCTTCATGCCCAGTTCGGTGGTCAGCTTGGTGACCTTGTCGCCCAGGTCGGCCAGCGGGTTGACGAATTCCTGCATCGCCTCGTTCGTGCCCTCTTCCTCGACGAACTCGGCGATCAGCTTGCCGAACTTGCGCAGCTTGGCGCCGTTGTCGCCCAGCACCTTGCGCCCCAGCAGGTCCAGGGCCTGGATGGTGTTGGTGCCCTCGTAGATCATGTTGATGCGCGCGTCGCGCACGAACTGCTCCATGCCCCACTCGTGGATGTAGCCGTGCCCGCCGTAGACCTGCATGCAGTGCGAGGTGGCGATCCAGGCGTTGTCGGTGAGGAAGGCCTTGGCGATGGGCGTGAGCAGCGCCACCTGGTCGGCGCAGTCCTTGCGCACCGCCTCGTCGTCGCTGGAGAGCTCCTTGTCGATGAGCAGCGCGATGTGCACGGCCAGCGCCCGCGCGCCTTCGGCATAGGCGCGCGCGGTGAGCAGCATCTTGCGCACGTCGGGGTGCACGATGATCGGGTCGGCAGCCTTGTCCGGCGCCTTGGCTCCGGTGAGGCTGCGCATCTGCAGGCGATCCTTGGCGTAGGCCACGGCGCTCTGGTAGGCGACTTCCGTCAGGCCCAGGCCCTGGTTGCCCACGCCCAGCCGCGCCGCGTTCATCATCACGAACATCGCCGCCAGGCCCTTGTTGGGCTGGCCCACCAGCGAGGCGCTGGCGCCGTCCAGGTTGATGGTGCAGGTGCAGTTGCCGTGGATGCCCATCTTCTCCTCGAGCGCGCCGCAGAAGATGGGGTTGCGCTCGGCGATGCTGCCGTCGGCCGCCACCTTGAACTTGGGCACGACGAAGAGCGAAATGCCCTTGATGCCGGGCGGCGCATCGGGCAGGCGCGCGAGCACCAGGTGCACGATGTTGGGCACCATCTCGTGGTCGCCCGCGGAGATGAAGGTCTTCTCGCCGGTGAGCTTGTAGCTGCCGTCGGGCTGCGGCTCGGCCTTGGTGCGCAGCAGACCGAGGTCGGTACCGCAGTGCGCCTCGGTCAGGCACATGGTGCCGGTCCACTCGCCGCTGGTGAGCTTGGGCAGGTAGAGGGCCTTTTGCTCGGCGGTGCCGTGCGCGTTCAGGCATTCGAGCGCGCCGTGACCCAGGCCGGGGTACATGGTCCAGGCCTGGTTGGCCGAGTTGAGCATCTCGAACAGGCACTGGTTGAGCACCACCGGCAGGCCCTGGCCGCCATACTCGGGGGCGCTGCTCAGCGAGGGCCAGCCCCCTTCGACGTACTGGGCGTAGGCCTCCTTGAAGCCCTTGGGCGTGCTCACCTGGCGCGTCGCCTTGTCCAGCGTGCAGCCTTCGCGGTCGCCGCTGATGTTGAGCGGGAAGATCACCTCGGCGGCGAACTTGCCCGCCTCCTCGAGCACGGCGTTGATGGTGTCCTGGTCGATCTCGGCGTGGCGCGGCAACTGCTTGAGCTCGCCGGCCACGTCGAGCAGTTCATGCAGCACGAAGTGCAGGTCGCGCAGCGGCGGGGCGTACTGGGCCATGGTGTGTCTCCTGGGAGGATGGACGGAAGATCGGAAGGGTTCAGCGCCGCACCCGACGCGGCCGGGTCGGGGTGACCGAGGTGGCGGGCACGCCGGGCGAGGCGGCGTCACGCGCCGGCATCGAGGCACTGCCCGTCTGCGCCACGGCGTAATGCGACAGCGTGTGTTCGAAGCCGGTGCGCACACGCTCCAGCGCGCCGGGAATGCGCAGGAAGCGCGCGTCGTGGTGCAGGGCGAGGATGAGCCCGTGCAACTCGAAGAGCATCTGCGGCGGATCGGTATCGGCCCGCAGATGACCGGCCTCGACGGCCTGGCGGATGGCGCGCTCCAGCGCCGCCTGCCAGGCGCGCACCATGGCCGCCAACGCGTCGCGCACCGGGCCGGGCCGGTCGTCGAACTCGACCGCGCCGCTGATGTAGATGCAGCCCGAGTCCAGTTCCATCGACACGCGCCGCACCCAGCGCTCGAAGAGCGCACGCAGGCGCGGCACGCCGCGCGGCTCGCGCATGGCGGGGAAGAAGACCTCCTCCTCGAACTTGGCGTGGTATTCGCGGATGACCGAGATCTGCAACTCCTCGCGCGAACCGAAGTGGGCGAAGACGCCCGACTTGCTCATCTGCGTGACCTCGGCCAGCGCACCGATGGACAGACCCTCCAGCCCCATGTGCGAGGCCAGCCCCAGCGCCGCCTCCAGGATCGCCGCGCGCGTCTGCTGGCCCTTGTGCAGCGCGCGCGACACGGGGCGGGGCAGGTCGGAGACGACAGAAGGCACGGGCAGGGTCATGGCGGCAAAATCGAACGATCGTGCTATTTTGCAGACTTCGAACCCCGCTGGCACGGAGCCGGTGTGACTTTTTCTAGGGGCGCCGTCCTAGAACCGCCGGGGCCCGGCACGGCCCGGGCCGCGCGGCGCCCGGCCGCGATGCGCTACGCTACGAGCATGGACGTGCTTCAGCTCGACATCTCGGGGCGTCCGCAGGCGTGGATCGCGCCGCGCGACGCGGCCTTGCTGTACGCCTGCGACACCATTGCCTGGACGCTGGGGCGACCCTTCCATGTCTTGCGCGGCGGCGTGCAGCGCGCCACGGGGCTGCAGTCGCGCATCGACGTGCACCCCATCATCGCCGTGCGCGGCGCCGTGCCCAGCCGCGCCTGGCGCCTGGTGCCGGCGCTGTCCAACCCCAAGCTCTTCGCGCGCGACCGCGGCGTGTGCGCCTACTGCGGCGGCAGCTTCCACTTCGAGGATCTCACGCGCGAGCACATCGTGCCGGTGTCGCGCGGGGGCCGCGATTCGTGGATGAACTGCATCACCGCCTGCCGCGCCTGCAACGGCCACAAGAGCAACCGCCTGCCGGAGGAAGCGCACATGAGCCTGCTCTACCTGCCCTACGTGCCCAGCCTGCACGAAGACATGATCCTGCGCGGCCGGCGCATCGTCGCCGACCAGATGGACTTCCTGCTCGCCTCGGTGCCGCACAGCTCACGCCTGAGGGCCTGAGGCGCGGCGGCATGCAACCCTTCTTTACCCGCCACGCGGAACTTCCCCCTCCCGTGGCACGTCAACCCTGCCAATGCTGTGATCGTTAGCTGGGCCGCATCGTCCCAGCGTGCGGTATCGCACCCTCCCGGAGAACTCACCATGAAGCGCCTGCTCGTCACCTCCACCACGGTGGTCACCTTGCTCGTCCTGGGCGCCTGCACCACCACCAGCCCCGACGTCGTCAGCCGCAACGACGCCCAGCGCATGGCCAGCGTCATCGACGCCGTCGTCCTCACCACCCGCCCGGTGGTGGTCGACGGCACGCAAAGCGGCGTCGGCGCCACCGCCGGCGGCGTCATCGGCGGCATCGCCGGCGCCAGCGTCGGGGGCCGGCGCGAATCCGTCGCCGTGGGCATCATCGGCGCCGTCGTCGGTGGCGTGGTCGGCAACGCCGCCGAGCGCCTCTCGACCAAGGAGGAGGCGGTCGAGATCCTGGTGCAGCTGCGCAACGGCGACCGCCGCTCGGTGGTCCAGGCCAAGGCCGGGGAGACCTTCGCCCCGGGTGACCCGGTGATCCTCGTCACCACCGGCGGGCGCGTGCGCGTGACCAAGGCGCCGGCCGTGACACCGCAGCCGACCAGCGCCGCCGGCAAGAGCTGAACGCGCGGGCGGCCCTTCAGTCGGCCGCCGCCAGCGGCGCCGGTTCGTCGACTTCCTCGCCCAGGAAGCCACCGCTCTGGTGCGCCCAGA
>DYOR01000010.1 GCA_020720385.1 Rubrivivax sp.
GAGAACAACAGCGTGGCCGTGGGCGTGGTGCGGGACTGCATACTGTGAATATATACAGTCATGCCGCACTCCGCAAGCCCCGCCCATGGCGGGCGCGCACGAGGTGTCAGGGTCAGGTTCGCGCCGTTGCGCTGTGCTCAGTACTCGCCCGAAGCACCCGGAGCGAGGTTGTCGAAGCGCGTCAGCGGCTTGAGGAAGGTGAGCTTGACGGTGCCCACCGGGCCGTTGCGCTGCTTGCCGATGACGATCTCGGAAACCCCGGGCTCCTTGCTGTCCTTGTTGTAGTAGTCGTCGCGGTAGATGAACATGATGATGTCGGCGTCCTGCTCGATCGCGCCCGATTCGCGCAGGTCGCTCATCATCGGCCGCTTGTCGTTGCGCGACTCGACGCTGCGGTTGAGCTGCGACAGCGCGATCACCGGGCACTGCAGCTCCTTGGCCAGCGCCTTCAGGCCGCGCGAGATCTCGCCCAGCTCGGTGGCGCGGTTCTCGTCGCTGCCGCTCGAGCCGCTCATGAGCTGCAGGTAGTCGATGACGATGAGCCCCAGCGTGCCGAACTGCCGCGCCATGCGGCGCGCGCGCGCGCGCAGTTCGGCGTTGGTGAGTGCGGCCGTCTCGTCGATGTAGAGCTGCACCTGCCCCAGGCGCTCCACCGCGTCGGTCAGGCGCTCCCACTCGCCGCTGTCGAGCTTGCCGGTGCGCAGGCGTTGCTGATCGATGCGCCCCAGCGAGCCGACCAGGCGCAGCGCCAGTTGCGAAGCGCCCATTTCCATCGAAAAGACCAGCACCGGCAGGCCTTCCTGCACCGCCACGTGCTCGGCAATGTTGAGCGCGAAGGCGGTCTTGCCCATCGAGGGGCGCGCCGCCAGCACGATGAGATCGCCCTTTTGCAGGCCGGCGGTCATGCGGTCGAGGTCGTAGAAGCCGGTGCGCACGCCGGTGACTTCCTCGGCGCCGTTGTCGTGCAGTTCCTGCACGCGGTCGATGAGCTGCACCACCAGCTTGTCGATGCCCTGGAAGCCCTGCTTCTGGCGCGAGCCCTCTTCGCCGATCTGGAAGATCTTGCTCTCGGCCTCGTCGAGCACCGTGCTCACCGCGCGGCCCTGCGGGTTGAAGGCGCTGGTGGCGATGTCGTCGCTGGCGGCGATGAGTTTGCGCAGGATCGAGCGCTCGCGCACGATCTCGGCGTAGCGGCGCATGTTGGCCGCGCTGGGAACGCTCTGCGCCAGGGCGTTGAGGTAGGCCAGGCCGCCGCAATCCTGCGCCTTGCCCAGGCCTTGCAACTGCTCGAAGACGGTGATCACGTCGGCCGGTTTGTTGCCAGCGATGAGCACGCCGATGGCGCCGTAGATGAGGCGATGTTCGTGGCGGTAGAAGTCGCCATCGGTGAGCAGGTCGCCGGCACGGTCCCAGGCCAGGTTGTCGAGCAGCAGCCCGCCAAGCACGCTTTGCTCGGCCTCCACCGAGTGCGGCGGCACGCGCAGGCGCGAGACCTCGTCGTCGTGCGGAGCGGTGTCGCGGGTATCGAAGATCGCTGACATGTCGGGGTCTCGGGGCGACGAGGGGCTGTGGGCAAGCCTGTGGAGCGGCGGTGGGCGGCCGGGGACAAGTCCCGCCCGCAAAAGCAGAAGGCCGGCAAAGCCGGCCTCCGGGACAACAGCGCCAGCTTACGCCGGTTCAGTCGACCTGTGCAACCACCTGCACCGTGACCTCGGCGACGACGTCGGAGTGCGGGGCCACCGACACCGGGTGCTCGCCCACGGTCTTCAGCGGGCCATGGGGCATGCGCACCTGCGACTTCTGCACCTCCAGCCCCATCTTGCTCAGCGCCTGGGCGATATCGGCGTTGGTCACCGAGCCGAAGAGCCGGCCGTCGACGCCGGCCTTCTGCGCGATGCGCACGGTCTTGCCGGAGAGCTGCTCACCCAGGGTCTGGGCCGCCACGAGCTTGGCCTGAGCGGCCTGTTCGAGGTCCGCCCGGCGGACTTCGAATTCCTTGATCGCGGCCTCGGTGGCGCGACGCGCCTGCTTGGTCGGGATGAGGTAGTTGCGGGCATAACCTTGCTTGACCTTGACGATGTCGCCCAGGTTGCCCAGCTTGCCGACCTTTTCGAGAAGAATGATTTGCATGGCGTGGCTCCTTAGACCTTGTGCTGGTCCGAGTACGGCAGCAGCGCCAGGAAGCGCGCACGCTTGATCGCCGTGGTGAGCTGGCGCTGGTAGAACGCGCGCGTGCCGGTCAGGCGCGCTGGCGTGATCTTGCCGTTCTCACCGACGAAATCGCGCAGCACGTCGATTTCCTTGTAGTCGATCTCCTCGACCTTGGCCACCGTGAAGCGGCAGAAGCGCTTGCGGCGGAAGAGCAGCGACTGGTTGTTGCGCTTGGGGCGCTTGTCCTTGGAGAAACGGCCTTTACCACGTGGCGGGGGCATAGAAGACTCCTACTGAAAACTCTTGATCCGGGGTCTCGATCAGGCGTCGGGCTCGACCGAGGTGATGTGGAACAGCAATCCGCGTCCGTTGCGCGCACTGGCCATGAAACCGGCCAGCACCAGCGCCGCACCCAGCTCCAGCGAGAGCAGCGATCGCGTCACCGCCCCGATGGCCACCGCGCGCATCTCCAGGGAGAGCTTGCGGGGCTGGCCGTCCTCGCTGACCTCGGACTCGTGCTTCAGGCTCAAGTCCAGGGCCGGCAGGCCGGCCGGGGTGTAGCGCAATGCCGCCCGCTGCACCAGCGTGGCCGAGAGAACCAGACGGTTCATCGCGGCGCGCCGGTGGCCGGTGCGGCCGCTCGCCTCAGGCCGCGGCCTCCTGCCGCTCCTTGCGTGCCTCTTCGCGTTCGACGGCCTTCATCATGATCGAAGGCGCGGTCTCGGCCTTGCTCTTGGCCACGGTGAGGTGGCGCAGCACGGCGTCGTTGAAGCGGAAACCCGTCTCCAGCTCGGTCAGCGTCTCGCTGCCGCACTCGATGTTCAGGCACAGGTAATGGGCCTTGACCAGCTTCTGGATCATGTAGGCCAGCTGACGCCGGCCCCAGTCTTCGACCCGGTGCACCTTGCCACCGGCCGCAGTCACCAAGCCCTTGTAGCGCTCCAGCATGGCTGGAACCTGTTCGCTCTGATCCGGGTGGATCAGCAGCACGATCTCATAGTGACGCATGAACACTCCTTGTGGATTCCGGCCCCTGGCGTCGCGCGCAGGCGGCGCCGAAGATCCGGGTGGGGAAGCCGCCCCGATGCGTCGACATGGCGGGTGCGGCAAGGAAAGCCGAAAATTATAGCACCCGAGCGGCGCCCGATCAGCGTTCCCCGGGCCCCGGAAAGCGCATGCGCTCGATGAGCGCGCGCTGCGCCGGCCCGGGCGCGGGGGTGAGCAGGCTCACCCACACCATCGCCAGCAGGCCCAGGGGCACGCCGAACACGCCCGCGGCGATGGCATCGACGCCGAACCACTGGGTTTCGGCCAGCGGCCGCGTCACGCCGAGGATGGAACGCAGCACGGGCAGGTTCGTCGCCATGTAGTAGCCGCACACGCCCAGCCCGGCGAGCATGCCGGCGACGGCGCCCGGACCGTTGGCGCGACGCCAGAAGATGCCCAGCACCAGCGCGGGGAAGAACGCGGCCGCGGCGAGCGAGAACGCGGCGGAGACGAACTGCAGGATGTCGGTGATCTTCAGTGCCGCGATCGCCGCGGCCACCAGCGCCACCGCCATCACCAGCACCTTGGAGGCGATGACCCGCCCGGCCGCCGTCGCCCTGGGGTTGACGACGCGGAAGTAGGTGTCGTGCGAGAGCGCGTTGGCGATGGTCAGCAGCAGGCCGTCGGCGGTGGACAAGGCCGCCGCCAGCCCGCCCGCCGCGACCAGGCAGGTCACCCAGTAGGGCAGCCCGCCGATCTCGGGCGCCGCCAGCACGATGACGTCGCCGCCCATGATCAGCTCGCCCAGCTGCACGATGCCGTCGCCGTTGACGTCGTGCGCCGAGACCAGCGCCGGGTCGAGGCGCGTCCAGCGGCTCACCCACTGCGGCAGGTGGTCGAAGGGCAGGCCCACGACATGCTGCAGCACCTCGTACTTGACGAGCACGGCCAGCACCGGCGCGGCCATGTAGAGCAAGATGATGAAGAGCAGCGACCAGCCCACCGAGCGCCGGGCCTGCGCCGGCGAGGGCGTGGTGTAGTAGCGCGTGAGCACGTGCGGCATCGCCGCCGTGCCCATCATCAGGCACAGCATGAGGGCGATGAAGTTCAGGCGCGCCGCATCGAAGCTCGCGCGCGCACCGGCGTCGCCCGCCGGGTCGCCCGCGGCGAAAGGCAGGGTCTGCGGTGCCATGCCGGCCAGCGGCCGCGCGTGCGCCAGCGAGGCGTCGCGCTCACGCTCGTAGAACTGGCGCGCCTGCGCTTCGCTGCGCGGCCGCTGTGCATGCTCGCGCTCGGCGCGCTGGATGCGCGCCAGCGGCGCGTTCTGGGCGCGCAGCGCGGCAATCTGTTCGCTCTGATGCAGCTCATCGGCAACCATGGCAGCCGGCACGTCGAGCAGCTTGCGTTCGTCCTCGGTCGCGCGCTGGCGCAGGCGCACGATGACCTCGAGTTCAGCGGGGTCGCGGGCGAGTTCGCGTTCGCGCTGGGCGATCTGCTCGAGCTGGGTGCCGTAGGACACGAGGGGCATCACGCTGCCCGTCTGCTTGGCCGACAGCCACACCAGCGGCACGAGGTAGGCCACGATGAGCACGATGTACTGGGCCACCTGCGTCCAGGTGACGGCGCGCATGCCGCCGAGGAACGAACACACGAGCACGCCGCCCAGGCCGACGAAGATGCCCAGCTCGAAGCCAAAGCCGGTGAGGTGCGAGGTGATGAGGCCCACGCCGTAGATCTGCACCACGACATAGACGAAGGACACGCCCACCGCGGCACCCGCGCCGACCAGGCGCGGCAGGTGGCCGCCGTAGCGCGCGCCGAGGAAGTCGGGCACGGTGTACTCGCCGAAGCGCCGCAGGTACGGCGCGAGCAGCAACGCCACCAGGCAGAAGCCGCCGGTCCAGCCCAGGATGTAGGCGAACCCGGCGAAGCCCTGCAGGTAGAGCACCCCGGCCGTGCCGATGAAGGAGGCGGCCGACATCCAATCGGCGGCGGTGGCCAGCCCGTTGTACACGGCCGGCACGCGCCGGCCGGCGACGAAGTACTCGACCTCGTTGGAGGTGCGGCTGAGGAACCCGATGCCGGCGTAGATGGCCACCGTGACGACGAGGAAGCTCACGCCGATCCAGCCGCGCGGCAGGCCCCAGGCCTCGGCCAGGGCCATGCCGGCGATGAGTGCGGCGAACACCGCCGCGAACAAGGCGTAGCGACGCGCCAGCACGATGGCCTGACGGCGCTGCGGGCCCGGGGCGGCGCCTGCGCGCGCCGTCATGCGGACTCTGGGTCGTCGGCGCAATCCGCGGCGTCTTCGGACTCGAGGTAGCGCGACTCGAGGCGCTCCATCGCCACCACGTCGACGACGACGATGGCCAGGAAGAACAGCAGCGCGCCCTGTGCGGCCAACCAGTGCCCCACCGGGAAACCGAAGGCGTGGAAGGGGTCGAGATCACGCGCAAACCACGGCAGCGCCAGGCTCACCAGCAGCCATGCCGCGAGCAGCCACCACGTCAGCTTGCGTGTGCGCGACCAGAACACGCGCCGGGCGTCGTCGGATGCGCGGCGCATGGCCAGGCCCACTGTGCCCGGCGCGTGGCGGTCAGCGCGCCGCCAGCCGTTGCCAGGTCTCGATCACCGAATCCGGGTTCAGCGAGATCGAGACGATGCCCTCCTGGGCCAGCCAGTCGGCGAAGTCGGCGTGGTCGCTGGGCCCCTGCCCGCAGATGCCGACGTACTTGCCGGTGGCGCGGCAGGCGGTGATGGCGCGCGAGATAAGCGCCTTGACGGCCGGGTCGCGTTCGTCGAAGTCGCGCGCCAGCTGCTCCAGCCCCGAGTCGCGGTCCAGTCCCAGCGTGAGCTGGGTGAGGTCGTTGGAGCCGATGGACATGCCGTCGAAGTGCTCGAGGAACTGCTCGGCCAGGATGGCGTTGCTCGGCACCTCGCACATCATGATCAGGCGCAGGCCCCCCACGCCGCGCTCGAGGCCGCGCTCGGCGAGCATCTGCGCCACGCGCGCGGCCTGACCCACGGTGCGCACGAAGGGCACCATGATCTCGACGTTGGTCAGGCCCATGTCCGTGCGCACGCGCTTGAGGGCTTCGCACTCCATGGCGAAGGCGTCCTTGAAGTCGCCGCTGATGTAGCGGCTGGCGCCACGGAAGCCGAGCATGGGGTTCTCTTCGTCGGGTTCGTAGCGCGTGCCGCCGATGAGCTTCTTGTACTCGTTGCTCTTGAAGTCCGAGAGCCGCACGATCACCGGCTTGGGCCAGAAGGCGGCGGCGATGGTGGCGATGCCTTCGGTGAGCTTGTCGACGTAGAACGCGCGCGGCGAGGCGTGCCCGCGGGCCACCGACTCCACCGCCTTCTTCAGGTCGGCGTCGATGTTGGGGTAGTCCAGGATCGCCTTGGGGTGCACGCCGATGTTGTTGTTGATGATGAATTCCAGCCGCGCCAGGCCCACGCCGCTGTTGGGCATCTGGGCGAAGTCGAAGGCCAGCTGCGGGTTGCCCACGTTCATCATGATCTTGATCGGGCAGTACGGCATCTCGCCGCGCACCACGTCGCTCACCTCGGCCTCGAGCAGGCCGTCGTAGACGTAGCCCGTGTCGCCCTCGGCGCACGAGACGGTGACCAGCGCGCCCTCCTGCACGCGCTCGGTGGCATTGCCGCAGCCCACCACCGCCGGGATGCCGAGCTCGCGCGCGATGATCGCCGCGTGGCAGGTGCGCCCGCCGCGGTTGGTGACGATGGCCGAGGCGCGCTTCATCACCGGCTCCCAGTTCGGGTCGGTCATGTCGGTGACGAGGATGTCGCCGGGCTGCACGCGTTCCATCTCGGCCGGGCTGCGCACCAGCCGCACCGGGCCCGTGCCCACCTTCTGGCCGATGGCGCGGCCCTCGGCCAGCACCATGCTCTTGGCGCGGTCGCCCTTGATCTTGTAGCGCTGCTCGACCTTGCCCACCGACTGGCTCTTCACCGTCTCCGGGCGGGCCTGCAGGATGTAGAGCTGGCCGTCGACGCCGTCCTTGCCCCACTCGATATCCATCGGGCGGTCGTAGTGCTTCTCGATGATCAGCGCGTAGCGCGCCAGCTCGATCACGTCGGCGTCGGCCAGCGAATAGCGATTGCGCTGCTCGGGCGGCGTGTCGATGACCTTCACCAGACGGCCCGTGGCCGCCTTCTCCTGCGCCGACGCGAACTCCATGCGCTCGAGCTTGGAGCCCAGGGCGCGGCGGATCACCGGGAACTTGCCGGCGGCGAGGCTGGGCTTGTGGACGTAGAACTCGTCCGGGTTCACCGAACCCTGCACCACCGTCTCGCCCAGGCCGTAGCTGGAGGTGATGAAAACGACGTCGGCAAATCCCGATTCGGTGTCGATGGTGAACATCACGCCGGCGGCGCCGAGGTCCGAGCGCACCATGCGCTGCACGCCGGCGGACAGGGCCACGTCGGCATGGGCGAAGCCCTTGTGCACGCGATAGCTGATGGCGCGGTCGTTGTAGAGCGAGGCGAAGACCTCCTTGATGCGGTGCAGCACGTCCTCGATGCCGGTGACGTTGAGGAAGGTCTCCTGTTGCCCGGCGAAGGAGGCGTCGGGCAGGTCCTCGGCCGTGGCCGACGAGCGCACGGCAAAGCTGGCCGTGGGGTTGTCCGCCGAGAGGCGGGTGAACTGCTCGCGGATGGCCGCTTCGAGCGCCGGCGGCAGCGGTGTTTCCACGACCCACTGGCGGATCTGCGCGCCCGCTTCGGCCAGCGCGCGCACGTCGTCGATGTCGAGCGAGGCGAGCTTGGCCTGGATGCGCTCCTGCAGCCCGTCGTGGCGCAGGAACTCGCGATAGGCATGCGCCGTGGTGGCGAAGCCCCCCGGGACACGCACGCCGCTGGCGGCCAGCTGGCTGATCATCTCGCCGAGGGAGGCGTTCTTGCCGCCTACCGTCTCGACGTCGGTCATTCTCAGTGCTTCAAACGGTGCGACCAGGGCGGTCGCCAGAGGGGCCAGGGACATGGGGAAGCTCCGTGATGTGAGGAAATCCGTGCTTCCGCGCGGGCCGACCGCGAATGCCTGGGGCGCTGTGGACCCCTGCCCGGCCACGCGTGTCGCCCCAAGCCCCCCGTGCACGCGAGCAACGTCGCGGCGATCACGGACGCCGGTGCAAGGTGCGTTCCGTTGCGGGGCATGGTCGGGTGGGGGGGCGGCTGGCGGAAAGTGCTGCCTGATTCTAAGGAGTTCTCCGGGGCGTTCTTCCTTATCATGCAGCGGCCTTCACCTCCGCACCGCCACCCGCCCGCCGCCCATGCCCGAAAAGACTGTTTTCTTCATCTCGGACGGCACCGGCATCACCGCCGAGACCTTCGGCAATTCCATCCTGGCGCAGTTCCCGACGCACCGTCGCCACGTGCGCCGACCCTTCATCGACAGCACGGAAAAGGCCCACGGCGTGGTCGTCGAGATCAACGACACGGCGCGTCGCGAGGGCCGCCGCCCGGTGGTCTTCATCACCCTGGTGGACGAGGAGATCCGCGCCATCGTCGCCGGCGACCAGTGCAATGCCCTGGTGCTGGACCTGATCCGCACCTTCGTCGAGCCGCTGGAGGTGGAGTTCGGCGTGAAGAGCAACCACCGCATCGGCCGCTTCAGCGACGCCAGCCAGAGCCAGGAATACGACGACCGCATCGAAGCGATCAACTTCTCCCTGGCCCACGACGACGGCCAGTCGGCGCGCAACCTGGACCTGGCCGACGTCATCTTGCTGGGCGTGAGCCGCAGCGGCAAGACGCCGACGTCGCTCTACCTGGCCATGCAGCATGGCATCAAGGCGGCGAACTACCCGCTCATCCCCGAGGACTTCGACCGCGGCCGCCTGCCTCCGGCCTTGCACCCCTATCGCCGCAAGTGCTTCGGCCTGACCATCGAGCCGGTGCGTCTGGCGCAGATCCGCCACGAACGCCGGCCGGGCAGCAAATACGCCTCGCTGGAGAACTGCCGCGAGGAGATCCACGCGGCCGAGTCGATGATGCGCCGCGAGGGCATCTCGTGGCTCTCCTCGACGCACAAGTCGATCGAGGAGATTGCCACCACCATCCTGCGCGACCTGCGCCCCGATCGCCTCGTCTATTGACTCATTGACGGCGCCGCGCCGATTCGTACAGGCACACGGCCGCCGCCGCGGCGACGTTGAGCGACTCCTCGCCGCCGGGCTGCGGGATGCGCACCTGCAGCGCGCAGCGCGCCTGCAGCGAGGCTGAGACGCCCTGCCCTTCGTGCCCCAGGACCCAGGCGCAAGGCCACTGCAAGGGAGCATCTGGCAGCACCGCGCCGCCGTGCGGGCTGGTGGCCAGCAGCGGCAGGGCCAGGCCGTCGAGTTCGGCCTCGGCCAGCCCCTCCATCAGGCGCAGCGCGAAGTGCGCCCCCATGCCCGCGCGCAGCACCTTGGGCGACCACAACGCCGCCGTGCCCTTGAGGGCCAGCACCTGCCCGAAACCGAAGGCCGCCGCGCTGCGCAGGATGCTGCCCACGTTGCCGGCGTCCTGCACGCGGTCGAGCACGACGCTCGCGGCTCGAGGCTGGAGCGCCGGCGGCGCCGGCAGATCGACGAGAAAGCCGATGCGCGCCGGTGACTCGAGCGTGCTCAGCGTGGCGAACAGCGCTGCGGGCACTTGCGCCACGCGCAACGTTTGCGCGGCCAGGGCGCGCAGGTGCTCGTCCGCCCAGCCTTCGTCGGTGATCACCGCCTGCGCCACCACGCCACCGCGCGCCAGCAGCGCGGCGCAGAGGTGCTCGCCCTCGATCCACACCTGCCCCACGCGGCGGTACGCCGCCCCGTCGTGCACCAGACGCCTCAGGCGCATGAGCAGCGGGTTGTCGCGCGAGCTCAGGCGCGTGGGCGGGCGGGCCGGGTCGTTCACGGTGGGTTGCGCTCAGCTGCGCTCGAGAACGGCACGCACGGGTGCGAAGCTGCGCCGGTGCGCCGCGCAGGGCCCGTGCGCGCGCAAGGCCACCAGGTGTTCCGGCGTCGGATAGCCCTTGTGCGTGCCGAAGCCGTAGGCCGGATGACGCGCGTGCAGCTCCTGGCACAGCCGGTCGCGCTCGACCTTGGCGAGGATGGAGGCGGCCGAGATCGCGGCCACCTTGGCATCGCCCTTGACGATCGCCGCCGCGGGGACCGTCAGCGGAGGCACGCGGTTGCCATCGACGACGACCCGCTGCGGCCGCAGCCGCAGCCCGTCCACCGCGCGGCACATGGCCAGCATGGTGGCCTGGAGGATGTTGAGCCGGTCGATCTCCTCGACACTGGCCAGCGCCACGGCGCAACACAGTGCGCGGGCGCGGATCTCCTCGCAGAGCTGCTCGCGCCGGCGCGGTGACAGCACCTTCGAATCGGCCAGCCCACGGATCGGATGCAGGTCGTCGAGGATCACCGCGGCGGCCACCACCGGGCCGGCCAGCGGGCCGCGCCCGGCCTCGTCCACGCCGGCGATCAGGGCAGGCAACTCCCAGCCGGGGCCGAGCAGTTCAAGGCGAAAGGATTTGCGCGATGGCATCGGTGGCACAGTGCGCCGTGTCGCGGCGCAGCAGCTGGTGAAGTTCCTCGAAGCGGCTCGCGATGCGCTCGCGGCCCGCGCCGGCGTCGAGTGCGGCAAGCACCGCATCGGCCAGCAGCTCGGGACGGCAGCGCTCCTGGATCAGCTCGGGTACGACGAACTCGCGGCACAGGATGTTGGGCAGGCCGACCCACGGCTGGTACTTCATGCGCTTCATGATCTGCCAGCTCAGCGCGTGCATGCGATAGGCGATGACCATGGGCCGCTTGAACAAGGCCGCTTCCAGCGTCGCCGTGCCGCTGGCGATGAGCGTCACGTCGCAGGCCGCCAAGGCGGCGTGCGAGCGGCCCTCCAGCAGTTGCAACGGCACGCCGGGCGCATGCGTGGCGACCAGGGGCTCGACCTGGGCCCGCAGGCCCGGCGCCAGCGGCAGGAGGAAGCGCAGGTCGGGCCGCTGGCGATGCAGGCGTGCGGCCGCCTGCAGGAAGGGCGGCGCGATGTACTGGATCTCGGAACGCCGGCTCCCGGGCAACAGCGCCACGACGCTGTCCGTGGCCGCCAGTCCCAGCGCGTCGCGGCTGGCCTGGCGCGGCGGCGCGAGGGGAATGGCATCGGCCAGCGGGTGGCCGACGAAGGTGGCCGTCACGCCGTGGGCGCGCAGCAGCTCGGGCTCGAAGGGGAAAAGGCACAGCACGTGGTCGCAGCTCGCCGCCATCTTCGCCGCCCGGGCGCCACGCCAGGCCCAGATCGAGGGGCAGACGAAGTGGATGGTCTTCAACCCCCTGGCCTTGAGCCGCGCTTCCAGGCCGAGGTTGAAGTCCGGTGCATCCACGCCGATGAACGCCACCGGGGGGTCGCTCAACAGGCGCTGCGCGAGCTGCTCGCGGATGCCGGCGATTTCGCGGTAGTGGCGCAGCACCTCGAAGTAGCCGCGCACCGCGAGCTTGTCATGCGGCCACCAGGCCTCGAAGCCCTGTTCGGCCATGCGCGGGCCGCCAATGCCCGCCACCCGCAGCGCGGGCCAGCGCTGGCGCATGCCGCCGAGCAGCAGGCCGGCGAGCAGGTCGCCCGAGGCCTCGCCGGCAACCATCGCCAAGGGTCCGGGCGGCGCGCCCGTCGCGCCGGGTGCGTTCAACGCACGATGCCGCGGGTGGACGCCGCGAGAAAGTCGAGCAGCAGTTGCACGTCGGCGTCACCCCCCGGCACCGTGCCCTGCAGCGCGGCCAGCTCTTCGCGTGCACGCTCCAGGGTGAGGCCCTCGCGGTAGAGCAGCCGGTGCATCTGCTTGACCAATCCGATGCGCTCGCGCGAGAAACCGCGCCGGCGCAGGCCCTCGCCATTGAAGCCGTGCACCGCCAGCGGATTGCCGTTGGTCATCATGTAGGGCGGGATGTCCTGGGCGACGTGGCTCTGGAAGCCCGTCATGGCGTGTGCCCCGACCTTGCAGAACTGGTGCACGCCGGTCAGGCCGCCGATGATCACCCAGTCGCCGATGTGCACATGGCCGGCCAGCGTGGCGTTGTTGGCCAGGATGACGTGGTCGCCGAGCTGCACGTCGTGCGCGATGTGCACGTAGGCCATGATCCAGTTGTCGTTGCCGACGCGGGTCACGCCTGCGTCCTGCACCGTGCCACGGTTGAAGGTGCAGAACTCGCGGATCGTGTTGCGGTCGCCGATGTGCAGTGCGGTGGCTTCGCCGCCGTACTTCATGTCCTGCGGCGCCCCACCCAGCGCCGCATGGGCATGGATGCGGTTGTCGCGGCCGATGCGGCAGGGCCCCTCGATGATGCAGTGCGCGCCGATCGCCGTGCCCTCACCCACCTGCACACCCGGCCCGATGACGGCATACGGCCCCACGCTGGCCGAAGCCGCCAATTCGGCCGCGGGGTCGACGATGGCGCTCGGGTGGACGGTGGCCATCTCAGGCGGGGGGCGCCTTGCGCATGGCGCACATCAGGTCGGCCTCGACCGCCAGCTGCCCGTCCACCGAGGCGTGCGTCTTGTAGCGGTAGATGCCCCCCTTGATGCGATCGATGCGGGCTTCGAGGATGATCTGGTCGCCCGGGACCACCGGGCGCTTGAAGCGCGCGTTGTCGATGCCGACGAAATAGACCAGGGTGTCCGCGTCGGGCTCGCTGCCGGCCGAGCCGAACGACAGCAGCGCGGCGCTCTGCGCCAGGGCTTCGAGCATCAACACCCCGGGCATCACCGGCCGCGCCGGGAAGTGGCCGCTGAAGAAGGGCTCGTTGATGGTGACGTTCTTCAGCGCCTTGATGCGCACGTCCTGCTCCAGCTCCAGCACCCGGTCCACGAGCAGGAAGGGGTAGCGGTGCGGCAACAGGCGCAGGATGCGTTGGATGTCCATGGAGCTCAGGCTTCTAGTTACGACCTAACTCGAGTACAAGTTACTCTTCACTGAAACTTCGTTTTCTCTCGAGCGCGCGCAGCCGTTCGCGCAACGTGTGCAGTTGCCGCAAGGTGGCGGCATTCTTTTCCCACGAGGCATTGTCATCGAAGGGGAAACTGCCGCTGTACTGGCCGGGCTTGCGGATCGAACGGCTCACCACCGTGGCCGCGGTGATGTGCACGTGGTCGACGATCTCCAGGTGACCGAGGATCATGGCGCCGCCCCCAGCCGTGCAGTGGCGTCCGATGCGCGCGCTGCCCGCCACCCCCACGCACCCGGCAAAGGCGCAGTGCGCGCCGATGTGCACGTTGTGGCCGATCTGGATCAGGTTGTCGAGCTTGACGCCGTCCTCGATCACGGTGTCCTCGAGCGCGCCGCGGTCGATGCAGGTATTGGCACCCACCTCGACGTCATCGCCGATGACCACGCTGCCGAGCTGTTCGATCTTCTCCCAGCGCCCCTCGGTGGGCGCGAAGCCGAAGCCGTCGGCACCGATCACCGCACCGCTGTGCACCAGGCCCCTGGCGCCGATGCGGCATCCCTCGCCCAGCACCACGCGCGGCTCGAGGACCGTGCCCTCGCCCACCATCGCGCCGGCGCCGACATGGCTTTGCGCCGCGATCACGGCGCCCGCGGCAATGCGCGCGCCGCGGCCGACGAAGGCCATGGGCCCGATCGAGGCCGCCGCATCGATGCGTGCGCCGGCCTCGACCACGGCCGTGGGGTGGATGCCGGGTTCGGGTCGCGCGCGTGACTGCCCCGCCCACCATTGCGTGAGGCGGGCGAAGGCCAGGTAGGGATCGTCGCAGACGATGGTGGCGCCGCGCGCGGCGGCCGCTTCGCGCAGGCCCGGGCCGACGATGATGCAGCCCGCCGCGCTGCCGGCGAGCTGCGACTGGTAGCGTGGGTTGGCGAGGAACGAGATCGTCTCGCGGTCGGCGCTGTCCAGGGGACCGATGCGCGTGACGGTCAGTTCTGGATCGCCGACGAACTCGCCGGCCAGACGCTCGCTCAGCTCACCGAGACGAACGCGCACCGCCGCCAGCCGCGCGCGTCACTTGCCGGCGGCGGGCGTGTTGAGGACCTTGATCACCTTGTCGGTGATGTCCACACGCGGGCCGGCAAAGACGACTTCCTGCAGGATCACGTCGTACTTCTCGCTGTCGAAGATCTGGCGGATGACGCGGTTGGCACGCTCGACGACGCCGGCCAGTTCCTCGTTGCGGCGCTGGTTCAGGTCCTCCTGGAACTCGCGGCGCTTGCGCTGCAGGTCGCGGTCCTGCTCGACGAGTTCGCGCTGGCGCCGGTTCTTCTCCGTCTCGGCCAGCGTGGGGGCGTCCTTGTCGAGCTTGTCGGCGGCCGCCTTGAGCTTCACGGCGGCATCGTTGAGGTCGCGTTCGCGCTTGCCGAACTCCGCTTCCAGCTTGGTTTGGGCGGCCTTGGCTGGCAGCGCCTCGCGCAGCACACGCTCGCTGTTCACGTAGCCGATCTTCAGTTCCTGGGCCGACAGCGGCGCCGCCACGACGACGGACAAGGCGGCGACGGCAAGGGCACGAGTGACGAACGTCTTCATCAGAAGGCAGTCCCGATCTGGAATTGGAAGCGTTGGATTCTATCGTTGTGCTGGACCCTCAAGGGCTTGCCCCAGCTGAGCTTGAGCGGGCCCACGGGCGAGATCCACGACAGGCCGAAACCGGCCGACGCGCGCAGCGAGGCGGCGGTGACGGGCTCGTCCTCGCGCCACACGTTGCCGGCGTCGCCGAACATGAAGATGCGCAGCGACTTGTCGCTGCCGCTGCCCGGCACGGGGAAGTACAGCTCGGTGTTCACGTTCAGCCGCTTGGCGCCGCCGATGTAGGCCCCCGTGGGGTCGACCACGCCGAGCGAACCCTGCTCGAAGGCGCGCACCGTGCCCAGGCCGCCACCGTAGAAGTTCTTGAACACGGGGAAGGGTTTGCCGCCCAGGCCCTTGCCCAGCCCGAGTTCGGCGTTCACCCCGACGGACATGCGCAACGGCAGCGGCCAGTACTCCTGGTACTGCAGGTTGGTGCGCAGGTAGCGCACGTCACCGGCCGCGGCCCACTCGAAGTTCACGCGCTGGTAGCGGCCCGCGGTGGGCACGAGCACGCTGTCGCGGGCATCGCGCGCCCAGCCGATGGTGATGGGAAAGGAGTTGGTCTTGTCGCCGTAGAGCACGCGGTAGTTCAGGTACGACAGCGGAATGCCGGTGGAGGCACCGATCTCGGTGCGCTCGATGCCCACGCCCATGAACACCGTGTCGTACTCCGAGAAGGGCACGCCGAAGCGCACCGCCGCGCCCGGGGTCTTCAGGTCGTAGGCATCGCCCAGGCTGTTGATCGGGCGGCTGGTGCGGTAGAAGACGTCGATGGCGCGCGAGATGCCGTCCACCGTCCAGTACGGGTCCACCGTGCTCACCACCAGCGTGCGGTTGTACCTGCTGGTATTGACCTCGATGCCCATGTAGTTGCCCGAGCCGAAGGCATTGTCCTGCTTCACCGAGGCGGTGAAGGTGAACTTCTCGGCATTCGAATAGCCCGCACCGACCATCAGGTTGCCGGTGGGCTTCTCGGTCACCTTGACCACCAGGTCCACTTCGTCGGGTGAGCCCGGCACCTCGTTGGTCTCGACCTCCACGTCCTTGAAGTAGCCCAGGCGGTCCACGCGCTCCTTGGACAGCTTGATCAGGCCGCCGTCGTACCAGGCGCCCTCGAGCTGGCGGAACTCGCGGCGCACGACCTCGTCGCGGCTGCGCGTGTTGCCGGCGACCTCGATGCGCCGCACATAGACACGGCGCTGCGGCTCGGCGGCGAAGACCACCGCCACCTGCGCCGCGCCGCGGTTGATCTCCGGTCGCGGTTCGATGCGGGCAAAGGCATAGCCGTACAGGCCGAAGAGGTCCTGGAAGCGCTTGGCCGTCTCGGTGACCGCATCGCCGCGGTAGGGCTGGCCGGGACGCAGCAGGATGTAGGACTGGAACTCCTTCTCCTTGCCCAGGTAGTCGCCCTCCAGCCGCACCGAGGTGACGGTGTAGGGCTGGCCCTCCTTGATGGAGATGGAAATGGAGATGGTCTGCTTGTCGGGCGAGATCGTCACCTGCGTGGACTCGATGGCGAACTCGAGGTAACCGCGGTTGACGTAGTAGGCACGCAGCTTTTCCAGGTCGGCATTGAGCTTGCTGCGCGAGTAACGGTCGGACTTGCTGTACCAGGTGAACCAGCCCCCCGGCGTGAGTTCGAAGAGGTCGAGCAAGGTGCGCTCCGAGAAGGCGCCGGCGCCGACGATGCGGATGTCCTTGATGTGCGCGGCGTCGCCTTCGGTCATGGTGAAGGTGACGTTGACACGGTTGCGCTCCAGCGGCGTGACCGTCGTCACCACTTCGGCGCCGTAGAGGCTGCGGCTGAGGTACTGGCGCTTGATTTCCTGCTCGGCGCGATCGACCAGGGCCTTGTCGAAAGGCAGGCCTTCGCCGATGCCCGCGTCCTTCAGCGACTTGAGCAAGGGCTCCTTGTCGAACTCCTTCAGGCCGACGAAGGTGACGCTGCCGATGATCGAACGCTCGTCGACGATGACCACCGCCACGGCGCCCTCGATCTCGATGCGCACGTCCTTGAACAGACCCGTGGCGAAAAGCGAGCGCAAGGCCGCCGAGCCCTTGTCGTCGCTGTAGGTGTCGCCGATGCGAAAGGGCAGCGCGGCGAACACCGTGCCCGGGTCGGTGCGCTGCAGGCCCTCGACCCGGATGTCCTTGAGCACGAAGGGCGCCACGGCCCAGGCATTGGGCACGGCGGCGGCGGACGCGAGGACCACCATGAGGGCCGCGGCGGGGCGCAGCGGTCCGATCGGGAAGGCAGGGAGCATGGGATTCAGTGCAGACCCAACAGGCGGGTCACGTCGTTGAACAGGGCGATCGACATCATCATCAGCAGCACGACGATGCCGCCGCGTTGCAGCCGGGCCAGCCACAGGTCGGAGACCGGGCGGCCGGTGACGCCCTCGAAAATGTAATACATCAGGTGCCCGCCATCGAGCATGGGCAGCGGCAAGAGGTTGAGCACGCCCAGGCTCACGCTCACCAGCGCGAGGAAGCCGAGGTAGAAGGTCAGGCCCTTGCCCACCGATTGGCCGGCGTAGTCGGCGATGGTCAACGGCCCGCTGAGGTTCTTCAGCGAGGCCTGGCCCACGAGCATGCGGCCGAGCATCTTCACCGTGAGGGTGGAGACTTCCCAGGTGCGCCGCGCGCCTTGCTGCAGCCCCTGCAGCGGGCCGTGGCGCACGGTCACGCGCTGCGGCGGCTGACCCGGCACGACCTCGACGCGGCCGAAGGTCTGGCCGCCTTCCTGGACCACGCGCGGCGTCACCGCCAGGCTCAGCATGCGGCCGTCGCGTTCCACCACCCACTGCTGCGGCACGGGCTGCCCGTCGCGCACCGCGCCGCGCACGCGCTCGACGATGTTCTTGGCGTCGACGATGGGCACGCCACCCAGCGAGAGCACGCGGTCGCCCGGCCGCAGCCCGGCGCTGGCTGCGGGCCCCCCGCTCTTCACCTCGCCCAGCACGGGCTCGCTGTACGGCCCACCCAGGCCGATCCTGCGCGCCAGGGCGGCGTCGACCTCGCCGCCCTCGATGCCCGAGAGGTCGAGCATGACTTCGCGCGGGGCACGCCCGGCGCGGTCCGTGAGCTGCAGGCGCAGCGACTCGCGGCGCACGGCCGCCTGCGCCACCTGCCAGCCCAGGTCCGGGAGCGAAGAGACGTCCTGCCAGTCGCCGTCGGCTGGGGCCACCGCATGCACCCAGTCGCCGGCACGCAGGCCGGCACGCTCGGCCAGGCTGCCGGCCACCGGCGGGCCCATCAGCGCCTTGGGCTCCTCGATGCCGATCCAGTGGGCCGCAGCGTAGAGCACGACGGCCAGCGCCAGGTTGGCCAGCGGCCCGGCCAGGACGATGGCGGCGCGGGCCCACAGCGGCTGACGATTGAACGCGCGCGGCAAGTCGGCCGCGTCGACCGCGCCCTCGCGCTCGTCGAGCATGCGCACGTAGCCGCCCAGAGGCAGAGCGCAGACGACGAACTCGGTGGCCTGCGGCGAGCTCTGGCGGCGCCAGAGCACGCGGCCGAAGCCCACCGAGAAGCGCAGCACCTTCACGCCGCAGGCCCGCGCCACGCGGTAGTGGCCGTACTCGTGCACGACGACGAGCACGCCCAGCGTGAAGACGAAGGCCAGCAGGGTGGTCACGGCGCCAACCCGGTCATCGCCTGCCGCGCCACTTCACGGGCGCGGCGGTCCAGCTCGAGCAGCTCGTCCAGGCCGTGGTCGGCAGCGAGTTTGGCCGGCAGGCGTTCGAGGGTCTGGGCATTCACCCTGTGAATCGCCGTGAAGCCGATGGTTCCGGCGAGAAAGGCCGCCACGGCTTCCTCGTTGGCCGCATTGAGCACCGCCGTCGTCCCGGCCGGTGCGCGCAGCGCATCCCAGGCCAGCTGCAGGCCGGGAAAGCGGCGCGGGTCGGGGACTTCGAAGCTCAAGGACTGCAGCGTGGTGAAGTCCAGCCGCGGCGCGCCGGACTCGATGCGCTCGGGGAAAGACAAGCCGTAGGCAATCGGCACCTTCATGTCCGGCGTGCCCAGTTGCGCCAGCACCGAGCCGTCGCGGCACACGACCATCGAGTGGATGATGCTCTGCGGGTGAATCACCACCTTGATGCGCTCGGGCTCCAGATCGAAGAGCCAGTGGGCCTCGATGACCTCGAGGGCCTTGTTCATCATCGTCGCCGAATCGACCGAGATCTTGCGCCCCATGACCCAGTTCGGGTGCGCCACCGCCTGCTCGGGGGTGATGTCGTGCAGGCTCTCCGGCGCGTGCGTGCGGAAGGGGCCGCCGCTGGCCGTGAGCACGATGTGGTCGATGCGCTGCGCCCAGCTCGAGCGCTCCAGCGGCAGGCACTGGAAGACCGCCGAATGCTCGCTGTCGATGGGCAGCAGCGTCGCGCCACCCTCGGCCACGGCGCGCATGAAGAGCGCGCCGCCCACCACCAGCGCTTCCTTGTTCGCCAGGAGCAGCCGCTTGCCGGCGCGCGCCGCAGCCAGGCACGGCGGCAGGCCCGCGGCGCCGACGATGGCGGCCATGACACTGTCCACATCGTCGCCCGCGGCGAGCTCGCACAGGGCCTGTGCGCCGGCCTGCACCTGCGTGCCCAGGCCGGCCTGCCGCAACGCCTGGCGCATCTCGGTGGCACGCTGCATCGTCGGCACGACCACGCGGCGCGGCCGCAAGCGCCGGCACTGCTCCAGCAGCACGTCCATGCGCTGGTACGACGACAGGCCCACCAGGTCGAAGCGGTCCGGGTGACGCGCCACCACGTCCAGCGTGCTGGCACCCACCGAGCCGGTCGAGCCCAGGATCACCAGGCGCTGGCGAGGGCCGCTCAAGGCGCACTCCACGCGGTCAGCGCCAGCACCGCCGGCAGCACCGGCAGCAGCGCATCGACGCGGTCGAGCACGCCGCCGTGACCGGGCAAGAGCTGGCTGCTGTCCTTGGCCCCTGCAGCGCGCTTGACGAGCGACTCGATCAGGTCACCCAGCACGCTGAGCGCACTCAGCGCGAGCACGGCGAGCACCATCCCGGCGCCGCCCAGCGCCTGCTGCAGCCGCGAAAACAGGCTCGTACCGTCCCAGTCCAGACGCCCGTCGAGCCAGATCCACGCCCCCGCGAGCACCACCGCCCCGAGCATCCCCGACCACACGCCTTCCCAGCTCTTGCCCGGGCTGATGCTCGGCGCCAGCTTGCGCCGGCCGAAGGCGCGGCCGCCGAAGTAGGCGGCGATGTCGGCAGCCCACACCAGGCACAGCGCGGAGAGCATGAAATTGATGCCCACGGAGCGGGCATGCGCCAGCGCCAGCCAGGCCGCCCACAGCCCCAGCAGGCCAAGCGCCCAACGCGCCACCCTGGGCAGTTGCGGCCAGGCCTGCGGGCCGCGGCGCAACGCGACGAAGCCCGCAGCCACCCACAGCGCGGTGATGGACCACCACAGGGCTTGCGGCGGGCGCTGTGCCCACCCCGCGGCCAGTGCCGCCGCGCCGCCCAGTGCCACCGCGCCCCCCATGGCCAGGGCCGGCAGGCTCCCAGCCTGGTTCAGGCGCCCCCACTCCCAGCCCGCCGCCGCCATCAGCAGCAGCGTGAGCATGGCGAAGGGCCAGGGACTGTCGCTGGCCAGCGACGCAAGCAACAAGGCCACGAGCACGAGCGCGGTGATGACACGCTGACGCAGCATCCGCTAGGTGCTCTCGGGCACGACCTGGTTCGGGTGGATGGCACCAAAACGGCGATCGCGACGGGCGTAGGCGGCCAGGGCGGCGTCGATCTGCGCCGGCCCGAAGTCGGGCCACAGGCAATCCGTGAAGAACAGTTCCGAGTACGCCGCCTGCCAGAGCAGGAAGTTGCTGATGCGCATCTCGCCCCCGGTGCGGATGAACAGATCCGGGTCGGGGGCGAAGGACAGCGCCATGTGCTGCGCGAGCCAGGCCTCGTCCAGGGCCTGCGCCGGGAGGCCTTCGCTGAGGGCCTTGCGGCAGGCCTGCAGGATGTCCCAGCGGCCGCCGTAGTTGAAGGCCACGGCCAGCGTGATGCGCGTGTTCTCGCGCGTCATTTCCTCGGCGTGCTCCCAGGCGCTGCGCAGCTTGTCGGACACGGCCGAGCGGTCGCCGACGATGCGGATGCGCACGCCGTCGCCGGCGAGCTTGGTGAGGTACTTGGACACCGCCACCAGCACCAGCCCCATCAGGCCCGAGACTTCCTCGCTCGGACGCTTCCAGTTCTCTGAGGAGAAGGCGAACACGGTGAGGTACTGGACACCGCGGTCGGCGAACGCGTCGACGGCACGCACGAGTGCGTCCACGCCCTGCTTGTGGCCGAAGAAGCGCGGCATGAAGCGCTGCTTGGCCCAGCGGCCGTTGCCGTCCATCACCAGCGCCACGTGGCGCGGAACGCATCCACCCGAGGGTGGCGCAGGTAGGGCTGCGGAATGGGCGTCGGAGAGGTCGGCCATGGGTGCGGGCAGTCGGACGGCGGGATCAGACCGCCATCACTTCCGCTTCCTTGGCGTGCACGAGGCGGTCGATCTCGGCGATCATGCGGTCGGTGAGGCGCTGCACCTCGTCCTGGGCGCGGTGCTCGTCGTCCTCGGCGACTTCCTTGTCCTTGAGCAGCTTCTTCAGGTGCTCGTTGGCCTCGCGCCGCACGGCGCGCACGGCGATGCGCGACTCCTCGCCCAAGTGGCGCACGACCTTGGTCAGCTCCTTGCGGCGCTCCTCGGTGAGCGCGGGCATGGGCACGCGCAGCAAGTCACCCTGCGCGGCCGGGTTGAGGCCGAGGTCGGACTCGCGTATGGCCTTCTCGATCTTCGCGCCCATGCCCTTTTCCCAGGCCTGCACACCGATGGTGCGCGCGTCGAGCAGCGTGAGGTTGGCGACCTGGCTGATCGGCACCATGGCGCCGTAGTAGTCCACGTGCACCTGGTCGAGCAGGCCGGGGTGGGCGCGGCCCGTGCGGATCTTGTGCAACTCGTTCTTGAACGCCTCGATGGACTTGGCCATCTTCTGCTCGGCGGTGTGCTTGATCTCCGTGATGGTCATGACAGTCATAGCGAGGTCAACCTCCTCAAACATGCACCAGCGTGCCTTCGTCCTCACCGAGGACGACGCGCTTCAGGGCTCCGGGCTTGACGATGCTGAACACGCGCACCGGCAGCTTCTGGTCGCGGCACAGGGCGAAAGCCGTGGCATCCATCACCTGCAGCTGCCTGACCATGACCTGGTCGAAACTGATGCGGGCATAGCGCGTCGCCGCGGGATCCTTCTTCGGGTCGGCGCTGTACACGCCGTCGACCTTGGTCGCCTTGAGCACCACCTCGGCACCGATCTCCGCGCCGCGCAACGCGGCGGCGGTATCGGTGGTGAAGAAGGGGTTTCCGGTGCCGCCGGCGAAGACCACGACCTTGCCTTCCTCGAGGTATTGCAGCGCCTTGGGCCGCACGTAGGGCTCGACCACCTGGTCGATGGCGATGGCCGACATCACGCGCGCGGTCATGCCTTCCTGGCGCATCGTGTCGGCCAGCGCCAGGGCGTTCATCACGGTGGCCAGCATGCCCATGTAGTCGGCGGTCGCACGGTCCATGCCCACCGCTCCACCGGCCACGCCGCGGAAGATGTTGCCCCCGCCGATGACCACCGCCACCTCGCAGCCCAACTGGGTGATTTCCTGCACCTCGCGCACCATGCGCACGATGGTGGCGCGGTTGATGCCGTAGGCGTCGTCGCCCATGAGGGCCTCGCCCGACAGCTTCAGCAGGATGCGCTTGTAGGCCGGCATCAACTCGATTCCCCTGGGAAAGCCCGCAGTGTAAGGGCCCGGCGCAGCGCCTCGCGGCGCGCGCCGGCTGGGCCATGCCGCGTCACTGCGCCTTGGCGGCGGCCACCTGCGCGGCGACCTCGGCGGCGAAATCCTCGCTGCGCTTCTCCAGGCCCTCGCCCACCACGTAGAGCGTGAAGCCGGCCACCTGGGTGGCCTTGTCCTCGAGCATTTGCTCCACGCTTTGCTTGTCGTTCTTGACGAAGGGCTGGTTGAGGAGCGACACCTCCTTGAGGAACTTCTGCACCGCGCCTTCGACGCGCCGGGTCACGATCTCCGGCGACTGCGCCGGCTTGCCGGCGGCCACGGCGGCCGCGGAGTCCTCGGCGGCCTTCTCCGCGGCAACGCGGCGCTCGACCTCCACCAGGGCAACTGGCACGTCGCTGGTGGCCAGCGCCTTGGGCTTCATCGCCGCCACGTGCATGGCCACGTCCTTGGCGGCCACCTCGTCGCCGGTGTATTCGACGACCACGCCGATGCGCGTGCCGTGCAGGTAGCACGCCAGGGCACCGCCGCCGGCATAGCGCTTGAAGCGCCGCACCGACATGTTCTCGCCGATCTTGCCGATGAGGCCTTTGCGCACGTCCTCCACCGTCGGGCCGAAGCCGTCCTGGGTCAGCGGCAGCGCGGCCAGCGCGGCCACATCCGCCGGGTCGTGCTCGGCGACCAGGGCCGCCACGGCGTGGGAAAAGGCGAGGAAGGCGTCGTTCTTGGAGACGAAGTCGGTTTCGCAGTTGACTTCCACCAGCGCGCCGGTGCGGCCGGTGATCGAGGCGGCGACCACGCCTTCGGCGGTGATGCGGGCGGCGGCCTTGCTGGCCTTGCTGCCCAGCTTGACGCGCAGGATTTCCTCGGCACGCGCCGAGTCGCCATCGGCCTCGGTGAGTGCTCTCTTGCATTCCATCATCGGTGCATCCGTCCTGGCGCGCAGTTCGGCCACCATGCTTGCAGTGATTGCGGGCATCGTCATCTCCATTCAGTGCATGTGCTCACCGGGCACGGCGGTGTCCGGTGCCAAAGGCGGCAGTCGCAGCCCACGCCAGCGGCGTGCGTCTGCGACCCCGGGGCGGGCGATCAGCTGCCTTCGCTGATTTCGACGAATTCGTCGCCGGCGGCCGAGACCGCCTGCACCACGTCGCTGGTGGCGTTGGCCTTGCCTTCGAGCACGGCATCGGCCACCGCGCGCGCATACAGCGCCACGGCCTTGGCGGAATCGTCGTTGCCGGGGACCACGTAGTCGATACCCAGCGGCGAGTGGTTGGTGTCGACGATGCCGATCACCGGGATGCCCAGCTTCTTGGCCTCGGCCACGGCGATCTTGTGGTAGCCCACGTCGATGACGAACATCGCGTCGGGCAGCGCGCTCATGTCCTGGATGCCGCCGATGTCCTTCTCGAGCTTGACCAGCTCGCGCTCGAACATCAGGCCTTCCTTCTTGATCATCTGCTCGGTGCCGGCCTCCTTGGTGGCCTGCATGTCCTTGAGCTTCTTCAACGACCCCTTGACGGTCTTGAAGTTGGTCATCATGCCGCCCAGCCAGCGCTGGTCGACATAGGGCATGCCGCAGCGCTGGGCCTCCATGGAGATGACCTCGCGCGCCTGGCGCTTGGTACCGATCATCAGGATCGTGCCGCGCTTGCTCGCGAGCTGGCGGATGAACTTCATCGCGTCCTCGAAGAGCGGCTGCGTCTTCTCGAGGTTGATGATGTGGATCTTGTTGCGATGGCCGTAGATGTACGGGGCCATCTTGGGATTCCAGAAGCGCGTCTGGTGGCCGAAATGGACACCCGCTTCCAGCATTTCACGCATGGAGACAGTCATGGAAACTCCGAAGGTTGAGTCTAGAATCCCGCCGCTTCATCGTGGCTCGCGAGGCTGCTCTTGTCGAACAGCCTCAACGAGCCGCGACACCTTGGTCCGGTCGGGTTCGCGATTGGCCTGCCCCAGGGCAGCCCGCCCGCCACGCGATGCGTGGGCGCCGGCTGCGGGACACGCTCTTGCGGCTTACGCCGCGACAACGCACCCCCTCAGAGGCAAACCGGATGATTCTACCATGCACCCCCGGGCCGCAGGCTCGGCGCGCCGGTCTCGAAGCAGCCTTGCCTGGCGCCGCACGGGCCCGGCCCCACCGCGGGAGATGCGCATGAAGGTGGCCGTCGTCGGCGCCGGGATCATCGGCGTGACCACCGCCTACGAACTCGCGGCCCTCGGGCACGAGGTCATGGCCTACGAGCGCGCCGGGGTCGTGGCGGCGCAGGCGAGCTTCGCCAACGCGGGTGCCGTGGTGCCGGGCTATGTCGCCCCGTGGGCCGCGCCGGGCATGCCCTGGGGTCTGCTGCAGCAGATCGTGCGGCGCGACGCACCGGTGCGCCTGGGCGGCGCAGGCGCGCTGGTCGAGCTCCCCTGGATGTGGCGCTGGTGGCGCGCCTGCAGACCGCGCGTGTACGCGGCCAACCGCCGCGCGTTGCAGGATCTGGCGCAGTTCAGCCGGGATCGGCTGCTCGAGCTCACGCGCACCCTGCACCTGGAATACGAGCAAAGGCCGGGCTTCGTCGTGTTGCTGCGGCGCGAGCGCGACCTGAAGTCGGCTCGCGCCGGGCTGGCGGTGTTGCGCGAACGCGGTGTGCCTCACGAAGTGGTCGATGGCGCGCGCTGCCGCCAGATCGAGCCCGGCCTGAACCCCGAGATGCCGCTGCACGCGGCGATCCACCTGCCCCAGGATGGCGTGGGCAATTGCCGCCACTTCGCGCACCTGCTCAAGGCCGAGGCGCAGAAGCTGGGCACGCGTTTCCGTTTCGACACGCCCGTGGCCGCCGTCACGCCGGGCACGCGCCCGACGCTGACCACCCAGCGTGGCGCGTGCGAGGCCTTCGATGCCGTCGTCGTCTGCGCCGGGGCGCAGGCCCATGACCTGCTGCACGGGCTGGGCCTGAGGCTGCCGCTGGCGGCAATCCATGGCTATTCGGTGACCGCCCCGCTGCGCCACTTCGACAGCCTGGTGCCCGTGGGACCGCACGCGGCACTCATCGACGAACGCTACCAGGTCACCATCTCCAGGCTGGGCCAGCGCGTGCGCGTGTCGGGCTGCGCCGAGATCGGGGGTCGGCTCGATCACCAGGCGGCCGCACCGCTGCGCGCCCTGTACCGCGTGCTCGACGACTGGTTCCCCGGCGTCGCCCTGGCACGCGAGGCGCAGCACTGGAAGGGCGCCCGTCCCATGCTGCCCGACGGCACGCCGGTGCTCGGCGAAAGCGGCGCGCCGGGCGTGTGGCTGAACCTGGGCCATGGAGCGAACGGCTGGGCGCTGGCCTGCGGTTCGGCGCGCGCGCTCGCCGAGCGCATCAGCGGCCGCACGGCGCCCATCGACCTGTCCCGCCTCACGCTGGCGCGCCTGCGCTGAACGGGCCGACAATCCCCGCATGCTGAGCAACCCCGAGGCTCGAGTGCAGCGCATCGACGCCGTGGGTGGCCCCTGGCCCCTGCACGACGCCCAGAGCTCGCGCCTCGTCGAGCAAGCCGCGCTGGCCACGAGTGCGCCGCACACCCTCATGGCGCGTGCCGGCGAGGCGGTGGCCCGCCTGGCACTGGCGCTGGCCCCGCACGCGCAGCACATCCAGGTGTGGGCCGGCCCCGGCAACAACGGCGGTGACGGCCTGGTGGCGGCGCGGCACCTGCACGTGGCGGGCAAGAGCGTCCACGTGGTCCTGCTTGCCGACCCGGCGCGGCTGCCGGCCGATGCCGCGCTCGCGCTGGCCGACGCGCAGCGCGCCGGCGTGCCCATCGGCCCGGCGCCAGCGTCCGCTGTGCGCCGCGCCGATCTGGTGCTCGACGCCTTGCTCGGCCTGGGCACGCGGCGCGCGCCCGAGGGCGCACTGGGCGAGGCCATTGCCGGCATCAACGCCACGTCCGCGCCGGTGCTGGCCGTGGACCTCCCCTCGGGGCTGCATCCCGACAGCGGCATGCGCCTGGGCACTTGCGCCGTGCGCGCCACGGCCACGCTCGCGCTCCTGACCTTGAAGCCCGGGTGCTTCACCGGCGCCGGCCGCGACCACGCCGGGGACATGTGGCTGGCCCGCCTGGGCGTGGCGGCGTCCGACCCCAGCGCCTGGCTCTGCGGCCCGCCACCCGCCGCGCACCGACCGCACGCCACACACAAGGGCAGCTGCGGCGACGTGGCGGTCGTCGGCGGCGCCGCGGGCATGGTGGGTGCCGCCTGGCTGGCCGCGCGCGCTGCGCTCGCCGCAGGGGCCGGCCGCGTCTATGTCGGCCTGCTCGACGCCACCGCGCCGACCTTCGACCCCGTGCGCCCCGAGCTCATGGCGCGGGCCGCGTGGTGGCTCTCGCCCGCCGCTGTGATCGCCACCACCACGGTGGTCTGCGGCTGCGGTGGCGGCGACGCCGTGCGCGAAGCCCTGCCCCCCCTGCTCTCGCACGCGCCGCGCCTGGTGCTGGACGCGGACGCGCTCAACGCCATCGCCGCGGACGACGCGCTGGCGGCCCTCGTGCGCCGGCGCGCTGGGCGCGGGCAGGCCACGCTGCTCACGCCGCACCCGCTGGAAGCCGCACGCCTGCTCGGCCGCAACGTCGCCGAGGTCCAGGCGCAGCGCCTGGACGCCGCACACGCGCTTGCCAGCGCCCTGGGCGCCACGGTGCTGCTCAAGGGTTCGGGCAGCGTCATCGCCGAAGCCGGCCAGCGCCCGCGCATCAACAGCACGGGCAACGCCGCACTGGCCACGGCGGGCACGGGCGACGTCCTTGCGGGCTGGGCGGCTGGCCTGTGGGCCCAATCGCCCGGCGCACCGGGCCACCGGATCGCCGCGGCTGCCGCCTGGTGGCACGGACGCGCCGCCGACCTCTGGCCCGGCGCGGCGCACGCCGTGCCGCTGCGCGCGGCGGACCTCGTCGAAACCCTGGCGCGCCGCAGCGCGGGTTGACCCGCCGTCCTGCGCCCGTGCCTCAGCGCCGCGTGCGCGAGCGCGGCGCGGGCCGTTGCGCTGCCGGATGGCGCGAACGCGGGGTGCCTTCGGCCGTCCCCTTGGCGCGCGCCACCCGCGTCGCCGCCTTCACCTCGCGGTCGATCTCGAGCACCCCGGCAAGCTCCGCGACCTTGCCCGCTGCACGCGGCTTGTCGCGGGCTGGCGGGCGCACGGGCTCGCCATCGCGCACCATGCGGAAATCGATCTTGCGGCCGTCCAGGTCCACGCGGCTCACCTGCACCCGCACGCGTGCGCCCACGGCATAGCGGATGCCGGTGCGCTCGCCGCGCAGCTCGCCACGCGCCTCGTCGAAGCGGTAGTACTCACCGCCGAGCTCGGTGATGTGCACCAGGCCGTCGACGTACAGCGCATCCAGGGTCACGAACAGGCCGAAGGCCGCCACCGCGCTGACCGTGCCGGCGAACTCCTCGCCCAGGTGCTCGCGCATGTAGCGGCACTTGAGCCAGGCCTCGACGTCGCGGCTGGCCTCGTCGGCGCGCCGCTCGTTGGCGCTGCAATGCCCGCCGGCCGCCTCCCACAGCGCCATCTCCTCGGACATCGGTTTGGCCGCCGCCCGTGGCAGCTTGCCGCCCTTGCGAATCTCGGGCGTGCGCGTCTTGGCGCTGGCCGCCAGGTGGTAGCGGCGCGACGCCAGGACGGCCTTGATCACGCGGTGCACGAGCAGGTCCGGGTAGCGCCGGATCGGGCTCGTGAAGTGCGTGTAGGCGTCGTAGGACAGGCCGAAATGGCCCGCATTGCTCACCGTGTAGATGGCCTGCTGCATCGAGCGCAGCAGCAGGGTGTGGATCTGCAGCGCATCGGGCCGCCCCTGCACCGCCTGGGCAATGGCCTGGATCTCACCCGGCGACGGGTCGTCGCTCAAGTGCACGCCCAGGCCCAACGCCTTGAGCATCGCCTGCAGGGCGATGCGCTTCTCCGCCGTGGGCCCCTCGTGCACGCGGTACAGGCAGGGGTGCTCGGCGTCGGCGATGAATTCGGCCGCGCACACATTCGCCGCGAGCATGGCCTCCTCGATCAGCCGGTGCGCCTCGGTGCGCACGCGCGGCACGATCTTCTCGATGCGCCCGCCCTCGTCGCAGACGATCTGCGTCTCGGTGGTCTCGAAGTCCACCGCGCCGCGCTTGCCGCGCTGCTTGAGCAGCGCGCGGTAGACCTCGTGCAGGTGCAGCAGGTGCGGCACGACATCGCTGCGCCGGTGCGCTTCGGGCCCGCGCGTGTTGGCGAGCACCGCGGCGACCTCGCTGTAGGTCAGGCGCGCGTGCGAGTTGATGACCGCGGCGTAGAACTGATAGGCCTCGATGCTGCCGTCGGCGGCCACGACCATGTCGCAGACCATCGCCAGGCGTTCCTGCTGCGGATTGAGCGAGCACAGGCCGTTGGACAGCTTCTCCGGCAGCATCGGGATCACGCGGCGCGGGAAGTACACCGAGGTGGCGCGCTCGTAGGCGTCTTCGTCCAGAGGGTCGCCGGGCTTGACGTAGTGGCTCACGTCGGCGATGGCGACGATCAGGCGCCAACCCTCCAGCGCCGACTTGCCACGGCCGCGCTTGAAGGGTTCGCAGTACACGGCGTCGTCGAAGTCGCGCGCATCCTCGCCGTCGATGGTCACCAGCGGCACGTCGCTCAGGTCGACGCGGTTCTTGCGGTCGACCGGTCGCAGCTTCTCGGGAAGCGCGGCGGCCTGGGCCAGTGTCTCGGCACTGAACTCGTGCGGCACCTCGTACTTGCGCACCGCGATCTCGATCTCCATGCCCGCATCGTCGATCTCTCCAAGCACCTCCGCGACGCGGCCCACCGGCTGCGAGTGCAGCGAGGGCGACTCGGTGAGTTCCACCGAAACCACCTGGCCCACTGCGGCTCCGGCCATGGCGTTCTTTGGAATCAGGATGTCCTGGCCATAGCGGCTGTCCTCGGGGGCCACCACCCACTGCCCGCTTTCATGCAACAGGCGGCCGATGATCGGCGTCTTGCGCCGCTCCAGGATGTCGAGCACGCGCCCTTCCGGGCGGCCCCTGCGGTCGTAGCGCAGCACGCGCACGCGCACGCGGTCCTTGTGCAGCACGCTGCGCATCTCTTGCGGCGCCAGATAGATGTCGGGTTCGCCGTTGTCCAGCACGACGAACCCGTGGCCGTCGCGGTGGCCCTCGATGCGGCCGTCGAACTCGCCCATGAGGGCGGGGCTGGGTGCGCTCTGGCTTGTGATTTCGTTCTTGATAATGGTATGATCCTCGGTTCCTGAAAGCCCAGGTGGCGGAATTGGTAGACGCACTAGTTTCAGGTACTAGCGCTTAACGGCGTGGGGGTTCGAGTCCCTTCCTGGGCACCAGATGAAATGGATGGCCGACATGCAAGTGTCGGCCATTTTCTTTGGGCGCGCGCCGCCGCTCAGACGGCGAACTTCCGCGCCAGCTTGTCCGGCCGTAGCGTGTCGTACTCCTCGAACGGCTGGTGGATCCACGGGCTGGTGGGCAGCATCTCGACGTAGTAGTCGGGGGTGTAGCTGGACACGCCCTTGACCCAGATCACCGCGGCGCGCAGCTCCTGGATGGACGGTATGCCGCGCAGTCGGTCGACCACCGCGCGCAGCGTGTGCCCGGTGTCGGCCAGGTCGTCCACCAGCAGCACGCGGCCGGCGAGCTCGCCCTTGGGCATGGTGATGTACTTGGCCAGGTCCAGGCGGCCCTGGATCGTGCCGGCCTCGGCGCGGTAGGAACTCGTCGACATGATCGCCAGCGGCGTGTCGAAAACCCGCGAGAGCACATCGCCCGGCCGCATGCCGCCGCGCGCCAGGCACAGGATCTGGTCGAACTGCCAGCCCGAGTGCGCCACCTTCAGGGCCAGGCGCTCGGTGAGCAGGTGGTACTCGTCCCAGGACACATACAGGTGCTTGCCGTCGTCGGTGAGCATGCTCGTGGATCTCCTTCAGGTAGCCTGGCGGTGAGCGGCTGCGCTCAGGCGCGGAACGGGTGGCGCAAGAGGATGGTGTGCACGCGGTCGGGGCCCGTGGAGACCATGTCGATGGGTGCACCGATGAGTGCCTGCATGCGCTCGAGGTAGCGCCGCGCGTTGCCCGGCAGCTGCTCCCAGTTGGTGAGGCCGGCGGTGCTCTCGCTCCAGCCCGGCAGCGTCTCGTAGACCGGCTCGCACTGGGCGATCTCGTCGGCGTCCAGCGGCAGCACGTCGAGCTCGCGGCCGCCCATGCGGTAGCCGGTGCAGATCTTGATCTCCGGCAGGCCGTCGAGCACGTCGAGCTTGGTCACGCACAGGCCCGAGATGCCGTTGATGATCATCGAGCGCCGCAGCGCCGCGGCGTCGAGCCAGCCGCAGCGCCGCATGCGCCCGGTGACCACGCCGCGCTCCTGACCCACCGTGGACAGATGGTGGCCCACCGTGCCCTGTGCGCCGATGTCGAGCTCGGTCGGGAACGGACCCCCGCCCACGCGCGTGGTGTAGGCCTTGGTGATGCCCAGGATGTAGTGCAGCAGCCCCGGCCCCAGACCCGCCCCGGCCGCGGCGTTGCCCGCCACGCAGTTGCTCGAGGTGACGAACGGATAGGTGCCGTGGTCCACGTCCAGCAGCGTGCCTTGTGCGCCTTCGAAGAGCAGGTTGTCGCCCGCGCGGTGCGCCCGGTAGAGCCGGTAGCCGACGTCGGCCATCAGCGGGCGCAGCTCTTCGGCCGCGCTGAGCATGGCGTCGAGCATGGGCTGCCAGTCCAGCGGTGCCGCTCCCAGCCAATGCACGAGTTCGACGTTGTGCAGCTCCACCAGCTCGCGCAGCTTGGCCTCCAGGCGCGCCGGATGCTTGAGGTCCTGCACGCGCAGCGCGCGCCGCGCCACCTTGTCTTCGTAGGCCGGGCCGATGCCCTTGCCCGTGGTGCCGATCTTGCCGCCGCCGCGGCTCTCGCGCCGCGCCTCCCTGGCGTTGTCCACGCCCACGTGGAAGGGCAGGATGAGCGGGCACGACTCGGACAGGAACAGGCGCGGACGCACCTCCACGCCGAGCTGCTCGATGCGTGCGATCTCCAGCAGCAGGTGGGCGGGGTCGACGACCACGCCGTTGCCGATGTAGCACGCCACGCCGGCGCGCATGACGCCCGACGGGATCAGTTGCAGCGCCGTCTTGCGGCCGGCGATGACCAGCGTGTGCCCGGCGTTGTGTCCGCCCTGGAAGCGCACCACCCCCTGGGCATGATCGGTGAGCCAGTCGACGACCTTGCCCTTTCCTTCGTCCCCCCATTGCGTGCCGACGACGACCACGTTGCGTCCCACCGCGGGACGGATGGCTGTTTGCATGATCTGCGAGTCCTTCGCTGTGGTTTAGTGGGAGCGGGCCGGGTGGGCCGCGAGTGCGCGCAGCACCCAATGGCCGTCGACCCGCACCAGCTCACGATCGAATTCGAATGCCTGCGACTCCGGCGCGTGGCCCGGGAGCATCGCCAGCACCGTCTCCCCGGCCTCGCGCAGACCGCGCACGGCGGCACGCAGCTCGACGTCCTCGCCCCACGGGGCGCGCACCGCGGCGGGCGCCGGCGAGGGCCCGGCCACTTCGGCCAGCGCCTTGAGATCGAGACTGAACCCCGCCGCCGGCCGGTTGCGGCCGAAGATCGCCCCCACCTCGTCGTAGCGACCGCCGCGGGCCAGCGCGTCGCTGCAGGCGGCGCCGTAGATGGCGAAACGCGGGCCGCTGTAGTAGGCGTAGCCGCTCATCTCGGAGAGGTCGAAGCCCACGCGCACGTCCGCCGACACGCTGCGCAGATGCGTGGCCAGCCACTGCAGTTGGTCGATGGCAGTGCGCACGAGCGCGCGCTGCGGCAGCGTGCGCCGTGCCATGGCCAGCACCTCGTCGCCGCCGTACAGGCGCAGCAGCGCACGCAGGCCGGCGCGCGACTCGTCGGGCACGCCGCGGGTCAGGCTCTCCAGCCCCGCGCTGTCCTTCTCCGACAACGCCTGGACCACCTCGGCGAGCTGCACCGCGTCGAGCGGCACGCCGGCCAGCACGCCACGCAGCACGCGCGCATCGGCCAGGTCGATGACCAGGGGCCCGACGCGCGCCGAGAGCAGGCAGTCCAGCGCCAGCTCGGCCGCCTCGAGGTCGGCCTCCAGCCCGGCATGGCCGAAGATCTCGGCGCCGAACTGCAGCGGCTCGCGCGTGGCCGCGAGGCCCGCAGGCCGCGTGTGCAGCACCGGGCCGCAGTAGCACAGGCGCGTCACGCCTTCGCGGTTGAGCAGGTGGGCGTCGATGCGCGCGGCCTGCGGCGTGGTGTCGGCGCGCACGCCGAGCATGCGGCCGCTGGATTGATCCACGAGCTTGAAGGTCTTCAGGTCGAGTTCGCGCCCGGTCCCCGAAAGCAGGGATTCGACATGCTCGAGCAGGGGCGGAATGACGAGCTCGAAGCCGTAGCCGCGGGCCCGGTCGAGCAGCGCACGGCGCAATTCCTCGACCCGCCGCGCCTGGGGTGGCAGGACATCGGCAATGTGCTCGGGCAGCAGCCAAGCAGAGCGCATGAAACTCCACCGGTATTGAAAGCGGCATTGTACGGGCCGCCTGCGCGCGGGCCGTGGCGCGCACTCGCCAGCGCAGGCGTGCAGTGCGGTGGCGCGCACGCGCCGCGCTAGTGCCAGACGACGAGCAGCAACACGCCGATGACCATGCTCGTCAGCCCGATGAAGCGGATCTGGCCGTCGGACATGCGCGTGGCGCGCTCGAACACGTTGCGCCAGGCCTGCGGGCTGAAGAACGGCAGCAACCCTTCGAAAACGAGCATCAGCGCCAACGCGCCCAGGAGCAGGTCGCCCATGGTGAGCGCGCGCCGGCGTGGGAGCTACTTGCGTGCCGGCGCCGCAGCGGCCGGGCCCGCGCCACGCATGGCACGGAAGAAGTCACTGGCCGGATCGAGCACCATCACGTCGCCCTTGCCGCGGAAGGTGGCGCGATACGCCTCCAGGCTGCGGTAGAACTGGGCGAACTGCGCATCGCGTCCGAAGGCCTCGGCATACAGCGCCGAAGCCTTGGCGTCACCCAGGCCCTTGATCTTCTGCGCATCGCGATACGCCTCGGCGACGATGACCTCGCGCTGGCGGTCGGCATCGGCACGGATCTTCTCGCCTTCGGCCGCGCCTTGCGAGCGCAGCTCGTTGGCCACCTGCTTGCGTTCGGACTCCATGCGGCGGTAGACCGAATCGGTGATGTCGGCGACGAAGTCCACGCGCTTGATGCGCACGTCGACGATCTCGATGCCGAAGGACTTGGCCTCGTCGGCCAGGCGCATGCGCACGTCCTGCATCACCTTCTCGCGTTCCTTGGCGAGCACGCCGCGCACGTCGCGTCTGGTGATCTCCTCGTTGAACGCGGCCTGCACCACCGGCGACAGGCGGCTCTCGAGGTTGCGGAAGTCCGCCCCGTTGTTGCGGATGAACTGGCGCGGCTCGACGATGCGCCACTTGACGAGCCAGTCGATCACCAGGCTCTTCTTCTCGGCGGTGAAGATGGGTCGCGTCTCGGGGCTGTCCAGCGTCTGCACGCGCTTGTCCAGGAAGACCACGTTCTGGAACGGGGGCGGCCACTTGAAGTGCAGGCCCGGCGCGGTGATGACCTCCTTGATCTCGCCCAGCGCGTAGACCACGCCGACCTGGCGCTGGTCGACGACGAACAGGGTGCTCGCGGCGAGCATGAGCGCGATCAGCGCGCTGGCAATGATGAGTCCGATGCGGTTCATGTCTGCTGCCTTGCCCTGTTCATCGGCCTTCGCGTTCGCGCGTGCGCGTGCCGTCGCGCGAGCGGATGTCCACGCTTTGTGTCGTCGTCGCCTCGGCCGGGGATGCCGGCCCCGGCACGACGGCGATCGGGCTGCCGCCCGCGGCGGCCGGCGCCGCACCCTGCTGCAGCAGCCGGTCCAGCGGCAGGTAGAGCAAGTTGGAGCCGCTGCGGCTGTCCACCATCACCTTGGTGACGTTGGAATAGATCTGCTGCATGGTCTCGATGTAGAGGCGATCGCGCGTCACCGCGGGTGCCTTCTGGTACTCGGCGAGCACCGAGCGGAAGCGCTGCGCATCGCCCTCGGCCTGCGCCGTCACCCGCGAGCGATAGCCCTCCGACTCTTCCGCCAGCCGGGACGCGGTGCCCCGTGCCTTGGGGATGACGTCACTGGCGTAGGCCTGGCCTTCGTTCTTGAAACGGTCGCGGTCGGCGGTGGCCTTCACCGCATCGTTGAACGCCGCCTGCACCTGGTCGGGCACCTGCACGTTCTGCATGTTGACGTTGGCGATGACGATGCCCGCCTTGAGGCGGTCGAGCTGCGCCTGGATCGACTTCACCAGGTCGGCGGCGATGGCGTCGCGCTGCTCGTAGAGCACTTGGTCAACGCGGCTGCGGCCGACGATCTCGCGCACCGCCGATTCGGCCGCCTGGACCACGGCCTCGTCGGGATGGTTGTTCTCGAAGAGGTAGGCGCGCGGGTCGGCGCGTCGATATTGCACCGTGAAGCGGATGTCGACGATGTTCTCGTCCTGCGTGAGCATCGAGGAGTCGCGCAGCCCGGTGGCCTGCACCACCGAGTTGCGCCCCACCTCGACCGACTGCAGCTGCGTGACGGCGACGATCTCGTGCGCCTGCACCGGGTAGGGCAAGCGCCACTGGAAGCCCGCGTCCTTGATGCCGCTGAACTTGCCGAAGGTCGTCACCACCGCCTGGTGCCCCTCCTGCACGATGAAGAAGCCGCTGCCCAGCCAGAGCAGCAGGGCGACCACGGCAATCAGGCCGGCGCCGATGCCGGCACTCTTGAAGTCGGGCTGGAATGGGCTCGGGCCGCCCGGTCGCTCGTCGTCGCGACGTGGCCCCCCGCCGCCGCCCTTGCCGCCGAACAGGCCGCTGAGCTTGCGGTTGAAGTCGCGCCAGAGTTCGTCCAGGTCGGGGGGGCCGTCGTTGCGGTTGCTGAAGCTCAGCGAGCCGCCGGCCAGCGGCTGCGCACGGCGCCACGGCAGCGAGGCATGAAGTGCGGCCCACAAGGCGGTAGCCACGGCACCCAGGCGGGCGAGGAAGGGGGGAGGATGAAGGTCACGCATGGGGGTGCGATAGGGTGGCCGTGGCAGGCCCCGTGCCCGCAGACGCGGCATTGTCGGGGCTGACCACGGGTGAGCCATCGGGAAGGAGATGAGGTGGGGTTTGTGCACCCCGATTCAAGTGCTCCAGCGCCACCTCGGCAATGGCCTGGCGCAGGCGCTCCAGCCCCTGGCCGGTGCGCGCGCTGACGAAGACCCGCTGGCGGCGCACGCCGGGGTGGACCTCGATCCAATCGGCCTCGTCGCGCGAGCGCCGGCTCTCCTCGAGCAGGTCGCACTTGTTGTAGACGAGCACTTGCGGCACCGCGCCGGCGCCAATCTCGCCAAGGACGCGTTCGACCTCCGCCTGCTGCTCGAGCAGTTGCGGGCTGGCCGCATCGACCACGTGCAGCAGCAGGTCGGCCTGCGCGGCCTCGTGCAGGGTGGCCTCGAAGGCCTCCACCAGCTTGTGCGGCAGGTCGCGGATGAAGCCCACCGTATCCGACAGCGACACCGCGGCCTGCGCCTGGCCCAGCCAGAGCGAACGCGTGGTCGTGTCCAGCGTGGCAAAGAGCTGGTCGGCGGCAAAGGCGTGGGCCTTGACCAGGGCGTTGAAGAGCGTCGACTTGCCGGCGTTGGTGTATCCCACCAGCGAGACGCGCAAACCGCCGCGGCGCTCGCGCGCCTTGCGCTGCGTGCCGCGCTGGCGCTTGACCTTCTCCAGCCGCTCCTTCACCGACTTGATGCGCTCGCCGATCATGCGCCGGTCGAGCTCGATCTGTGCCTCACCCGGGCCACCGCGCGTGCCGATGCCGCCTTGCTGGCGCTCCAGGTGGCTCCAGCGCCGCACCAGCCGCGTGGCCATGTACTGCAGGCGTGCCAGTTCCACCTGCAGCTTGCCCTCGAAGCTCTGCGCACGGTTGGCGAAGATGTCGAGGATGAGCGCGGTGCGGTCGGCCACGGCCACGCCCAGGTGGTTCTCGAGATTGCGCTGCTGCGCCGGGCTCAGGGCCTGGTCGAAGATCACGCCGTGGGCCGCGGTGGCAGCCACCAGCGCCTTGATCTCGTCGGCCTTGCCGCTGCCGATGAACAGCGCCGGGTCGGGGGCCTTGCGCCGCGCGACGACGCGCGACACCACCTCGTCGCCCGCCGAAGCGGCGAGCAGCGCCAGCTCGTCCAGGCTGGCATCGAAGTGGGCCTGGCCTGCCACGTCCACGCCAACGAGCACGGCCCGCGTGGGCTCAGCGCGGCCCTCGGGCTTGGCGCGCTTGGACGCCTCAGCGCGCGGGGCGGCCAGGTCGGGGGCAGGACTCAAGGCGACGGCGGGATGACGCAGCGCGGTCAGGCCGGATCGGCCGCCTCGCCGGTCTGGAAACTCACCGCCCGGCTGGGCACGACGGTGGAGATGGCGTGCTTGTAGACCATCTGCGTGACGGTATTGCGCAGCAACACCACGTACTGGTCGAAGGACTCGATGTGGCCCTGGAGCTTGATGCCGTTGACGAGGTAGATCGACACCGGCACATGTTCCTTGCGCAGGAGGTTCAGAAAGGGGTCCTGCAAGAGTTGGCCTTTGTTGCTCACGATATGCTCCGTGTTGAGTGCGTCCAAGCGCCCACCTTATCACAGTGAAACGCCCGCACCGCGTCGCGGTGCGCGGGTTGGGTTCCGGCGCGAGGCTCAGGTTCCCTTGTCGTCGAAAGGATTCGCCGCCGAGCGCATCTCGATGCGCACCGGGGTACCCACGAGCTTGAAGTGCTCGCGCAGCCGACCCTCGAGGAAGCGCTTGTAGCTGTCGCTCACGTGGTCCAGCGACGTGCCATGGACGACCACCAGCGGCGGGTTCATGCCGCCTTGGTGGGCGTAGCGCATCTTCGGGCGGAAACGCCCTTCGCGCGGCGGCGCCTGGTGTTCGGCGGCCTCGTGCACGAGGCGCGTGAGCAAGGGCGTGGGCATCTTCACGGTGGCCGAGGCATGCGCCTGCACGATCGCCTTCCACAACGCCGTCAGGCCGGTGCGGCGGATGGCCGAGATGTGCACCACCGGCGCGTAGCGCAGGAACGAGAGCCGGGTTTCGATGGAACGCTGCAGCGTCTGGCGCTGGTAGTCGTCGGTGGCGTCCCACTTGTTCACCGCCAGCACCACGGCGCGGCCCGATTCCAGCACGTAGCCGGCGATGTGCGCGTCCTGGTCGCTCACGCCCTGCGTGGCGTCCAGCAGCAGCAGCACGACGTTGGCATCGGCAATGGCCTGCAGGGTCTTGACGACGGAGAACTTCTCCACCGTCTCGAAGACCTTGCCGCGGCGGCGCAGGCCGGCGGTGTCGATGAGTTCGAACTTCTGCCCACCGCGCTCGAAGGGCACGTGGATGGCGTCGCGCGTCGTGCCCGGCTGGTCGAAGGCCACCAGCCGCTCCTCGCCCAGCCAGGCGTTGATGAGCGTGCTCTTGCCGACATTGGGCCGACCGGCCACCGCCAGGCGGATCGGGCGCTCGGCCGCGCCGCCCTGCGCGTCGGCTGCGTCGGCGTCGTCGGGCACGGGGAAGTCTGCCAGCGCCGCCTCGAGCAGGCTGCGCACGCCTTGCCCGTGGGCCGAGGACACGGGATGCGGCTCGCCGATGCCCAGTTCGTGGAATTCCGCCAGCAGCGGTGAATCGACCATGCCCTCGGCCTTGTTCGCCGCCAGCACGACGCGCCTTTCCTGCGTGCGCAGGTAGCGCGCGATGTCATGGTCCTGCGCCGAGAGCCCCGCGCGCACGTCGACGACGAAGATCACCGCGTCGGCTTCGGCCACCGCCTGGCGCGCCTGGCGCGCCATCTGGGCGACCACGCCGGTGGGCTTGTCGGGCTCGAAGCCACCCGTGTCGACGACGATGAACTCGCGCGCACCCAGCCGCGCATCACCATAGTGGCGGTCACGGGTGAGGCCGGCGTGGTCGGCGACGATGGCGTCACGGCTCTTCGTGATGCGGTTGAAGAGGGTCGATTTGCCCACGTTGGGCCGGCCGACGATGGCGATGACCGGCTTCACGAGCGGCTCACTGGGGCCGGAACGCGAACAGGCCGCCGTCCTGCGTCGTCACCAGCAGCGTGGTGCCCGACAGGACCGGCGTGCCGACCACGGCCTTGCCGTCGGTGGGCAGCCGCAGTTGCAGTTCGCCCGTGGCGGCGGAGAGGAAATGCACCCAGCCCTGGCTGTCACCGAAAACCACCGTCGGGCCGGCCGCGAGCGCGCCGCTGAGGCCGCGATAGAGGAGCTTCTCGCTCGTCCAGGCGACGTCGCTGCTGCCCGCCTGCCAGGCGGTGATGCGGTCGCTGGCATCGGCGCCGAAGACGCGCTCGGCGTCGCCGGCCACCGCCTGCACGCCGCCCACGTTGCGCGACCACAGCAGGGTGCCCTGGGCGGCGTCGGCGCAAGCCACCGCGGACTGGAAGGCGCGCACGCACACCCGGTCGCCGACGCGCACCAGGGGCCCGACGAGGTCGGCCAGCTTCTCCACCTCGTTGGAGCCGCGCGGCGCAGCCATCGGCACGTCCCACTGCACCGTGCCGCGCAGGGGATCCAGGGCGACCAGGCGTTGGCCCTGCCCCACGAGCAGGGTGTTGCGGAAGGCCGCCACCACGCCGGCCTGGGCCAGCGTGAGCGCGTCGCCCGGGCGCTGGAAGGTCCACAGCCGGCGGCCATCCAGCGCGTCGAAGGCATGCACGGCGCGATCCACCCCCATCACGAAGACGCGCTCGCCGGCCACCAGGGGCGGCGTGACCACGGCCGCGGGCACGCGCTTGCGCCAGGCCTCGCGGCCGCCCTCGAAGGTGACGACCTCGTTGCCGCGCGTGACGACGCTGGTGAAGCGGCCGTCGCTGCCCACGCCGGCGGAGATCGCCGCGCCGGTGCGCGCCTGCCACAGCAGCGCCCCGCTGTCGGCCTGCAGCGCACGCACCTCGCCCTCACCCGAGGCGACGTAGAACACGCCGTCGCGCGCCGCGGCCACCATGGGGTAGCCGATGCGCCCCATGCCCGCATGCCAGACCTCGCGGCCGGCGATCTTCGGCGCGACGTTCTCGAGCGGCGTGGGCTTGGGCTTGTCCGAGGAGCAGGCGGCCAGAACGCACAGGGACAGGGCCAGCAGCGCGCGCGGCGCGCGGCGCTGCATCACTTGGCGGCCCCCGATGCCGCGCCCTCGGGCGCTTGCGGCGCCGCACCCAGCGCGGTGAGCTTGGCTTCCACCAGGCGGCGGTAGTCGATCTTCTCGCCCAGGCCCTTCCAGGCGGCCTGGTAAGCGGCCTTGGCCGCGTCCTTCTTTCCCTGGGCCATGAGGATGTCGCCGCGGCGGTCCGCCACCAGGGCCTCGAATCCCTCGCCCTTGGCCGCGTCCAGCGTCTTCAGCGCCTCGTCGTACTGCTTGGCATCGGCCTGCAGGCCGGCCAGGCGCAAGCGAGCCACGCTGCGCATCTCGTCTTCCATGGCGTGATCGGCGACCCACGCCAGGCTCGCCTTGGCGGCGTCGAGCTGGCTCTTGTCGACCTGCAGCTTGGCCGCGGCCAGCCCGGCCTGCTCGGCGAAGGCGGTGCGCGGGAAGCGCTGCTGCATGTCGGCAAAGACACGCGCGGTCTTCTCGGCGTCGCCGGCGAGCACGGCGCGGTCGAGCTCCTCGAACATCGCGGCGGCCTTCTGCGCCTGGTCACGCTGCCACCATTGCCAGCCATTCCAGGCCGCAAACGCGCCGAGCACGAGCACCAGGGTCCAGGTGATCAGGTCGCCCTGCTTGTTCCAGAACGCCTTGAGGGCGTCGAGTTGTTCCTGCTCTTGCAGGTCGAGTTGTGTGGCCATGGGTGCGTGGGCGCTGGTCGGGAATAGGGGCAGTCGGTGATTATGCGGTGCGCAATTCGTGCGCCCAGGTCGCCGCCTGGGCGATGAGGCGGCTGGACTGGGCGGCGGCGGCGTCGCGCAAGGGTTTGATCGCCACCTCGCCGCGCGCCAGTTCGTCCGCACCAAAGATGAGGGCATGGCGCGCCCCGCTGGCGTCGGCCTTCTTGAACTGCGATTTCATGCTGCCTCCACCGGCATGGAGCACCACCGCCAGCCCCTGCGCGCGCAACGCCTCCAGCACGGGCATGACCCGCGGCAGTGCCGCCAGATCGGGAACCACCGCGTAGGCATCGGGCGCACATGGCGGGGGCTGCAGGTGCAGCACCTCCAGCAGCAACAGCAGCCGTTCGATGCCCAGCCCGAAGCCCACCCCAGGCGCCGGCTTGCCGCCCAGTTGCTCCATCAACTGATCGTAGCGGCCGCCGCCACAGATGGTGGCCTGGGAGCCCAGGTGCGGCGTGACCCACTCGAAGACCGTCAGGTTGTAGTAGTCCATGCCACGCACCAGTCGTGGGTTGATGCGGTAGGCGAGCCCCGCGGCGTCGAGCACCGCGCACAGCGCCTCGAAGTGGGCGCGCGACTCGCTCCCGAGGAAGTCCATCAGGCGCGGCGCACCCTCCACCAGCGCCTGCATCGCGGGGTTCTTGGTGTCGAGGATGCGCAGTGGGTTGGTGTGCAGCCGGCGGCATGCATCCTCGTCGAGTTGCCCGGCATGGGCCTCGAGGTACACGACCAGCGCGGCGCGGTGTGCCAGGCGCTCGGCCGGTTGGCCCAGGCTGTTGAGTTCCAGCGCGACATCGGCGCCCTCCTTCAGCCCGAGTTCGCGCCACAGCGCGCGCACCATGAGGATGAGTTCGGCGTCGACGTCCGGCCCGGCATGACCGAAGGCCTCCACGTCGAGCTGGTGGAACTGCCGGTAGCGACCCTTCTGCGGGCGTTCGTGGCGGAACATCGCACCCATCTGCCACACGCGCAGCGGCCCGTTGTACAGCGCGTTGTGTTCGTTGATCGCGCGCACCATGCCGGCGGTGGCCTCGGGCCGCAGCGTGAGGCGGTCGCCGTTCATGCTGTCTTCGAAGGAGTACATCTCCTTCTCGACGATGTCGGTGACCTCCCCCAGGCCGCGCACGAACAGCGCGGTGGGTTCGACGATGGGTGTGCGCAGCGCCCTGTAGCCGTAGCGCACCAGCAGGCGGCGCACGGTGTCCTCGAACCACTCCCAGCGCAGCGACTCGGCGGGCAGGATGTCGTTCATGCCCTTCACCGCCCGCAGCGGGGCGTCGGCAGGCTTGGCGGTCTGGGGCGGGTGAGCCATGGGAGTCTGGGCGCGTGGGCGCCGCGGGCAAGTCGAAAGGGGTGGCGGAGCGGTCAGCGCTGCGGGCATCAATGCGCCGCGGTGGCCGAGCCGAAGCGTCGCTCGATGTAGCTCTCGACGATCTTGTGGAATTCCTCGGCGATGCCCTCGCCGCGCAGCGTGAGGGCCTTCTCGCCGTCGATGAACACCGGCGCGGCGGGCGCCTCGCCGGTGCCCGGCAGGCTGATGCCGATGTCGGCGTGCTTGCTCTCGCCCGGGCCGTTGACGATGCAGCCCATCACCGCCACGCGCAGCGTCTCGACGCCGGGGTAGCGCGCCTTCCACACCGGCATCTGCGCGCGCAGGAAATCATCGATCTGCTTGGCCAGGGTCTGGAAGGTGGTGCTCGTGGTGCGGCCGCAGCCGGGGCAGGCGGTGACGCTGGGGTTGAAGGTGCGCAGGCCGAGCGATTGCAGGATCTCCATCGCCACCACCACCTCCTGCGTGCGCGCTTCGCCGGGCTGCGGGGTGAGGCTCACGCGGATGGTGTCGCCGATGCCCTCCTGCAGCAGCACGCCCAGTGCGGTGCTCGAGGCCACCGTGCCCTTGGTGCCCATGCCGGCCTCGGTGAGGCCGAGGTGCAGCGCGTAGTCGCAGCGCCGTGCCAATGCACGGTAGACCGAGATCAGGTCCTGCACGCCGCTGACCTTGCAGCTGATGATGAGGTGGTCGGGATTCATGCCGAGCTCGCGCGCGACCTCGGCCGAACTCAGCGCGGACTGCACCAGCGCCTGGTACATCACCTGCTTGGCGTCGAGCGGGCGGGCGCGCTGCGCGTTCTCGTCCATCAGCGCCGCCAGGAGTTCCTGGTCCAGGCTGCCCCAGTTGACGCCGATGCGCACCACCTTGTCGTAGCGCACCGCGGCCTCGATCATCTGCGCGAACTGGCGGTCGTGCTTCTCGCCCTTGCCCACGTTGCCGGGGTTGATGCGGTACTTGCTCAGCGCCTGGGCCATGGCCGGGAACTCGGTGAGCAGGCGGTGGCCGTTGTAATGGAAGTCGCCCACCAGCGGCACGAGGATGCCCATGCGGTCGAGCTGCTCGCGGATGCGCGGCACGGCCTGCGCCGCCTCGGGCGTGTTCACGGTGATGCGCACGAGTTCGGAGCCGGCCTGCGCCAGCTCCTTCACCTGGATGGCCGTGCCCACGGTGTCCACGGTGTCGGTGTTGGTCATCGACTGCACGCGCACGGGGGCGTCGCCGCCAAGCGTGAGCACCTGCCCGCCCCAGGCCAGGCGCGCCTGGCGCGAGCGCCGCGGCGCCGGGGTGGCGGCGTCGATGATGTCGAGCGCGGGGGCTGCGTTCATGGCCAGTGCCTGGCGCCGGGGCGCGTCACTGCAACTCGACGCGCGCCACGTTGTCGCGCGTGCGGGTGGAGAAATCGACCGCCTGGCCGCGAAACGCCAGCTGCGTGGCGGCGGCATTGCCGATCACCAGGCGCATGGGCAGGGTGCCGTCCAGGCCCACGCCTTCGCCGGCGCCGACGATGCGCGAGAGCAGCACCTGGCCGCGTGCATCGCGCACTTCGATCCACGACGCGCTGCGGGTGTGCAACTGCACCAGCGCGACCGCAGCAAGCGGCTGCGGCGCGGCGGCACTGGCCACGGGCGGTGCCGGAGCCACGCTGGGCGCGCTCGCCGGCGCGGCCGCCTGCGCCAGGGGCAGCGGCAGGGCCGGCATGGTCGCGGCGCTCGCGCTGGGGTCCGGCACAGGCACCGCACTTTCGCCCAGCGCCGGCGCCGAGGCCGCGGTTTCCATGGCCGCAGGCGGCACGACAGCCACGATGGCGGTCGGGGTGCCGGGGGCCCACAGGCCCTCGGGCATGAAGTACACCCCCAGCGCCGCCAACATCAAAGCCAGCGCCGCCCAGACCATGGGCCGGATGGCCGCGCCGGCCAGCCCCGGTTCGCGCCGCCCCGGACGGTCGTGGAAAGGCATGTTCAGGCCCCCGCCGTTGGCTTCCAGCGCGCTTGCCGCGGGCTGGGGCAGGAGCTCGAGCACCGGACGCGCGTCCATCTTCAGGCTGCGGCACACGGTCTGCGCCAGGGCGCGCGTGAAGGTCGCGTCCGGGAGCTCCTCCCAGCGGTCGTTCTCCAGCGCGTCGAGCTTGCGCGGCGCCACCTTGATGGCCGCGGCCAGTGCCGCGATGTGCAGGCCCTGTCGCTCGCGCGCCGCGCGCAGCAGCGCCCCCGGGCTGCCCAGGCCGGACGGAGTCTCAGTCATCGAAACGTCCTCGTTCGAATTGCAGCGCTTGCGTGGACTGCGGGAAACGCTCGCGCAATTGACGTCCCAGCTGCTCGACGCCCCCGACGTGACCCAGCCGACGTTCGATGCGGATGGCCAGCCACAGGCTCTGGGCGGACGACAGCTCGCGGTCGGCGTTGATCCGCCCGACGTAGAACCGTGCGCGCTCGAGCTCGCCGCGGCGCAGCAGCACATCGGCCAGGTTGTAGGCGGTCACCGGGCTGGCCGGGTCCAGCTCGTACGAGCGCGACAGGGTGCGTTCGGCCTCGGGAAGACGGCCCTCGCGCGCCTGGCACACGCCCTGGGCGAGCAGGGTGCGCACGGTGTCGCGGTAGCTGGGCACGGCCAGGGCGTTGGCGAAGAGCGCATCGGCCTGCGCGTAGCGGCCCTGCTGGCACAGGAACCAGGCGTAGTTGTGCATCGTCCCGCCATCGCGCGGCGCGAGCTGCATGGCGCGCTGGAAGCTCTCGTCGGCCTGGGTGGCATCACCCTGGCTGGCGTAGATCAGTGCGCGCATGCCGAAAGCCTCGGCCATGTCGGGCTTGGCCGCCAGCGCACGCTTGACCTCGTCCAGCGCCGTCGCCGCCTGCCCGCGGCCGAAGTACAGGCCGGCCAGCTCCAGCCGCGCATTGGCGATGCGCACGGGATCGGGCGGCTCGGCAGCGGGCCGCGCTTCGCGCTCGCCGCCGCCCACGGTCTGCGTCGTGCAGGCCGCCAGGGTGCACAGCACGGCCGCCGCCAGCAGCCGGCGCGCGCTCACGACAGCCCCCCGGGCGCCGCCGCGGCGACCACAGCAATGACTTCACGCCGGCGCGCCAGCCGCTGCTCCACGCGCGTGCGGTCCTGCACCTCGCCGGCGAGCTGTCCGCAGGCCGCGGCGATGTCCTCGCCCCGGGTCTTGCGCACGGTGGTCACGATGCCTGCCTCCTGCAGCACGGCGGCAAAAGCCTGCACGCGCTCGCGGCTCGAGCGCTTCAGGCCCGATGCCGGGAATGGGTTGAACGGAATCAGGTTGAACTTGCAGGGCACGCGGCCCTGCACCAGCTGCACCAGCCGGGCGGCCTGCTCGGGCGCGTCGTTCACGCCGTCGAGCATGCAGTACTCGAAGGTCACGAAGTCGCGCGGCGCGGCCTCGAGATAGCGCAGGCAGGCGTCGAGCAGGGCTTCGATGCCGTCCTTGCGGTTGAGCGGCACGAGCTGGTCGCGCAGCGCATCGTCGGGCGCGTGCAGCGACACCGCCAAGGCCACCGGGCAATCCTCGCGCAGGCGGTCGATCATCGTCACCATGCCCGAGGTGGAGACGGTGACGCGGCGGCGCGACAGGCCGTAGGCATGGTCGTCGAGCATGGTGCGCAAGGCGGGCACCAGCGCGGCGTAGTTCTGCAGCGGCTCGCCCATGCCCATCATCACCACGTTGTCGATGACGCGCTCGGTGCCGCCCTGGCGCAGCCGGTGTTCGGCGAACCAGAGCTGGCCCACGATCTCGCCCGTGCTCAGGTTGCGGCTGAATCCCTGGTGGCCGGTGGAACAGAAGCGGCAGCCCACGGCGCAGCCGGCCTGGGAGGACACACACAGCGTGCCGCGATCGTCCTCCGGGATGTAGACCGCCTCGACGGCGTTGCCCGCGCCGACGTCGAAGAGCCACTTCACCGTGCCGTCGGCCGAGCGCTGCTCGCTGAGCAACGGCAGGCCACGCACCTCGGCCACGCCCGCGAGCTTGCTGCGCAGCGAGCGCGCCAGGTTGGACATGCGCTCGAAGTCGGACTCGCCCTTCTGGTGAATCCAGCGGTAGAGCTGGACGGCGCGGTAGCGCTTCTCGCCCAGGCTGTCGCAGTAGGCCGCCAGCCCTTCGAGATCGAAGTCGAGCAGATTGGCGGCCACGAACGACTTACCGCTTGTAGATGTTCATGCCCGGGAAGAAGAAAGCGACCTCCACGGCCGCCGTCTCCGGCGCGTCCGAGCCGTGCACGGCATTGGCATCGATGCTGGTGGCGAAGTCGGCGCGGATGCTGCCCTTGTCGGCCTTCTTCGGGTCGGTGGCGCCCATCAGTTCGCGGTTCTTGGCGATCGCGCCTTCACCCTCGAGCACCTGGATCATCACCGGGCCGGAGACCATGAAGTTCACCAGATCGTTGTAGAACGGGCGCCCCTTGTGCACCGCGTAGAAGGCCTCGGCCTCGCCACGCGAGAGGTGCACCATGCGCGCCGCGGCGATCTTCAGGCCTGCACCCTCGAAGCGGGCGTAGATCTGGCCGATCACGTTCTTGGCCACGGCGTCGGGCTTGATGATCGAGAGGGTACGTTCCAGAGCCATGAAAAAAGTTCTCCTGAATCAACGACTTGGCAAATTTTTGGATTGTAGCCCGGGGGCTTGCCGGTAACCATCCCCCGGCAGAGCCGGGGGCATTCGGGCTGTGAGCCGCTCGAA
>DYOR01000108.1 GCA_020720385.1 Rubrivivax sp.
CGCCCTTCCTTGATCTCCTGGTCCATCGAGCGCGAGACGAAGTCGCGCGGCGCCAGGTCCTTCAAGGTCGGCGCGTAGCGCTCCATGAAGCGCTCGCCCAGCGCGTTGCGCAGGATGCCGCCCTCGCCGCGGCAGCCCTCGGTGAGGAGCACGCCGGCGTTGTGCACGCCGGTGGGGTGGAACTGCCAGAACTCCATGTCCTGCAGCGGCAGTCCGGCGCGGGCGACCATGCCCAGGCCGTCGCCGGTGTTGATGAAGGCGTTGGTCGAGGCGGCGAAGATGCGCCCGGCGCCGCCGGTGGCGAGCAGGGTGGTCTTGGCCTCCAGCAGATGCACCTCGCCGGTCTCCATCTCCAGTGCGACGACGCCGAGCACGTCGCCCTGGGCGTCGCGGATCAGGTCCAGCGCCATCCACTCGACGAGGAAGTTCGTCCTCGACTTGATGTTCTGCTGGTACAGCGTGTGCAGCATGGCGTGGCCGGTGCGGTCGGCCGCGGCACAGGCGCGCTGCACGGGCTTTTCCCCGTAGTTGGCGGTGTGGCCACCGAAGGGCCGCTGGTAGATCGTGCTGTCGGCATTGCGGTCGAAAGGCATGCCGAAGTGCTCGAGCTCGTAGACCACCTTGGGCGCCTCGCGGCACATGAACTCGATCGCGTCCTGGTCGCCGAGCCAGTCGCTGCCCTTGATGGTGTCGTAGAAGTGGTAGTGCCAGGTGTCCTCGCTCATGTTCGACAGCGAGGCGGCAATGCCCCCTTGCGCGGCCACCGTGTGCGAGCGCGTCGGGAAGACCTTGGTGAGCACGGCGACGTTGAGGCCGGCGCGGGCCAGCTGCAGCGAGGCGCGCATGCCCGAGCCGCCGGCGCCGACGATGACGACGTCGAACTTGCGCCTGGAGAGGGATCCGAGTGCCATGTGAGAACTTCCTTAGAGCCGCCAGAGCACTTGGACCGCCCAGCCCATGCAGCCGGCGAGCCAGACGAGGGTCGCCACTTCCAGCACCAGCCGCATGCCGGCGGGGCGGACGTAGTCCATCCAGATGTTGCGCATGCCCACCCAGGCGTGCCAGGCCAGCGCAAGGAAGGCGACGAAGCTCAGCGCCTTCATCCACGGCGCGGCGAAGATCGCCGCCCAGCGGTCGTAGCCCAGGGGCCCGCCGAAGAGCAGCTGCGCCAGCAGCACGAGGGTGAAGAGCGCCAGCAGCGTGGCCGTGACGCGCTGGCTGAGCCAGTCGCGCAGGCCGTAGCGCGCGCCGACGACGAGGCGCCGGGAACCGTGGTGGATGGCCATCGCCGGGCTCCTCTCAGTACAGGCCGAAGAGCCGGGCGCCGAGCGCCGCGGTGAGCGGCAGGCTCAGCGCCAGCGTGGCCACGGCCGAGGCGTGGCCGGCCTGCCGCGTGACCTGGTGCGTGACGTCCATCCACAGGTGGCGCAGCCCGGCCACGAAGTGGTGCAGGTAGGCCCAGACGAGGCCCAGCACGACGAGCTTGACGGCCCAGGGCGGCAGCACGCCCAGACCGGCGTCGAAGGCGCTGCGAAAGCGCTCGTAGGAGATCTCGGAGGTCACGCTGGCGTCGAAGAGCCAGACGACGAAGGGCAGGAGCACGAACATCAGGGCGCCCGCCGCACGGTGCAGGAAGGACACGAAAGCCGCCAAAGGCAGCCGGTACTGCAGGGCCTGCGAAAAGCGCATCGCGCCGGGTCTTGGTCTCGTCGTCTCGGGCATGGGCGGCTCTCGTAAGCTCGTGCAAGCGCGCGAGTCTAGGCCAATGCCCTGCGCCGGCGTACACCTACAACCGGTGGGGTCAGTGGAGTTCGTTGCGGTAGTGGTGGGCCGTCGTCAGGTACAGGCCGCGGCGCCATTCCACGGGCCGGTCCCCATAGGTGAAGGAGAGCCTCGCCACCGACAGCAGCGGCGTGCCCAGGGCGACGGCGAGCAGTTCGGCGTCCGCCGCGGTGGCGACCACGGCGCGCAGCTCCTCCTCGGCACGGATCATCTGCACCGCGAACTCCGCCTCGAACAGGCGGTACAGCGGCCCGCGCCAGGCCGCCAGGCGCTCGGCCGTGAGACCCTTGAAGAGCCCGCCGGGCAGCCACAGGTCGTCCAGCACCACCGGCTGCAGGCCCTCGGGCGTGCTCGCCAGCAGCAGGCGGCGCACCTGCACCGCCGGCTCGCCCGACTTCAGCAGCAGCGCCCGGGACACTTCCAGCGGCGCGCGCATGCGCCGGCAGTCCAGCAAGCGGCGCTGCAGCGTGGGCGTGCTGCCGTCATCGGCGGTCAGGCGCAGGAAGCGGAACTGCGTGGCCTGCTCGGCGTGGGTGGCGACGAAGGTGCCCTTGCCCTGCCGGCGCACGAGCAGGTTGCCCGCGGCCATCTCGTCGATGGCCTTGCGCACCGTGCCCTGACTCACGCCGAAGCGTGCGGCCAGCTCGGTCTCGCTGGGGATGGCCTGGCCGGGTTGCCATTCGCCCGCCTGCAGGCTGCGCACGAGCAGCGACTTGATCTGCTGGTACAGGGGGCTGAAGGCCGGCGCGGGTGCTGGCGCGGCCAGGCCGCCCGGCGCCGCGCCCGACGGGGTCTCGGACATCGGCGCATTGCAGCACAGGCGGCGAGGACCTGTCCATAAAGCAGAGTCTTATGTATGACAAATGAGCCCCGCGACCCCGGCCACGGCGTATGACCGGCGTCAACTCCGCGCCGGAGGCAATGGCTAAACTGAACCGTTACATCCCCGATTCCCGAACCGCCTCAACCAGGAGAACCCTCATGAGCAAGATGCCCGTTCGCGTGGCCGTGACCGGCGCCGCCGGCCAGATCGGCTATGCCATCCTCTTCCGTATCGCCGCGGGTGAAATGCTCGGCCGCGACCAGCCGGTGATCCTGCAACTCCTCGAGATCCCCGACGAGAAGGCGCAGAACGCCTTGCGCGGCGTGATGATGGAGCTGGAGGACTGCGCCTTCCCGCTGCTCGCCGGCATGGAAGCGCACAGTGACCCGGTGGCGGCCTTCAAGGACACCGACTACGCGCTGCTCGTGGGCGCCCGCCCGCGTGGCCCGGGCATGGAACGCGCCGACCTGCTGGCGGCCAACGCGCAGATCTTCACCGCGCAAGGCAAGGCCCTCGACCAGAGCGCCAGCCGCAACGTCAAGGTGCTGGTGGTGGGCAACCCGGCCAACACCAACGCCTACATCGCCATGAAGAGTGCGCCCAGCCTGCCGCGCGAGAACTTCACCGCCATGCTGCGCCTGGACCACAACCGCGCGCTGAGCCAGCTCGCCGCCAAGACCGGCAAGCCGGTGGCCTCGATCAGGAAGCTCGCCGTGTGGGGCAACCACTCGCCCAGCATGTACGCCGACTACCGCTTCGCCACCATAGCCGGCGCGAGCGTGAAGGACATGATCAACGACCACGCCTGGAACAAGGACGCGTTCCTGCCCACCGTGGGCAAGCGCGGCGCGGCCATCATCGCTGCGCGCGGCGTGTCCTCGGCCGCCTCGGCAGCGAATGCGGCCATCGACCACATGCGCGACTGGGCGCTGGGCAGCCAGGGCGAATGGGTGACCATGGGCGTGCCCAGCAACGGCGAGTACGGCATTCCCAAGGACGTCATGTTCGGCTACCCGGTGACCACCGAGGGTGGCAAGTACAAGATCGTGGAAGGCCTGGCTATCGATGAATTCAGCAAGGGCTGCATCGACAAGACGCTGGCCGAGCTCATCGGCGAGCAGGACGGCGTCAAGCACCTGCTCTGAACCGGGCCGCGCACGCCCGACCAGGCCGGCCCGCCACGGGCCGGCCTTTTTCATGACCCATCCAGGACCACACCATGACCGGCGTGCATCCCCGCCAAGCTCTCGTCGATGCGGCTGACGCCGTGCCCCTGCTGCCGGTGTGCGACCACTACGCCGGCGTCGAGCCGCGCATGACGAAGAGCCTGGAGCTGCAGGCCGAGCTCGGGCCGGTGTTCGACGTCACCCTGGACAACGAGGACGGCGCGCCGGTGGGCGGCGAGATCGAGCAGGCGCAGCTCATCGCCGAGCTGCTCGCCGGGCCGAAGAACCGCTTCGGCCGCGTGGGCGTGCGGCTGCAACCGGTGGCGCATGCGCGCTTCGCCGAGGTCGCGGCCATCGTGCTGCGTGCGGCGCGGCGCCCCGCCTACCTGATGCTGCCCAAGCCCGAGGGGCTGGCCGACGTGCAACGCGCAGCGCAGGTCATCGACAGCCTGGGCGGCGAGGACGTGCCGCTGCACGCCCTGGTGGAGACGCACGGCGCGCTGCATCAGGCCTTCGCCATCGCCGCGCACCCGCGCATCGAATCCCTGTCCTTCGGCCTCATGGACTTTGTTTCCGCGCACCGCGGCGCCATCCCGCGCAGCGCGATGGACGCCGCGGGGCAGTTCCGGCACCCGCTGGTGCTGCGCGCCAAGCTCGAGATCGCCGCGGCCTGCCACGCGCACGGCAAGACGCCCTCGCACGGCGTGGTCACCGAACTGCAGGACGCGCAGGCCCTGGAGCGAGCCGCCCGCCGCGCCTGCCAGGAGCTGGGCTACACGCGCATGTGGAGCATCCACCCGGCGCAGATCCGCCCCATCGTGCAGGCCTTCTCACCGAGCGCCGACGAGCTCGAGGTGGCGCTGGAGATCATCGCCGCGGCGCAGGCGGCGCACTGGGCGCCGATACGCCACCGCGCCCACGGGCAGGACCGGCTGCACGACCGCGCCAGCTACCGCTACTTCTGGCAGCTCATCGAGCGCGCGCAGCGCACCGCCCTGGCCGGTGGCGCGCAGCTGCCCGAGGACTTGCGCCGGGCCTGGTTCGGTTGAACCCACGCGCGCCGGCGCCGGGCCGGCGGCAACGGGCGAGGAACTTGGTAGGCTCGCGCCTTCGCCCGCTGCCCAGCTACCCAGCGACCTGCCGCATGAAACGCCTCGCCGCCGTCCTCGTCCTGGTCCTGCTCTGGCCCGCCGCCTGGGCCCAGCAGCTCAGGCTGCGCATCCTCGAGACCACGGATGTGCACATGAACCTGCTCGGCTACGACTACTACCAGGACAAGCCGGTGCAGGACTACGGGCTGGAGCGCACGGCCACGCTCATCCGCGCCGCGCGCGCCGAGGCGCCCAACACCCTGCTCTTCGACAACGGCGATCTCATCCAGGGCAGCCCGCTGGGGGACTACGTCGCCCGCGTCGAACCCCTGCAAGCCGGCAAGCTGCACCCGGCCGTGCGCGTGATGAACGCCATGCGCTTCGATGCCGCCAACGTGGGCAACCACGAATTCAACTACGGCCTGCCCTTCCTGCGCCGCGCGCTCGAGGGCGCGGCCTTCCCCTTTCTCAACGCCAACCTGATGCAGGGCGACGACCGCGGCAAGGCGGCCGACGACAAGCATGCCTTCACCCCCTACGCGCTGCTCGAGCGCCGCTTCGTCGACGAGAGCGGTGCAGCGCACACGCTGAAGGTCGGCGTCATCGGCTTCGCGCCGCCGCAGGTGATGCAGTGGGACCGCCAGCACCTGCAGGGCCGGCTCCACGCGCGCGACATCCCGCAGACCGCGCGCGCCCTCGTGCCGCGCCTGAAGGCCGAGGGCGCGGACCTCGTCGTCGTGCTCGCGCACACGGGATTCGAGCGCGGCGAGACGGTGTTCTTCGCCGAGAACACGGTGGCGCGGCTGGCCGAGGTGCCCGGGGTCGACGCCATCCTCTTCGGCCACTCGCACGGCGAGTTCCCGGGCCGCTTCTTCAACGCCCATCCCAAGGTCGACCTGGCGCGCGGCACGATCAACGGCGTGCCCGCCACCATGCCCGGCTTCTGGGGCAGCCACCTGGGTGTGATCGACCTGCGTCTGGCGAAGGAAACGGGGCAGTGGAAGGTGCTCGAGGGCCACGCCGAGATCCGCCCCGTCTTCGACCGCGCCACGCGCAAGACCCTGGTCGAGCCCGACCCCATGGTGGCCGAGCTCGTGCGCAGCGAGCACCAAGGCACGCTGGCCTCGATGCGCGCCGAAGTGGCGACCACCAGCGCACCCATCCAGAGCTACTTCGCCCAGGTGCTCGACGACGCCTCGGTGCAGGTCGTCGCCAACGCCCAGCTCGCCTATGCACGCAGGGCGCTGGCGGGCACGCCGCATGCGGGCCTGCCCCTGCTCTCGGCCGCTGCGCCCTTCAAGACCGGCGGACGCGGCGGCTTCAACGACTACACCGACATCCCGGCCGGCCCCATCGCCATGCGCAACGTGGCCGACCTCTACGTCTACCCGAACTCGGTGAAGGTGCTGCGCCTGAGCGGCGCGCAGGTGCGCGAATGGCTGGAATTCTCGGCCGGCGCCTTCCACCGCATCGACCCCCAGGGCGCACCCGAGCAGAACCTGCTCAACGCCACCTTCCCGAGCTTCAACTTCGACACCCTGGACGGCGTGAGCTACCGCATCGACGTGAGCCAACCCGCGCGCTACGACCGCAACGGCAAACTCGTGGCCCCCGACGCGCACCGCATCCAGGACCTGCGCCACGACGGCCGGCCGATCGACGAAGCAGCCTTCTTCGCCGTCGTCACCAACAACTACCGTGCCTCGGGCGGGGGCAACTTCCCCGGCCTTGACGGCAGCCAGGTGATCCTCGACGCCCCCGACGAGAACCGCCAGGCGCTGCTGCTGTACCTGCAGGCGGCCCGGCGCATCGACCCGGGCGCCGACGGCAACTGGCACATCCAGGCCGTGCCCGGCGTGAAGCTGCGCTTCACCAGCGGCGCCGGCGGCATGGCCCACCTGGCGCGCCACCCGCAGATCCGGCTTGTCGAAGACAAGGGCGACGGCAGCGCGCTCTACGAACTGCTGCCCGCGGCGGCCAACAGTGCTGCGTCGGCGAGCGCGCGTTGAGCCGCTCGCTGCCGCACGAGAGCCGTACCCGGGCGCGGCCTCACGGAGCGTCTGGGGCGATGCTTTCCGCGTAGTCCACCAGCGCTTCGAGCAGCGCCTGGCTGCGCTCGTCGCCGGCCTCGGCCGCGGCCTGGGCCAGCGTGTCGATGCGCTCCAGGTAGGCCGCCAGGGTCAGCGCCCCACCCGCGCCGCCATGCAGCCGTGCGGCGCAATGCGCGTGCCAGCGCGTGCCCTCCTCGTCGCCGAGGGTGTCGGGAAAGTTGCGCGCGCGGTAGCGAAAGAGCAGCTCCTCGAGGCGCGCATCGTGGAAGGCCGGGTGGCGCGTGGCGAGTTGCCCGGGCTGCAGCTCGCGCAGGCGCTGCAGCGTGCGGCGGTCCTCGTTGCCGACGAAGCCGCCGTAGAGGTCTTCGTCGACATCGGGCGGCGTGGCCGGTGCCGGCCGCGCGAACACCTCGGCCCACAGGCCGTCGAGCGTGCGCCCCAGCGAGCGCGCATGCGCCGCATGGACGAGCGCGGCCTCGACATCCAGGCCCCAGCGCCCGGCAGCGTCGCCCAGCGTGCGCAGCTTGCCGATGACGATGGGCGACTTGTTGATGTGGATGGTCTTGATCGGCAGGCGCTGCTCGCCCTGCCCTGCGGCGAGCAGCTCGTCCTGGCGCGTGAACAGGCGCCGGCGCACGGCCTCGGCGTCGAGCGTGGCGAGCTCGCGCGGGTCGGACGCCAGGTCCCAGACGATGATCTCGTTCTTGTTCGTCGGGTGCGGTGCCAGCGGCCAGACCACCGCCAGGCAGCCCCGCTCCACCGGGTACTGGCCGGAGAGGTGCACGAAGGGCCGGCCGGCGCCGATCTCGGCCATCACCGCGTCCTTCTTGCGCAGCTTGAGGCAGAAGTCCCACAGCCGCGGCTGACGCGACTTGACGAGCCGGGCCAGCGCCAGCGTGGCGCGCACGTCGGACAGCGCGTCGTGCGCGCTGTCGTGGGCCAGGCCGTTGGCGGCGGTGAGGTGTTCGAGCTTGAACGACGGCCGGCCGGCGAACTCGCCCGTCTCGTGCCGCGGCCACTCGATGCCCTCGGGCCGCAGCGCCCAGGTGCAGCGCAGCACGTCGAGCAGGTCCCAGCGGCTGCAGCCGTTGCTCCACTCGCGCGCATAGGGGTCGATGAGGTTGCGCCAGAACATGAAGCGCGTGACCTCGTCATCGAAGCGGATGCTGTTGTAGCCCACGCCGATGGTGCCCTCGTGCCCCAGTTCGCGCTCGACGGCGGCGGCGAATTCGTGCTCGGGCAGGCCCAGCTGCAGCGCATGCTGCGGCAGGATGCCGGTGAGGAGCACGCTTTCGGGGTCGGGCAGGGTGTCGGGCGCGGGCCGGCAGTGCCACATCACCGGCGCTGCGATCTCGTTGAGCTCCAGGTCCGTGCGCACGCCGGCGAACTGCGCCGGCCGGTCGCGCCGCGGCACGCGGCCGAAGGTCTCGTAGTCGTGCCAGAAGAAACTGGTTTCGGCCATGGCGGCGACGATAGCGCAAGGGCCACGGCGCAGCGCCGCGGCGCGCTACAGCCTGCGCACGACCACGCTGCCGATGGAGTAGCCCGCGCCGAAGGAGCAGATCACGCCCACGTCGCCGGGCTTCAGGTCGGCGCGGTGGTGATGGAAGGCGATGATCGATCCGGCCGAGGCGGTGTTGGCGTATTCGCCGAGGATGATCGGCGCGAGGTCGTCGCCGACCTCCTGGCCCACGAGCTTGCGCAGCACGAGCTGGTTCATGCTCAGGTTGGCCTGGTGCAGCCAGAAGCGGCGCACCTGCCGGGGCTCGAACCCGAGTGCGCGCACATGCGCGTCGATGTGCGCCGCGGCCATCGGCACCACTTCCTTGAAGACCTTGCGGCCTTCCTGCATGAAGGTCTTGTCGCGCGCGTCGGGGTCGGTGTCTTCGCAGCGGTTGAGAAAGCCGAAGTTGTTGCGGATGCTGTTCGAGTACTGCGTCACCAGGCGCGTGCCCAGCACCTGCCAGCGCTCGGGCGCCACGGCCGTGTCCTCGGCCTCGACGATCACCGCCGTGCACACGTCACCGAAGATGAAATGGCAATCGCGGTCGCGCCATTCGAGGTGCCCCGAAGTGATCTCGGGGTTGACCACGAGCACGCGCCTGGCGTTGCCGCACTTCACCGCGTTGGCCGCCTGCTCGATGGCGAAGGTGGCCGAGGAGCAGGCCACGTTCATGTCGAAGCCGTAGCCGCCCGCCCCCACCGCCGCCTGGATTTCGCAGGCCATGGCCGGGTAGGCGCGCTGCATGTTGGCCGCTGCGCAGAGCACGCCGTCGATGTCACCGCCCTGCAGGCCGGCCGCGGCCAGCGCCTGCTGCGACGCGGCCACGGCGATCTCGGCCATCAGGCTGAGCTGCTCGTCGGGCCGCGGCGCCAAGCGCGGCCTCATGCGCGCGGGGTCGAGCACGCCCTCCTTCTCGAGCACATAGCGCTGCTTGATGCCCGAGGCCTTCTCGATGAACTCGACGCTCGAGTGCACGATCGCCGCGCGCGTGCCCGCGGCGATGTCGGCGGCGTGTTCGGCGTTTTGCAGGTCGGCGTAGGCATTGAAGGCCTGCACCAGTTCGGCATTGGTGATGACGTGCGCTGGCCGGTACAGCCCGGTGCCGGAGATGACGATGTTCTTCATGGCGCGAAAGTGTATGCCCAGGCGCACGGGCGGCAGCGGTGACCGCCCGCAACCACCATCCGCGGCCGTGCCCGCCGCGCCCGGCGCCGTGAGCCAGGGGCCTACTTGCGCGGCGCCTTCTTCACCGCAGCGCCAGACTGCAGCGCTTCGGACATGCCCAGCAGCACGCCGCTGACCATCGCCGTGTAGCTCTCGGCCAGCGCCTGCGCGGCGCGCAGCGAGGCCGCGCGCGTGCTGCGCAGGGCACCTTGCATCTGCTCGGCCAGCGCCTCGGCGGTGGCCGCGGCCTGCGCGCCCGAGAGCGTGCCACCGGCCTGCATTTTCTCGAGCACCTGGCCCCAGGCGCCGGCCATGGGCGCGCCGGCGCCTTGCGCCGTCTTCTTCAGCGCCGCGAAGAGCGTGTCTTCCATCCGGTCCAGGTCTTCGAGCGCCTTCTTCATGTGCTTGTCGCGCAGGTCGGCGCCCTGCGCGGCGAGCGTGGCCAGGGCCGTGCGGTTGGCCTCCACGGCCTTGAGCAGCGCGTCGTCCATGCCCGCCACGGCCTGGTCGAGCAAGGCCTCGGGGACGATGCCCGCGCCGAGGTTCTTCGCCGCGCCGGCGCTGGCCGCCTCGGCCACGGACTTGAGCGCAGCGCGGATGTTCTTCAGCGTGAGTTCGCGGCCCTGCAGCGCCGCCAGGGTGGCCTCGCCCGCCGCCTTGCGCAGCTGCGCGCCCTGGCGGGCGGTGGCGGTCTCGAAGGTCGAGATCAGGGCTTCGGCATCGAACATGGGCTTGGACATGGCGGCTCCTCGGGTGGTGTGACCACGGCATGCTGACATCGCCCCGCGGCGGATGCAAGGCTGCGCGCAGCCCCTTCGTCTCGATGCCCTTGCGACGGGCCGGCTGCGCTGCCCGCCGCATTGCGGACAATGCGTCGCCAAGGAGACCGCCGACATGCGCATCAAGGCCATCATCTTCGACGTCGACGGCACGCTCGCGGAGACCGAGGAGGGGCATCGCCAGGCCTTCAACCAGGCCTTCGCCGATGCGGGGCTGGCGTGGCACTGGGATCTCGCCCTGTACGGCAAGCTGCTCGCCGTGGCCGGTGGCAAGGAGCGCATCGGGTTCTACATCGACGACTTCCTGTCCGGCCCGGCCCGGCCCGCGGACCGCCAGGCCCTGGTCAAGCGCCTGCACGCCGCCAAGACGCTGCACTACACGGCCATGGTGCGCGGGGGACGGATTGCACTGCGCCCGGGCATCGAGCGCCTGATCGAGCAGGCGCACCGCGACGGGGTGAAGCTGGCGATCGCCACCACCACCACGCGGGAGAACGTGGAAGCGCTGCTGGAGGCCGGCCTTGGGGCGCGTTGGGCGACCCTGTTCGAGGCCATCGGCTGCGGCGACGTCGTGCCGCGCAAGAAGCCGGCGCCCGACGTCTACCACTGGGTCCTTCACGCGCTGGGCCTGTCCGCGGCCGAGTGCATCGCGCTGGAGGACTCGCAGATCGGCCTGGCCGCCAGCCTCGCGGCGGGCATCAGGACCTTCATCACCCTCAACGACTACACGCGCCAGCAGAACTTCGAAGGTGCGGCCGCCGTCTTCGAAGACCTGAGCGACCTGCCGGCCTTCTTGCGTGCCAGCGGCCTGGCGCTGGACTAAGGAAGCTAGCAACAATAACTTGAACACTTCGCATTGTGGACGT
>DYOR01000109.1 GCA_020720385.1 Rubrivivax sp.
CGCACTAGGCCCGGGCGACGGCCATGCCAGCAGCGCTGCGCTTGCAACTGGGAACACCCTGGCGCGCTGCCGCCGGCACGCTGCGCGTGCGCGGCACGCCGCGCGTGCGCGAGGCGGTGCGCATCCGTGTCGTCGACGACGAAGGCCGCGCCGGCCTGGGCGAGGCGCTGCCGCTGCCGGGCTACAGCCGCGACGACGCCGACACCGTTTTCGCTGTACTCAGCGGGATGGCCGGCACGGCGCTGGAGGCGCCGCACGCGGCCCGTGGCGTGGCGCAGATCGCCGCCACGCTGGCCCCCTTCGACGCGACATTGGCCGGCGCCCCGAGCGCGCGCTTCGCGCTCGAATGCGCGCTGCTCGACCTGCTGGCGCGCCGCGCCGGGCTCAGCGCGGCGGCCTGGCTGGCAAATGGACAACATGGCCGCGCGCTGCAGCCGGTGGCGGTGAGCGTGCTGCTGCCCGAGGACGACGCGCTCGCCGTGGCCGCCGCGGCGCAGGCCGCGGCGCGCGGCCATACGGTGCTCAAGCTCAAGGTGGCACGCGCCGAGCGCAGAGCGGCGCAGGAGATGCGGCTGCTCGCCGCCGTGCGCGCCGCGGCCGATGCCGCCGCGCCGGGCGCGGTGCGGCTGCGGCTGGACGCCAACGGCGCGCTGGACCCGGCCACGTTGGTGCAGCGCATGTCCGCGTGGTCCGCCTTCGGCGTCGAGCTGGTCGAAGAGCCGCTGGCCGGTGACGCGTTGCTGACGCTGCCCGCGCTGCCGCTGCCCTGGGCGGCGGACGAGTCGCTGATGGAGCCGGCGCGCGCCGCCGCGCTGCTCGCCCTGCCGCGCGAGCGTCGCCCCGCGGCGCTGGTGCTCAAGCCGGCGCTGCTCGGGCTGGCGCGCTGCTTCGAGCTGGCCGACGCGGCCGCCGCAAGGGGCCTGGGCGTGATCGTCACCCACAGCCTGGATGGCGAGCCCGGTTTCGCCGCCGCCTGCGCCCTGGCCCAGGCCTTGCCCCGGCCGCCCTGGCCCTGCGGGCTGGCGCCGCATGCGGGCTTGCGCCAGACGGCAGACCCCGGTGCATGGTTGCCGCGTCCGACGCGCGCAGGCCTGGGCATCGAATTGCCGCAGGATGCCCCAGAGGGCGATCGCCCGGCTGCCTGAGCGAGCGCCGGCCTGGCTCGAGACGCCAAGCGCAACTACCGCTGGCGGATGATCTCCAGCGCCGCCACCGTGCCGTCGGCGACGGCGGTGGCGATCTGGCGGTACTTCTTGTCGCGCACGTCGCCGGCAGCATAGACGCCGGGGATGCGGGTGGCCATGGACTCGTCGGTGACGATGTAGCCCTGCGGTGTCATCTGCAGGCCGGCGTCGCGGAACAGGTCCACGTTGGGCAGCATGCCGACGAAGACGAAGACCCCGTCGCGCACCAGCGTGACCCGTTGCCGGGTCTTCAGGTTCTCTGCCGTCACCACCATGCGCTCGCCGCTCTTGTCGAAACCGCGCGGCTCATGCGACCAGAGGAACTCGACCTTGGGATGGCGCAGCATCTTGTCGGCGCTGATCTGCTCGGCCTGCAAGGTGTCGAACTGGTGGATGACGGTGATGGACTTGACATGCTGGAGCAGCAGCAGCGACTCTTCCATGGCGCTGTTGCCGCCACCGACCACGACGATGTCCTTGCCGCTGTAGAACTCGCCGTCGCAGGTGGCGCAGTAGGAAATGCCGGCCCCTTTGTATTCCTTCTCGCCGGGCACGCCGAGCAGGCGCGGCGATGAGCCGGTGGCGATGAGGATGAACTTCGCGGCGTGGCGTTCGCCCTCGGCCTGCACCCACTTCTCGTCGCCCGCCAGGCCGATGCCGTCGATCTCGGTGGCCAGTTCGAAGCGGGTGCCGTATTTCTCGGCTTGCTTCTTCATGGCCGAGGCCAGCTGGTGGCCGGGCACCGGTTCGACGAAGCCTGGGTAGTTGGCGACCTGGTGCGTGGTCTTCACCTGGCCACCGGCCGAGGACGCGTCGATGACCAGGGTCGAGACCGAGGCCCGCGAGGCGTAGATGGCGGCAGCCAGCCCCGCGGGCCCGGCGCCGATGATGACCAGATCGAATGGGCGGCTCATGAGCGAGGATCCTTGTTGCTGCGTGGTGCCTGCCGCAGGCTGGCCGCGGCGAGTGCCGCCTAGGCAAACACCTCGCCGATGACGCTCTTGATCTGCCTGGCGTCCTGGATGCTGGTGGTCGCCTTCACCACCTTGCCGTTGCGGTAGTAGACGGTGAACGGCAGGCCGCGGAAGGTGCTGCACTCGGGCAGGTTGCGGATCACCGCGGCGTCGGCGATGTCGAACTCCATGTCCATGAACTTGATGTCCGGGTGCTTGTCGCGGAAGACTTCGAAAAGCTCATAGACCGGAATGCACATCGGCCCCATCCGGCCGCAGCAGACGGCGACCTTCTCGTGGCTGGCGATGACCTGCTGCAGCTGTTCCTTGCTGGTGATGTGTTCGAGCTTGGTTTCAAGCATGTTGCGTTCTCTGTGACGGTGGGTGGGGAGGGGTGGTGGTTTGTCAGCAGCTCCCGTGCCCATGCCCATGCCCGTGCTCGGCGCAGGGAGCGGCATCGCGCAGCGTGCCGCCAAGGAAGCTCTCCAGCGCCTGGCGCACGGTGCCGGTGGCGCCCGTGGCGGCCTGGATGCCGGCCTGTTCGAAGAACTGGATCGCGCGGCCTCCCATCCCGCCGCTGAGCATGACCTTGGCCTGTTGCTGCTGGATGAAGGCGGGGATCTGCCCGGGCTCGTGGGCGCCGGCAAAGGGGTTGGCAAGCCCTTGCACGCGCGCCACCACGCCTTCGTCCACGTCCACCAGGATGAAGTAAGGGGCGTGGCCGAAGTGCTGCGCGACCTGACTGTCCAGGCCGTGGTTGTTCTCTGCGGTGACTGCAATTCTCATGGTGAGGTTCCTGTGTGGGCGCGTTGCTTGACGGCGTCGTACGCCGCTTCGAGGGTTTCGAGTTCCTTGCGCCGCTGGCGCAGGGCTTGCATCCAGTCCGCCAGCACCGATTCGCCTTGTGCCGTGATGGCGTACATGCGGCGCTGGGGTCCGAGGCTCCTCTCTTCGTCCCAGGAACTGCTGACCAGGCCTTCGGCCTCCAGTTCGCGCAAGGCCCGGTACAGGAGGCTGATATCCATGGCCTCGGAGCAAAGGCACAGGCTGCGCAAGCCGTTCATCAGGCTGTAGCCGTATCCCGCTTCGCGGTGCAACAGCATGAGCAGGCAGGACTCGAGGAAAAACACCCGCCCTTGGCCGCGGGCTCCTCGGGCTCGCCCAAGACCTCCCTCTCCCGGCATGCCTCGCTTTGCCATTCAATACAGTCTATTTGGCTATAGACTGACTGTCAATAGCCGCCTGGCGAAGGCCACTGGGCTTGGTTTCGGGCGCAGCCGCGCTGATCGCCGCCGCTGCGCCAGGCGCAGGCGAGCCAGTTCGGGGCGTCGGCGTGCTACAAAGTGCGCACCACCCCGCTGCCACCCGCTCCTGCGCACGATGCACGTTCAACCCGCGCCCGCCACCTTGGGTGAAGCCCTGCGGCGCGCCGCGCAGCGCTCGGGCAGCGCGCAGGCGCTGCTCGGTGACTTCGCGCCGCTGAGCTGGGCCGCGCTGGCGGGCCGGGCCGAGTCGGTCGCCGCACGCCTGGGGGCATGGGCGGCCGAAGACGAAACGCGGAAGGCGGCCCCTTTCCCGCACCCACGCGCGCACGCGGTGGTGCTCGAGCCCGACCGCGACGACGTCGTCGTGCTGCTGGCGCATGCGCTGGCCGGCATCCCGCTGCTGCCGCTGCACCCCGCGCTGCCCGAGGCCGACGCCCAGCGCCTCGCCGACCGGGCCGGCGCGCGCCGGCTGAGCGTGGCGCAGTGCCTGGAGCCGGCCCCTGCCGCCGTGCCCGGCGGTGCGCCGACACGCGCCGTGCAGGCCGGGGACGATCTCTTCCTCGTGCCCACCTCGGGCTCCTCGGGCGAGCCGAAGATCGCGCGCCTGAGCCACCGCGCGGTGCTCGCCGCGGCGGCTGCGCTCACCGAGCGGCTGCCTTTCGCTGCCACCGACCGCTGGATCCTCGCCTTGCCGCTGTCGCACGTGGGCGGGCTGTCGGTGGTCACGCGCTGCGTGCTGGCGCGCCGGCCCATCGTGCTCGTGCCGCGCTTTTCCCCCGACGCCACCTGGAGCGCCATCGTGCGCGACGGCGGCACGCGGATTTCCGCGGTGCCCGCCATCGCCGACCGGCTGCTCGCCGCCGACCGCCACGGCGACCTCGCCCGCCTGAGCCTGATGATGCTCGGTGGCCAGGCGGCGCCGCTGGCGCTGCGCCGCGCGTTGGCTGATGCCGGGGTGCCGGCGGTGGCCAGCTACGGCCTCACCGAGAGCTGCGCGGCGGCGGCCTGCGAAGCCCCGGCCGATGCCGCGCAGCTGCTTGCCGGTTGCGGCACGGCGCTGCGCGGCGTGAGCATGCGCATCGCCGGCGAGGATGGCCGCGCGCTGCCCACCGGCACGCCGGGCCGCATCCTGCTCGGCGGCGCGGCGCTGCTCGCCGGCTACGCGGGCCAGCCCGAGCTGGCGCCGCTCGACGCCGCCGCACGGCTCGACACCGGCGACCTCGGCTGGCTCGACGAAGCCGGTCGCCTGCACGTGCAGGGCCGGCGCGCCGAGCTCATCGTCACCGGCGGCGAGAAGGTCGTGCCCGGGGTGGTGGAGGCGGCGCTGCGCGAACACCCCGAGGTGCGCGACGCCGTGGTCTTCGGCCTGCCCGACGCGCGCTGGGGCGCCATCGTCTGCGCCGCCGTCGAGGGCCCGGCCACCTTGCGCCACGACCCCACGCTGCCGGCCCTGCTGGCCACACTGCTGCCGCCCTGGGCGCGGCCGCGGCGCCTGGCGCTGTTCGCAGCCTTGCCACGGCTGAACACGGGCAAGGTCGACCGGCGCGGCACCCCCGCGCTGGCGGCAGCGGCACTGCAGCTCTGGCCCGCGCCGGCGAGAGGATGCGCTGGCGCACCCGTGTCGCCAGCCCCGCGGCGGCAATGACGACGCCGCCCGCCGCTCGCCACCCGCACCCCGCCTTCGCGTACCGCCGGCACCGTCAGCGAATCCCCGCGCGCAGGAAGCTCTGCACGAACTGGCGCTGGAACAGCAGGAAGGCCAGCAGCAACGGCGCGCTGGAGATCAGCGTGGCGGCGTTGATGATGGCCCAGTCGATGCCCTGGTCGGTGCCCGCGAAAACCGACAGGCCCACCGTCAGCGGCCGCGTCTGCACCGAGTTCGACACCACCAGCGGCCACAGGAAGTTGTTCCAGTGGTAGCTCACCGACACCAGGGCGTAAGCCAGGTAGACCGGCTTGGCCAGCGGGATGTAGACGCGCCAGAGCACGCCCAGCGCGCCGCAGCCTTCGATGCGCGCAGCCTCCTCCAGCTCGCGCGGCACGGTCTTGAAGGTCTGGCGCAGCAGGAAGATGCCAAAACCCGAGGCCATGTAGGGCAGCGCCATGGCGCTCAGCGTGTCCACCAGGCCCAGCTGGTGCAGGCTGCGGTAGTTCTCGACCAGCACCACGTCGGGCATCACCATCAGCTGCACCAGCACCAGGGCAAAGGCGAGGTCGCGCCCCGGGAAACTGAAACGCGCGAAGGCATAGGCCGCCAGCGTGCACAACAGCAGCTGGCCGGCCAGGATGCTGCTCACCAGCGCAAAGGTGTTGAAGAAGTAGCGCGGGAACGGGGCTGCCTCCCAGGCCGCGCCGAAGTTGGCCAGCGTCAGGGGTGCCGCCAGGTCGAAATGCGCCGAGAACTCGGTCGGGTGGAAGGCCGACCACAGCGCATACAGCAGCGGCAGCAGCCACAGCAACGCCAGCACCCAGGCGCCCAGGGTGTTCAGCGCGGTGTCGAGTCGTCCGGGATGCAGCATCGTGGTCGGGCGCCGGGCTACTGGTAGTGGGTGCGCTTTTCGAGCAGCCCGAACTGCAGTGCCGCCAGCAGCGCCAGCACGGTCAGCAGCACCGCGGTCAGCGCGGCCGCGTAGCCCGCGTCCCAGTATTTGAAGCCCGTCTCGTAGATGTAGTACAGCAGCAGCGAGCTGGCGTTGTCCGGCCCGCCCCGCGTCATCACCACGATGTGGTCCACCAGCCGGAAGGCGTTGATCACCGCGTTGACGAGCACGAACAGCGTGGTCGGCATGAGCAGCGGAAAGCTCACGCGCCAGAAGAACTGCCAGCGGCCGCAGCCCTCCAGCGCCGCCGCCTCGCGCAGTTCGGGTGAGAGCTGCTGCAGCGCGGCGAGGTAGAAGATCATGAAGAAGCCGGCCTCCTTCCACACCGCCACCACCATCACCGCGCCAAGCACGGTCTCGCGCGAGCCCAGCCAGTTGTGCGCCGCCCCGCCCCACAGGCTGCGGATCTGGTCGAGCAGCCCGTAGTCGGGCGTGTAGAAGAACAGCCAGATGTTGGCCACGGCGATCATCGGCAGCACCGTGGGCGTGAAGTAGGCCAGCCGCAGCCAGGCGCGGCCGGCCAGCCGGCGGTCGACCCACAGAGCCATGACGATGGCCAGCGCCACCGACGGCACGATGGTCAGCAGCGCATACCAGGCGTTGTTGACCAGCGAGGTCCAGAACACCGGGTCATCGGCCAGCGCGCGGTAGTTCGCGAGCCCGATGTAGCGCGCCGGCCGGTTAGGCCGGGCGGTGCTGAACAGGCTGTGCCACAGCGTGGCCAGCGCCGGGTAATGCGTGAAGGCCGCCAGCAGCACCGCCGCCGGCAGCAGCAGCAGCCAAGCGATGACGGCGTTGCGGCGGTCCAGCACGACGCTGCGGTGCGGCTGGCGCTCAGCGATAGGGGCGCAGGATGCGGTCGGCCTCGCGCTGCGCGTCCTTCATCGCCTGCTCGGGCGTCTTGGCGCCGGTCAGTGCGGCCTGCAGGCCGTCGTTCAGGGCCTTGGTCACGCGCTGGTTCTCGTGCGTGGACAACTCGGCCACGGCGTGCTTGAGCTGGTCGCGGGCCACGGTCGGGGCTGCGAAGTCGGTCAGGTACTTCTTCATCTCGGGCGTCTCCCAGGCGGCCGGGCTGACCGCCACGTAGCCGGTGGCGATGGCCCATTCGGCCGCACGCTTGGGCGAGGTCGCCCACTTGACGAACTTCAGCGCTGCCTCGCGCTCGGCCGGCGTGGCCTTCTTGAAGATGTAGAAGTTGCCGCCGCCCGTGGGCGTGCCACGCTGCTTGCCGGCCGGCAGCATGGCCACGCCGAAGTCGAACTTGGCGTTGTTGCGGATATTCGTCAGGTTGCCGGTGGTGGTCCAGATGATGGCCGCCTTGCGCTCGAAGAAATCCTTGGGCGTGGTGCCCCACTCCACCACGCCCGGCGGGTGGATGCCGTGCTTGCGCGACAGGTCGACCCAGTGCTGCAGCGCGCCGACGACCTCGGGCTTGTCGTAGTAGGTCTGCGTGCCGGCGGCGTTCATCAGCTCGACGCCGTTTTGCGTCGTGAAGCCCTGGAACAGCCAGTACGGGAAGCCCGACGACGGCACCTGCACGCCCCAGGTCGTGACGTTGCCGGCGGCGTCGCGCTTGGTGAGCTTCTTGCCGTAGTCCACCAGTTCGGCCCAGTTCTGCGGCGGCCGCTCGGGATCGAGCCCGGCCTCCTTGAACAGCTGCTTGTTCCAGTACATCACCACGGTGGAGCGCTGGAACGGGATGCCCCAGGTCTTGCCGCCGGTCTGGCTGTTCTTCATGAAGCCGGGGTAGAAGCTGCCCATCCAGGCCTTGTCCTCGGTGGACCGGGCGATCTCGTCGTAGGGCACGACCACGCCTTCGTCGATGAGGGTGAACATGTCGGTCGACAGGATCACCGCCAGGTGCGGCGCGTCGCCTCCCTTGGCTGCCGTGAGCACCTTGGTGATGGTGTCCTGGTAGCTGCCGGAGTACACCGGCTTGACCTTGATGCCGGGGTTCTCACCCTCGAAGTCGGCGGCCAGGCCGTCGATGATCTTGGTCACCGGGCCGCCCACGGCGACCGGGTAGTACAGGCTGAGCTCCTGCGCAAAGGCGCCCAGCGACACGGCCGTGCCGGCGGCCAGCATGCAGGACAAGGCAAACTTCTTCATCGGGTGTGCTCCTCTTGGGGTGGCGGTTTCAGGAAAGACGCAGACCGCTTGCGCGGTCGAATCGGTGCAGCGCCGCGGCCGGCCAGGACAGCCCCACGGCCTCGCCGCGCTGCGGCACGCCGGTGGCCGGGCCGCGAAGCACCAGGCGCACCGCCTCGCCGGCTGTCGCCGGGCTGGCCGCGACCTGGCAGATGAGCAGGCTTTCGGCGCCCAGGTATTCCACGGCCATCACCGTGGCCGTCAGGCCCTGGCCCGGCGCGGCCAGGCTCAGCTGCTCGGGGCGCACGCCCCAGTCGGCGGCGGCATCGGCCGGGTCGACCAGCGTGCCGGGAAACAGGTTCATCGCCGGTGCGCCAATGAAGCCGGCGACAAAACGGCTGGCCGGGCGCTCATACAGGTCCTGCGGCGTGCCGGCCTGCTCGATGCGGCCCTCGCGCATCAGCACCACGCGGTCGGCCATGGTCATGGCCTCGGTCTGGTCGTGCGTGACGTACAGCATGGTGATGCCCAGGCGCTGCTGCAGCTCGCGGATCTCCAGCCGCATCTGCTGGCGCAGCTGCGCATCGAGGTTGGACAGCGGCTCGTCCATCAGGCACACGGGTGACTCGGCCACGATGGCGCGGCCCAGCGCCACGCGCTGACGCTGCCCGCCGGACAGTGCCGAGGGCTTGCGCTGCAGCAGCGCGTCCAGGCCAAGCAGGCTGGAGGCACGCGCCAGCCGCCGCTCGCGCTCGGCGCGCGGCACGCGCCGCACGCTCAGACCGAAGACGATGTTCTCGGCCACCGTCAGGTGCGGAAACAGCGCGTAGTTCTGAAAAACCATGGCCACGCCGCGCTGCGCAGGCGGCATCGAGGTGACGTCGGCGCCGCCGATCTCGACGCGCCCGGCGTCGGGCTGCTCCAGCGCCGCGATGACGCGCAGCGTGGTGCTCTTGCCACAGCCCGAAGGCCCCAGCAAGGCCACGAACTGGCCCGGTTCGGCCACCAGGCTCACGCCCTGCAGCGCGGTGTAGGCACCGAAACGCTTGACGATGCCGTGCACGGCCACGCGGCTCATCGCGGCGGCTCCGGTTGCTCGTGCGCGACATGCCAGCGGGGACGCTCGGGGCTTCGCAGGTGCTCGAATCCGGGCGGCGGCTCGGCATCGACGAACAGCTGATCGACCTCGTCCAGACGGCCGCCACGCGCGTGGGCCGCGCGTCCGAACTTGCTGACATCGGCCACCAGCAAGGTCTGCCTGCAGTTCAGCCGCATCGCCTCGCGTGCGGCCACTTCGGCCGGGTCGAAGTCGAGCAAGGTGCCGTCGGCATCGATGCCGCCGACGCCATAGACCGCATGGTCGACCTTGAAACCCGAGAAGCAGCGCACCGCCGCATCGCCCACCACGTCCAGATCGGCCGGGCGCAGAAAGCCGCCGGCCACCGCGATCTCCAGGCCCTCGCTGCCGGCCAGTGCAAACACGACCCGAAGGCTGTTGGTCACCACGCGCAACCCGCGTCGCACGCGCAGCGCCTGCGCCACCAGGTGCGGCGTCGTGCCCAGTCCGATGGCCACCGACGCGCCGTCCGCGATGTGGGCCGCCACGGCCACGGCGATGCGCCGCTTGCCCGGGAGATGTTGTACCTGGCGCGTTTCGAAAGGCAGGTTGGAGCTGCGCGCGGGCAAGGTGGCGCCCCCGTGTACTCGACGCAGCAGCCCTTGCTCGCTGAGCCGGTTGACACCGCGACGGATGGTCTGCGGTGTGACGCCGAAATGCGCAGCCAGCGCACCGATGTCCACCAACCCCTGGACGCGCACCTGTTCCAGGATCAGCTGCTCACGCGAAGAAGGTGGGCTGGTCACGGTTTCGTATGAACGTCGTTTGCAGGTTCGAACGAAAGGAGAATAGGCCGATTCGATGACGGCGTGATGTCAGGACAAGCCCGCAGACGCCATGCAGCGGCTGTGGCACTGCGCGTCGGCGACTGACGCAGAATCGCCCCATGAACCACCGCATGCCCGTGCTGGCCCAGTTGTCGGACACCCATGTCGTGGCGCCCGGCCGCAGCGTGGCCGGCGGTGTCGATACGCCGGGCCTGCTGGCACAGGCGGTGACCGGCGTGCTGCAGTTGCAGCCGGCGGCCACCGCGGTGCTGATCAGCGGCGATCTGGTCGACCGCGGCAGCGCCGACGAATACGCCCGCGTGCGCGAGTTGCTGCTGCCGCTGGGCGCCCTGCCGGTGTACCTGCTGCCTGGTAACCACGACCACGTGCCCACGCTGCGCACGTCGTTTGCAGACCACGCCTACCTGCAGCCGCTGCCCGGCGCGCCCGAACTGGCGCCGCACGTGCTTTACGCCGTGGACCTGGGTGGAGTGCGGCTGGTGGCGCTGGATACGGTGGTCGCCGGCGCGGCGCACGGCGCGCTGTGCGCGCGGCGCTTGGCCTGGCTCGATGCCATCCTGGCGGCATCGCCCGACGTACCGACGCTGCTGGCCATGCACCACCCGCCCTTCGTCACCGGTATTGCCTACATGGACGGCATCGGGCTGCTGCAAGGCGCGGCTGAACTGGACGCCGTGCTGCGCCGCCACCCGCAGGTCGAGCGCGTGCTGTGCGGGCATCTGCACCGCAGCATCGTGCGCCGCTTCGGCGGCACGGTGGCGCTGACCGTGCCATCGACCGCCCACCAGATCGTGCTCGACCTGCGCGCCGATGGCCCGGCGGCCTTTCGGCTGGAGCCACCCGGCTTCGGCGTGCACCTGCTGCGCGACGGCGCCATCGTCTCGCACGTGGCGGTGCTCGGCGACCATGGCCCGAGCACGCTGTTCGCCTAG
>DYOR01000011.1:0-12634 GCA_020720385.1 Rubrivivax sp.
GCGCCCGCTCAGCCGAGCTGCACCTCGGCGTTGAAGTGCTCGATCATGCGGTCGAGTTCGGCCGACTGCGTGCGTAGGCAGCCCCAGTAGTTGCGGTGGTCGTCCCACTGGGCGCGCAACTCCTCGACCGACTTGCCGAGCTGCTCGACCCAGGTGAAGTACTTGAGCTGGTGCACGCGGCGCTTGTCGACCTGCGACAACTCGAGCATGTGGTCGATGGCGAGGCCGGCGAGCCGGTCCTGGTCGCGGTCGGCCTGGCGTTGGTCATAGGCCCCACGCTGCGCGGCCAGCTCGGTCAGGCGGCTGCCGTACATGGCCATGGAGTCGGTGAACACGGTGAAGACGACGTCGCTGGCGCCGAGCTCGTAGTACTTCGCGAACTTGATCGCGCCGACGAGGTTGCCGATGCTGGAGATGCCCAGCCACTCGAGCTTGTCGATGAGTTCCTGGGCGACGCCGTTCTCGGCCAGCAGGCGGCGGCCGGCGGGCTCGTTGAACAGGCGCATGAAGCGCATCGGCAGCTCGTCGTCGACGCCGATGGCGATGTCGGTCTCGCGCAGGTTGTGGATCCACGGAATGTGCTTGTCGCCGATGCCCTCGATGCGGTGGTCGCCGAAACCGTTCTCCAGGATCGTCGGGCACTGCAGCGCCTCGGCCACGCCGACCCGGGCGCCGGGGAAGGTGTCGCGCAGGTAGGAGCCTGCGGCCATCGTGCCCGCCGAACCGGACGAGAGCACCGCACCGGCCAGGGCATCGCCGGGCTTGGCGATCCTGCGGAACACCTCTTCCATGGCCGGCCCGGTGACGTTGTAATGCCACAGGGAATTCGGCAGCTGGTCGAACTGGTTGAAGATGACGACGTCGCTGCGCGTGCGCTCGAGCTCGATGCACTTGTCGAAGATCTCCTTCACGTTGGACTCGCATCCCGGCGTGGCGATGACCTCCTCGGCCATGGTGCGCAGCCAGTCGAAGCGCTCGCGCGACATGCCCTCGGGCAGGATGGCCACCGAGGGGCAGGAGAGCAGGCGCGAGATGTAGGCGCCGCCGCGGCAGTAGTTGCCCGTGCTCGGCCACACGGCCTTCTTCGTCGTCGGGTCGAAGCGCCCGGTGACGAGCTCGGGGAGCAGGCAGGAAAGCGCCGGGCCGACCTTGTGCGCGCCGGTGGGGAACCACTTGCCGACGATGCCCACGATGCGCGCGCGCGTGCCGGTGAGGGCCGGCGGCAACTCGACGAAGTTGACATCGCCGAAGCCGCCGCCGCGCTCTGCCGGCTCGTTGTGCCAGTTGATGCGGAACAGGTTGCGCACGTGCACGTCCCACAGGCCGACGTCGGCGAGCTCGCGCTTGATCGCCGCGGGGATGCACGTCGGGTCGCGCATCTGCGCGTAGGTGGGCAGGAGGATGCCCTTGTCCCTGCAGCGCTGGACGTTCTTGCGGCGTTGTACGGCGTTGACGTTGAGGTCGATCATCGTGGGATTCCCATGGGTTTCAGCGTTCCAGGCCCAGGCCGCGCGCGGCCGCCTGGATGTCCTTGAGGCCCGAGCCGGTGATGAGCAGGACGCAGTTGTCGTCCGCCGCCAGGGCCGGGCGCACCTTCAGCCAGGCGGCAAAGGCCGCGCTCGACGAGGGTTCGGCAAAGAGCCCGCAGCCGCGCGCAAGCCGGTGCTGGGCGTCGAGGATCTCGGCGTCGGAGACGGTCACTGCGCGGCCCGCGTACTGCGTGAGCTTGGCCAGGGCGTGCACGCCGTTGCGCGGCACGTCGACGGCAATCGAATCGGCGACCGTGCGCGACGGGCGCGGCTCGGCGAAGGCCTGCGCACCCGCGTGGCCGCTGGCCAGGGCGCGGGCGATGGCGCTGGAGCCCTCGGCCTGGCAGGCCCAGAGCGTGGGCATGCGCGCCAGGCGCCCGAGCTTGATGAGGTCCTCGAAGCCGCGCACCACGCCGGCGAGGATGACGCCGTCGCCCGTGGGCACGAAGACATGCTGTGGCGCACCGGCGCCGGCGTCGAGAAGGTCGTCGACGATCTCGAACGACACCGTCTTCTTGCCTTCGATGGTGAGCGGGTTGTAGGCGGTGTTGCGCGAGAGCGCGCCGCTGGCGCGGCTGTAGGCCAGGGACAGGTCGAAGGCCTGGTCGTAGCTGCCGTCCACCGAAACCAGCTCGGCGCCGTACTGCAGCACCTGGATGCGCTTGGCCACGGGGGCGCTGGCCGGCAGGAAGACCTTCACCTGCAGCCCGGCGGCCGCGCCCACGGCGGCCATGCTCGAGGCCGCATTGCCGGTGGAGGCGAGCACCACCTCGCACAGCCCATGCTGGCGGGCGAAGGCCGCCACGAGCAGCGAGGCGCGGTCCTTGAAGGAGCCCGAGGGCTGGCAGGTGTCGTCCTTGAGCCACAGCCCGGGGGCATCGAGCTCGTCGCGCAGGCGCTGCGGCGCCCACAGCGGCGTGTGGCCCACGGGAATGGGCGGGAACCAGTGCCGCGCCACGGGCAGGGGAATGCCCCGCGGGCCGTACTCGCGCGCGGCGTCGCCCTCCCATTGCGCCTCGAGGACGCCCTCCAGCGGTCGGTCGGGTTGCTGCCGGCCGGCGCAGGCATCGCACAAATAGCGGCCGGGCACGATGGCGTAGGTGGCGCCGCAGCTCGCGCAGCGGTAGGACCACTTCACGGCGGCGTGGGCCAGGGCAGGCATGGGCCGGTCACGCTGCAGGCAGGATCGCGCCCTTGCGCTCGACGATCATGCGGTAGTGCTCGGGCTCGCGGTGCTTGGCGAAGTTGAACACCGTGGTCTTGTACGAGTTGCACCAGTCCAGGTCGCAGCGCGCCACGGCGAGCTCGTCGCCCAGCGTGATGCAGGCGCCGACGATCTCCCCCGAGGGGGCGATGATCGAGCTGTTGCCGATCAGCTCGCAGCCTTCCTCGCAGCCGGCCTTGGCCACGCCCACCACCCAGGTGCCGTTCTGGTAGGCGCCGGACTGCATCACCAGCTGGTTGTGGAAATGCGAGAGGTTGTCGTGTTCGGGGGCGGGCGGGTTGTGCACCGGCGTGTTGTAGCCGAGCAGGATCATCTCCACGCCCTGCAGGCCCATGACGCGGTAGGTCTCGGGCCAGCGCCGGTCGTTGCAGATGCACATGCCGAAGATGCCGCCGAAGGCGCGCGACACGCCGAAGCCCAGGTTGCCGGTCTCGAAGTAGCGCTTCTCCAGGTGCTGGAAGCGCCGCCAGGGCTCCTGTTCGGCGTGGCCCGGCAGGTGGATCTTGCGGTACTTGCCGACGATGCGGCCCTGCGCGTCGACGAGGATCGAGGTGTTGAAGCGCCGCGTCCGGCCGCCCTCGACGACGAGCTCGGCATAGCCCAGGTAAAAACCGATGCCCAGGCGCGCCGCCTCGTCGAAGAGGACGCGCGTCTCGGGCCCCGGCATCTCGTGCTCGAAGAAGGCGTCGATCTCCGCCTGGTCCTGCATGAACCAGCGCGGGAAGAAGGTGGTCAGCGCGAGTTCGGGAAACACCACCACGTCGCAGGCCATCGCATGCGCCTGGCGCAGCAGCTCGAGCAGGCGGCGCACGACCGTCGCGCGGTCATCGCTGCGCGCGATCGGACCGAGCTGCGCCGCGCCGATCTTCACGATTCGGGTCATTTTCGGACTCTCCGGGAATGCATGGGCAAGGGTGGACCGAGCGCCTCAGGCGGCGAGCTTCAGCAGGGTCTGCAGCAGCACGTTGGCGCCGGCCTCGACGTCCGCCGGCGCGGTGAACTCGCGCACGTTGTGGCTGATGCCGCCGACGCTGGGCACGAAGATCATCGCCGCGGGGCAGACCCGGGCGAGCATCTGCGCATCGTGTCCCGCGCCGCTGGGCAGGCGCTTGACCGACAGGCCCATGGATCGCGCCGTGGCTTCGACGAGCGACACGCTGGCCGGGTCGAAGGCCACCGGTTCGAAGCGTGCCAGGCGGCGCGCCGAGATGCCCACGCCCTCGGCGGCGGCGATCTCGTCGACGAAGGCCTGCAGGCGCCGCTCGGCTTCCTGCAGGATGAGCTCGTCGGTATGGCGCAGGTCGACGGTGAACACCGCCTTGTTGGCGATGACGTTGACCAGGTTCGGCGACAGGGTCATCGAGCCGACGGTGGCCACCTGGTCGCCACCCAGCTCGCGCGCGATCTGGCGCGCCCGGTGCGCGATGGCGCAGGCCGCGTAGCCGGCGTCGTGGCGCAGGCGCATGGGCGTGGTGCCGGCGTGGTTGGAGACGCCGAGCACCGTGTATTCGGTCCACGAGATGCCCTGCACGCCCTCGACGGCACCGATGGTGTAGCCCTCGGCCTCCAGCACCGGGCCCTGCTCCACGTGCAGTTCCACATAGGCGTGCACGGCCGGCTGGCCGCAGGGCTGGGTGCCGTCGTAGCCGATGCGGTGCAGGCAGTCGCCCACCGCTTCGCCGTCGATGCCCACCGTGGCCAGCGCTTCGGCGAGCGGCAGTCCGCCGACGTAGACCAGGCTGCCCATCATGTCCGGGTTGAAGCGCGCGCCTTCCTCGTTGGTGAAGAAGGCCACGGCCAGCGCGCGCCGCGTGACGATGCCGGCGTCGTTCAGCGAGTGGATGACTTCCAGCCCGGCGAGCACGCCGAGGTTGCCGTCGTAGCGCCCGCCGGTGCGCACGGTGTCGATGTGCGAGCCCGTCATCACCGGCGGCCCCGCCTCCAAGCCGGCACGCACGCCGACGACATTGCCGATGGCGTCCACGCTCACCGCCAGGCCCAGCTCGCGCATCCAGCCCACCACGCGGTCGCGGCCGGCGCGGTCCTCCTCGCTCAGTGCGAGTCGGCACACGCCGCCGCCGGGAATCGCCCCGACCTGGGCCAGGGCGTCGATGCGCGCCGCCAGGCGGCCCGCATCGATGCGCAGCTGCGGCGCGCCGGAGGGCGCACCCATTGCCTTGTCCATCAGTCCTTGGCGGCCTTGTCGATGGCGGCCTGGAAGTCGGCGAGCAGGGCTTCGCCGTCCTTGCCGAAGCTCTTCGCGATCTGCGCCTGCACGGCGGGCTGGGCGAGTTCGCGGAACTTGGCGATCTCGGCCTTGGTCGGGGCGTAGATCTGCATCTTCTGCGCCAGCGCCGGCAGGCCGCGGTCGGAGGCTTCGATGATGCGGTTGATGCCGCGGCAGGCAACGATGGCCGACTCGGCTGCCGCCTTGACGACATCCTTTTCCGCGGCCGAGAGGCCGTCGAAGAAGCCCTTGTTCACGATCCAGACGTAGGGCGTGAAGAGATGGTTGGTCAGCGTCAGGTACTTCTGCACTTCGTCGAACTTGGCGAACTTGACGATCGGGATGGGGTTCATCTGGCCGTCGGCCACGCCCGTCTGCAGCGAGGTGTAGACCTCGGCCCAGTTGATCGCCACGGGCTGCCCGCCCATGCTGCTGACCACCGTCTTGTGCGATTCCAGGCCCATGGTGCGGATCTTCAGGCCCTTCATGTCCGCGGGCGACTTGATCGGGTGCTTGGAGTTGGTGAAGGCGAAGAAGCCGCCCGAGTCGCCGAAGCCGAGCACCTCCAGGCCGGTCTTCTTGGTGATGTCGGCCGAGAGCTTCTTGCCGAAGGGGCCGTCGAACACGCCATAGGTGGTGGCGATGTTGGGGTAGGCGAAGGGCACGTCGAGCACGCCGATCATCGGGTAGACCGAGGCGATGCCGCCGACGCTGGAGATCGAGGACTGCACCACGCCGGCCTTGACCTGCTGGATGACCTCGTTGTCCTTGCCCAGCTGGCCGTCGGGGAAGATCTCCACCTTCACCGCGCCGTTGGTGCCCGACTCCACGAGCGACTTGAAGACCACGGCCATCGCGCCGGTGCCGTTGTCGAAGGGGTCGTTCTTGTTCAGGTGGGCGAGCTTGATCGTCTTCTGGGCGTGCGCCGTGACGGGCAGGGCGCCCAGCGAGACGATCAGGGCTGCCGCAAGGGCCAGGGACTCGAGCATGCGCATGGTGGTGATCTCCATCGGAACGGTGGGTTGAGGGGCACGGGGGGGACGGGGGAACTCGGCGGATGCGGCTCAAAGGCCCATCAGACGCGGCATCGTCAGCGTCAGGGCGGGCCAGTAGGCGACGCTGAAGAGGACGGCGACCTCGGCGATGACGAAGGGCCACATGGACTTGGTGATGGCCTCGATCTTTGCCCCGGTGATCGAGCTGAGGACGAAGAGGCTGGCGCCCACCGGCGGCGTCATGAGGCCGATATTGAGCGCCAGCACGATCATCAGGCCGGCCTGCACCGGGTTCATGCCGATGGAGGTCGCCAGCGCGCCGAGGATCGGGCCGAGCACGATGAGGATGGCGTTGATGTCCATGAACATGCCGAGCACGAGCAGCAGCACGAGGATCATGAGGATGATCATCGACGGGTCGGTGCTCAGCCCGAGGAACAGCCCGGTGATGAGCTGGGGCAGCTTCATGTAGGTCATCCACCAGCTCAGGATGGAGGCCGCGGCGATGATGAGGAAGACCACGCCGGTGATGCGCGCCGTGCGCACGAGCATGCCCTCGAGGTCGCGCAGGCGCACCGTGCGAAAGACGAACAGGCCCAGGAACAGGGCGTAGAAAACGGCGATGGCCGCGCCTTCGGTGGGCGTGACGAAGCCGCCGATGATGCCGCCCAGGATGATCACGGGCATGATCAGCGCGCTCAGGCTGTCGCGCAAGGCGCGCAGGATGCCCAGCAGGCTCGGCCGCCGGCCGCCCTTGGGCAGGTTCAGCCGCCGGCCCAGGCCGCCGATCACGGCCATGCAGAACAGACCCATCACCAGCCCGGGGAGGATGCCCGCGGCAAACAGGCCGGCGATGGACACGCCCATCATCGAGCCGTAGATGACCATCAGGTTGGACGGCGGAATGGTCGGCCCGATGATCGAGCCGGCGACGACGACGGCGCAGGCGAAGGGCTTCTTGTAGCCGTTCTTCTCCATCGCCGGCACCATGGTGCTGCCAAAGGCCGCGGCCTCGGCGACCGCGGCGCCGGTGATGCCGGCGAAGAGAACCGACGAGACCATGCACGACTGCGCCATGCCGCCGCGCAGGTGCCCCACCAGGGCATCGGCGAACTTCGCCAGGCGGTCGGTGATGCCGGCCTGGTTCATCAATTCGCCGGCGAAGATGAACAGCGGCATGGCGAGGAAGGTGAACAGGTCCAGGCCGGCGAAATAGCGCTGCGGCGCCATGGCCAGCATCTCGGTGCCGCCGATCTGCATGATGCCCAGGACACCGGCGATGCCCAGCACGTAACCGATCGGCACGCCGATCGCCAGGAGGACGAAGAACGCGCTCAGGACCCAGATCATCGCGCCGCCCCCAGCAAGGCCGCGGGCCGGCCGGCGATGTCGAAATCACGCAGGCCGGTGAGCAGCAGTTGCACGCACACGAGCGCCGAGGACACGGGCACCGCGGCAAAGGGGATGGTCATGGTCATGTCGAAGATCGTGGCGAACTGGCTCGCGCCCTGCTGCGTCATGCCGATGCCGAAGTAGCCGAGAAAGGCGAAGAAGGCGAAGGCCAGGACGTCGATGCCCACGCTGATCCAGCGCCGCGTGCCGATGGGAACGAGATGCAGCAATGCCGTCACCGCCACGTGCTCGCGCCGCGCCACGCCGCAGGAGACCGCGAGCAAGGCGGCCCAGATCATGAGGTAGCGCGCCAGTTCCTCGGCCCAGGTGACCGGCAGCTCGAACACGTAGCGGCCGAAGATGCCCACCCAGATGTCGACGATGAGCACCGCCAGGAGCAGCGCGCACAGGCGCTCGACCGCGCGATTCAGCCCCAGGCTCAGGGCCACCGCGCGGTCGCTCCAGGGCTGCCCGTTCGAAACTGCCCTCGTCATGGTCATGCGTCCCCTTTGCTCATGGTCGTGGGCCAGGCGTCAGTGCTGGATGTCGGCCAGGACGTCGTGCAGCGTCTCGATGGTCTCGAGGCGTTTGCGGCTGCTGCGGCCGAGTTCCCTGGCCACGGAAGCGCCCAGGTAGTTGACGATGCTCACCGCGGCGACATAGGAGTCGAAGATCGACGCGCCCGCGGTCTGGCAGTGCAGGACGATGTCGCCCGGGCGGGACAGGGAGGACATGCCCGAGCCCGCAATGAAGATCAGGCTGATGCCCGCGGCGCGCGCCGCACCGACGACCTTCGGGAGCATCGTGGCGCGTCGCCGGAAGTCCACCACGAGCAAAGCGTCCTTGCGGTTCAAGGAGGCGAGGTCTTCGGCCAGGGTCAGTGAAGAGCCTGGCAGCGAGGCCACCTCGCCGCGGAGCTGGGCCAGGAGGTAGGTCGCATGCTGGGCGACGAAATGCCCGTTGCGCAGGCCGATGACGCGCAGGCGCGGGGCCTTGGCGATGAGGCTGACGGCGCGGGCAAAGGGCTCGGGGCTGTGGCGACGGAAGGTCTCGGTGAGGTTGCGCACATCGGTGGCCAGGTGCCGCGACAAGGCGTCGGTGCGGCGCTCCCTGGGGTCGAGGTCGGCCATGGCGTGCAGCGGCGAAGCCAGCTGCGCCTCGGCACGGGCCTGGCGGCGGGCGTGCCCGAAGCTCGCATAGCCCACGCGGCGGAAGAAACGCGCCGCGGTGGCCTTGGACACCTGCGCCTCGGCCGCCAGTTCGGTGGCCGAGTAGCTCGCCAGGTTGCCCAGGCGCGACAGCGTCGTGTCGGCCAGGCGCTTCTCGCCCGGCGGCAACCGGTCGTAGGCCGCCATGATCGATTCCTGGATCGTCGGTGGTGCCGATGGCATCGCGTGCGTCCTGCAGCCCCTTGGTGACTCGCCGCCGTTTGGCTTGGCACCGAAGTGTCGCCGGCGAGATGAAACTTCAGTTTCGCCTAAATAGTTTCATAGAAAAAATATTTCGTCAACGGCATCTTCGCAGGGGCCTCGGCCGACCGCAGAAGGCGCGCGTGCGCCGGGTTTGGCGCCCCGACATGGGGCACCAGGCGATGCGTGCGTGCCTCTCGGTGGGGCGCCGCAGCGGGCTGCGGGGCGGTACCCGCGGCGGACTCAGGCGCTGCGCAGGGCGTCGTCGGCGCGCAGGGCGCCGACCTCGATGCCGTTCCAGTTGCGCAGCGTGATCTCGCTCAGGCCGCGCACGAAGGCCGCGTCGGCGTCCGCCAGCGGCAGCAGGCGCTCGATGAGCGCGGCCATCACCACCTCGCAGGCGCGGGCGTTGTTGCCGTCGTCCATCTTCACCGCCACGCCCAGGCCGAGTTCGGGCAGGGCGGCGCAGTGCACGCCTTCGGCGCCCACCTTGCAGAACACGCGCTCGCCCAGGCGTTCCATCACGCGGCTGTCGAAGCGGCCACTGCCGGCGACCATGAAGGGCTCGCGGGCCACCGCCGCGCGCAGCCGGCGCGCGGCGCGCGCATGGCCTTCGCTCAGGCCCTGGCCCGTGGCCACGCGGGCGAAGGCGTGCGCCAGGTGGCGCAGCGGGATGGCGTAGGTGGGGATGGAGCAGCCGTCGGTGCCCATGGCCGTCTTCGACAGATCGAAGCCGGTGGCCACCTGCAGCGCGGCGCTGACCTCGCGCATCACCGGGTGCTCGGGCTTGACGTAGCCGCGCAGGAAGGCGCGCCGGTCCCCGCCTTCGGCCATCAGGCAGCCCAGGCAGACGAAGCCCGAGTGCTTGCCCGAGCAGTTGTTGTGCAGCGCGCTGGGCGTGCGCCCGGAGGCGGCCAGGGCCTTCAGGGCGCGGTCGTTGTAGGGCCAGTGCGTGCCGCACTCCAGCGCCGTGTCGTCCACCCCGGCCTTGGCGAGCATGGAGGCCGCGGCCTGGGTGTGGCGCGGCTCGCCGCCGTGCGAGGCGCAGGCCAGGGCCAGCTCTTCGTCGCTGAGCTGCCAGCGCTCGGCCGCGCCGCTGGCCACCAGCGGCAGCGCCTGCAGCACCTTCACGGCGGAGCGCGGGAAGATCGGCCGCTCGATGTCGCCCACGGCGCTGTGCACGGCGCCTGCGGCGTCGACGACGGCATACGCACCGCGGTGCACGGATTCACTGATGCCGCCGCGCAGGGCGTGCACGAGAACGGGATGGCTGCTCATGGCGCGCACTCTATCGCGCTCGCCGACCGACCAGGGCGGGGCAGAATCGGCACATGCCCCTGACCGCGCTCGCGCTCGTGCTGCTGGCCGCCGTGCTGCATGCGAGCTGGAACTTCGCCGCCAAGCGCGCCGGCGGCGACCAGCGTTTCGTGCTCCTCGTGGGCCTCATCACGATCGTCATCTGGCTGCCCGCGGGCCTGTGGTTCGGCTGGCGTGAGGTGCCGCGCTGGGGTTGGGCCGAGTGGGCCGCCATCGCCGCCAGCGCCGCGGTGCACCTGCTCTACTTCAACGCGCTGCTCACCGGCTACCGCAAAGGTGACCTCACCGTGGTCTACCCGCTGGCGCGCGGCAGCGGGCCGCTGCTCACCGCCAGCGTGGCCGTGCTGCTGCTCGGCGAGAGCCTCAGCGCTGCCGGCGCGGCGGGCGTGCTGGCGGTGTGCGGCGGTGTCTTCCTCGTTGCCGGCGGGCCGGCCCTGTGGCGCCCCGCGCACGACACGGCGGCGCGCGAGCGCGTGCGCGCCGGCGTGCGCTGGGGGCTGATCACCGGCACGACGATCGCCGGCTACTCGGTGATCGACGGCTACGCCATCAAGGTGCTGGCCGTCGGGCCGGTGATCTTCGACTACGCCTGCAACCTGCTGCGCGTGCCGCTGCAACTGCCCACCCTGCTGCGCCACCGCCGCGGGCTGCGTGGCGTGTGGCGCACGCAATGGAAGCATGCGCTGGTGGTGGCCACGCTCTCGCCGGCCGCCTACATCCTGGTGCTGTACGCGCTCACGCTCGCGCCGCTGAGCCACGTGGCCCCGGCGCGCGAGGTGTCGATGCTCGTCGCCGCCTTGCTCGGCGGCCGCCTGCTCGGCGAGGGCGACCGCGCCCTGCGCCTGCTCGGCGCGGGCTGCATCGCCGCCGGCGTGGTGGCTTTGTCTGTGGGCTGAAGACATGGAAGATGGAGTTCGCACCGTGAAGATCGCGCGCCTGGCGGTACTTGCCACCTGCACCCTGATCTGGGCGACGGCGGGCTGGGCCGCGCCCGCCGCGACCCGCCTGCAAGAGGGGGCGGTGACACGCGTCGGCGACGGCGACAGCCTGAGCTTCGCGCCGACCGGCCAACCCGCCTTCGAGCTGCGCCTGCGCGACATCGACGCGCCCGAGCTGTGCCAGCCCTGGGGCGAGCAGGCGCACCAGGCGCTCAAGCTCCTTGCGCTGAACAAGGCGGCCAGGGTGCAGACTGCGGGGCACGACAAGTACGGGCGCACGCTCGGCGTGCTCTGGGTGGAAGGCGTGGACGTCGGCCGGCGCATGGTCGAGGAGGGCCATGCCTGGAGCCTGCGCACGCGCTGGGATCGCGGGCCCCTGGTAAAGCAGGAGCGCATGGCCAAGGCGCTGGGGCGCGGGCTGCACGCCCAGGCCGGTGCCGTGGCGCCGGCCGACTTCCGCCGCGTGCACGGGCCCTGCACGCCAGGGGAGGCCACCACGCCGGCCGCTGCGGGCACCGCGGCACCCGGGCCGACCACGCAGCGCACCGGCGCGCCGCTCAACGCCACCTTCCGCTGCGACGGCCGCACGCAATGCGCGCAGATGAGCTCGTGCGAGGAGGCGCGCTTCTTCCTCGCCGTGTGCCCGGGGGTGAAGATGGACGGCAACCGCAACGGCGTGCCCTGCGAGAAGCAGTGGTGCGGCGCCGCGCGCTGAAGGCGCGGCGCCCGTGCAGGCGGCGTGCCAGGCCCTCGTCGGCGCGTGGGGCTAGGCGCGTGCCCGGTGCGCCGCAGCGAGGAAGTCGCGCAGGATGGGGGTGTCGTCGAGCGTGTGCGGATCTTCGGGGTCGTGGAATTCGGGGTGCCACTGCACCCCGGCGACGTAGCTCGGGCCACGCCAGCGCACGGCCTCGATGAGACCGTCCTCGGGGCAGCGCGCCTCGGCGACGAAGTCGCTCGCCAGGTCCTTGATGCCCTGGTGGTGGATGCTGTTGGTGGTGGCCTGGGCGACGCCGGGGAAGAGCGTGGCCAGGTGCGTGCCGGGGACGAACTCCACGCGGTGGTGATGGTGTTCGTACTTGCCCAGCTCGCGGTGCGCCACGGCCTGCGAATGCTGCGTGTGGATGTCCTGCAGCAAGGTGCCGCCGTAGGCGACGTTGAGCAGCTGCAGGCCGCGGCAGATGCCGAACACCGGCTTGCCCGCGGCAACGAAGGCGCGGATGAGCTCGATCTCGTAGAGGTCGCGCATGCGGTCGCCCTCCCAGTCGGCGTGCAGCGGGGCCTCGCCGTAGCTCTCGGGGGCGACGTCGTTACCGCCTTGCAGCACCAGGCCGTCGAGGGCGCGGGCGTAGGCATGCAGGTCGATCTCGCCGTGGCCTGGCGCCGCGGCGGCGTCGACCACCGGCACCATCACCGCCAGGGCGCCACCCGAGAGCACCCAGCGGGCCACGGATTGCTCCAGGTAGTGCAGCGTCTTGGTCCACACGCCGGGCAGGTCGACGCCGGCCGAACCCGGGGTGTAGATGCGGGCCGACAGGCCGATGAGCAAGGGTGGGTGCATGGGAGGGTGATGCCGCGCCGCGTGCCGCACGCCGCGCGATGCGC
>DYOR01000011.1:12734-19376 GCA_020720385.1 Rubrivivax sp.
GCGCGATGCGCTCGCCGGGCGGCCAGGCGCTGCGGGCCATGGGCCATTGTGGCCGGCCGCCCATTGCGTCGAGGACGCGAATTGAACCGTCATTGGCCGCCAAGTCCGACCGTGGCGTCTTGCGAAAAGGCTCAAGCTGCGTGCATGTCTTGACGATGACCCCTTGTCGTCTGCGGACTTTCCGGGCCCGCGGCATGCACGGTGCCCGGCTCACGCCGGGGCGAACAGCCGACCCGAAGAACAAGGATTGGAAGCTCGATATGCAGGCTCGTACCGATTCAAGCGCGTCGCAACGCAGTCCCGTGGGTTCGGGCTTCGGCGACTTCTTTCGCTACCACGGGTGGCTGGCGCCGGGCGTGCGCCTGCTGCGCAACGTCAACTTCCCGCTCAAGGCCGCGTGGGTGGCCTCGGCTTTCCTGATCCCGCTGGGCATGGCGCTCGTCTTCCTGTGGCTCGCCGCCAGCCAGCAGATCCAGTCCACGCGCAGCGAGCGCCAGGGTGTGGCCTTCGTCAAGCCGGTGCTGTCGCTGGTGAAGGCGGCGCAGAACCGCCGCCGCGCCGCAGCCAACAGTTCACCCGACCTGGGGGAGTTGCAGACCCAGGTCAAGGCCGCCTTCGCCGAAGTGCAGGCCATGCAGGCGCAGCACGGCGCGGCCTTCGGTCTGGAGGCCGCCTGGCGGCCCTTCGCCCAAGCGCATGAGGCCTTGATGGCCACGCCGCAGGCCGGCTCGCCCGACGCCAGCTTTGCGCTGCACACGGCGTACATCGAAGCCACCATGAAGTTGCTGGCCTACATCGCCGACGGCTCGCAGCTCGCGCTGGACCCCGAGCTCGACACCTACCACATGATGGTGGTGGCGGTGCTGCGCGCGCCGCAGCACGCGGAGAACATGGGGCGTTTGCGTGGCCTGGGCACGATGGCGCTGCGCGAGGGCACGGCCAACGACGGGCGCCGTGGCTACTTCCACGAGTGGGCGGCGGTGCACGGCTTCCTGGAGAAGAACCTGCTCAACTCCTACCAGCGCGGCATCGCCGTGTTTCCCGAGGTGGCGCGAACCATCGACAAGGCCGGCATCGACGCGGCCGCCAACGCCTTCATCCAAGCGGTGCGCATGCAACTGCTGCTGGCGCGGCCCGAGGGCGATGCCCAGGCCTTCCTGGCGCTGGGCAACCGCGCCGTGGACGGGCAGTACCAGATGATCGACACCGTGCTGGCGCGGCTGGATTCGCAGCTGCAGGCGCGCATCGATCGGCTGCAGGCGGCGCTGGCCTGGCAGATGGGGGTGGCGCTGCTCTTCGTGGCGCTGGCGGCCTACCTGATGCTCTCGTTCTACAAGGTGATGATGGGCGGGCTGCGCGAGGTCTCGGGCCACCTCGAGGAGATGACGCTCGGCAACCTCACCACCGCGCCCAAGCCCTGGGGGCGGGACGAGGCGGCCCAGCTGATGCTGCGCCTGGGCGAGATGCAGACCAGCCTGCGCCGCATCGTCGGCTCGGTGCTGGAAAGCGCGGCGGGCGTGCACAGCGCCAGCAGCGAGATCGCGTCGGCGTCGCAGGACCTGTCCCAGCGCACCGAGAGCGCCGCAGCGAGCCTGCAGCAGACGGCCGCGAGCATGGAACACATCGCCGAGACGGTGAAGCACTCTGCCGGCACCGTGAGCTCGGCCACCGGCAGCGTGCAGGACAACGCCAGGGCGGCCGAGCGCGGCGGCCAGGCCATCGACAAGGTGGTGGCGACGATGGCGCAGATCCGCAACTCGTCGAGCAAGATCGGCGAGATCATCGGCGTCATCGACGGCATCGCCTTCCAGACCAACATCCTGGCGCTCAACGCGGCGGTGGAGGCGGCGCGGGCGGGCGAGCACGGACGCGGCTTCGCCGTCGTGGCCTCCGAAGTGCGCGCCCTGGCCGGCCGCTCGGCCACTGCGGCCAAGGAGATCAAGGCGCTCATCGGCAGCAGCATGCAGCAGGTCGAGGGCGGTGCCGCGGTGGTCGCCGACGCCGGCGAGATCATGCGCTCGGTGGTTGCCAGTGCCGGCCACATCGCCACGCTGATGAGCGAGATCGCCGCCGGCACGCAGGCCCAGAGCCACAGCGTGGGCGAGGTCGGCGCCGCGGTGCGCGAGCTGGACAGCAGCACGCAGCAGAACGCCGCGCTCGTCGAGCAGACCGCCGCCGCTTCGGGGGCGCTGGCCGATCAGGCGCGCCGGCTGAGCGAAGACGTGAGCTTCTTCAAGATGGCCTGAGAGCGCCCCCAGACCTGCCGCTGCGCGTCAGGCCCCCCAAGGGGGATGAGGAAACTTCGGAGCGGCCGTGCGTTTCCTCATGAGCCCCTGCTGAGAGCCTCATGCGCGCCAGGGGGCGCCGACGGGTTCAGTCGGCGGCCGCGTCGCCCGCGTCGCTGTCGGCGCCTTCCTTTTTTGCCTCGCGCACGCGCTCGGCGAGGGCCTGCGCCAGCGGCGTCATCTCCTGCACCAGCTCTGCGGCCGGCACCGTGCCCGCCAGGCGCAGCGCCGGCAGCGGCAGCGTGCTCATGTAGGCGGCGCCGTAGAGGCGGTCGGTGCCGCGGTAGGTGAGCGTCATGGAGATGCCGCCGGCGACGAGGGCCAGTGCCGCCACCGACGTGCTCACCCCGCGCGGATGCAGCGGCAGCAGGTGCAGCAGGTGCTGGCGCACGAGCAGCGCCACGAGCAGCGCCTGCAGCGGCGCCGTGAGCTGCCACAGGGCCGGCCAGGCCAGCGCGGCGCCCGCTTGCGGGACGAGGACGCCGCACAGGTCGATGGCGAAGAGCCAGGGCAGCGCCACGCGCAGGTGGCCGGCGAAGTCGAAGCGCTGCTGGAAGAGCTTGGAGAGCAGTGCCCACAGGCCGCACCACGCCGCCACCACCAGGGGCAGGCCGGCCACCACCGGCAGCCAGGCCGTGGAGTCGGCGCCGGGGTCCAGGCCGAGCCACTGGCTGAACAGGCTGAGCGCGGCCACGCCGGCCAGGGCCAGCCAGGGCAGCGCCGGGCGGCCCCGCGCCAGGGCGGGAAGGACGAGCTCGGGGGCGAGCGCCTCGTCGCTGCTGCGCAGCCGCAGCCGCAGCCGTGAGGCACCGAGGTGCAGCGTGGCGCCAGCGCGCGGCAGGGCCACGCCGGTGCCGGCGGCCAGGGCGCGGCCGTCCAGGTGCACGGGGTTGCGGCTCTCGAGCACGTGGAGCATGAGCCGGCCCTGCTCGTCGGGGGCGACGTGCGCGTGATGTGCGGCCACATGCGGGTCGTCGAGCACCACCAGGTTGTCCAGCGCGCGGCCCAGCGTCAGCGGCCAGCGGTGCACGTCGACGCTGCGCGTGGCGCGCCCGTCGCGCTCGATGAATTCGATCAGCGCGAGTCGGTCTTCGGGGCGGTCCATGCGAATCCGTCGAGGTAGTGTTGTGCCAGGCGCTGGGCGCTGGCGAAGCTCACGCCATGGGCGTCGAAGCGGCCCTGCACGCCGGACTGCGTGGCGTCGAGCGTGGCCACGAGCACGGCCAGGTCGTGCAGGCCCTCGAGCTTCTTGTACGCGCGCAGGCAGATCACCGCCTCGAGCGGCAGGCCGGCGCGGTCCACCTGCCGCTCCACGCAGCGCGGTGCGGTGAGCTGGCGGTCGTCGCGGCCCATGAATTCGTTGCGAAAGCTCGCCGAGTAGCGCTCGGCGAAGCGCAGCGCGCCGAGCTTGGTTCCGTCGTAGGCCTCGTGGCGCACGGTGAGGAAGCCGGTGAGCAGGGCGCCGCTGACGAAGATGCGGCTGTCCATGGCGCAGTCCGAGCGCTCGAACTGCAGCCCGCGCACCGCCTGCGACGAGCCGCGTCCCCAGCAGCGCATGAACTGCTCCTGCGGCACCGGGATGGCGTAGCGCGCGTGCCCGGCCGCGCGCCAGGGCAGGGCGATGAAGCGCTCAGTGAGTTCGGCCTCGTGGCCGAGGAGCTGGCGCGTGATCTCCGGCCACGCCGGCGCGGTGATGGGCTTGCCGCTGCGCCCGCGCGCGAGCAGCGCACGCACCGGCGCGGCGGGGACGAGGAAGCTGACCTGCTCGCCGTCGCGCCGCGTGGCCACGTTCACGCCCACCAGGCGGCCCTGGTCGTCGAGCGCCGGGCCGCCGCTCATGCCCGGGCTGAGCGAGCCGCCGAAGAACAGCGTGGGCAGGAAGCTGCGCTCCACGGGCCCGTTGTAGCTGCCCTCGGCGACGGCGAAGCCCACGTCCAGCGGGTTGCCCAGGGCAAAGATGCGCGCCCCGCGCGGCAACTCCTCGCCCTCGGGGCGCAACGCCACGGCGCCGCGGCCGGCGAGCGCAGCGGCGTCGGCCGGGCGCAGCAGGGCCAGGTCGTGGACGACGTCGAAGGCCAGCAGCTGCAGCGCGCCTTGCTTGCCGTCCACGGTGACGTAGACCAGGCGGTAGCGCTCGGGCTGCAGCGCGTACTGGCTCACCACGTGGTAGTTGGTGACGAGGTGCGCGCCGTCGTCGACGAGAAAGCCCGAACCCACCGAGGCCTGGCTGTCCTGCGTCTTGAGCAGCGTGCGCACCTGCAGCAGCTGCGGCCGCGTGCGCTCGTAGATGCGCTGGCCCGCGCCGGTGAGCGCGGGTTCGGCCGCCGCCGCGGACGCCGCCGTGGCACTTGCCGGCGCCTGGGGCGCGGCGGCATGCACCACGGGCGGCAGCTGCAGGGCCGCCACGGCCCCCAGCGCCAGGCAGGCGCGCAGGCCGCGGCGACGCAGGGCGCAAAGCACGAGAGGGAAGGCGCGAGGCACGAGCATGGCCCGATCTTAGACGCCGCGCCCGCACGGCCCCGTGGCGCCGCGGGGGGCGATCGCGGAGGCCGGGTGAGGGCGCTTCAAGGCGCGCGCAGGAAGTCTTCGAGGCCCATGCGCACCGCCCTGGCGGTAAGGGCGCGCAAGGCAGGGTCGAGCAGGTAGGCCTCGTCGCCCGGGTGCGTCATGAAGGCCTGCTCGACGAGGATGGCGGGCATCCAGGTCACGGCGCGGATGGGGGTGTAGTTGAAGTTGCCCACGCGCCCGAAGTCCTCCAGCCCGGTCTGCGCCAGCAACTGGCGTTGCACCGCCGCGGCCGCGTCGCGACCGGTGGCGTGCTTGTAGTACACCGAGGTGCCGGCGACGCGCAGGAAACCCCGCGCGGTGTCGGTGGCGTTGGCGTGCACGCTGACGAAGAGCTGGGCCTGCGATTCGACGACGCGGCGCGCGCGCTCCAGGGGCGAGGGGTTCTCGTCGCCCACGCGCACGACGTTGACCAGCGCACCGACGGATTCGAGCTCGGCCTCGAGCGCCTCCACCGTCCAGCGGTTGACGTCCTTCTCGGGCACCCCCGTGGCGCCGACGGCGCCCAGGTTGTCGGCGCTGCCGTGGCCGGGCTCCAGCGCCACGCGCAGGCCCGCCAGCGGCGAGCCCTGCGCGGCCAGTGCAGGCGCCGCACGCACGACGATGCGCAGCGCGTGGGCCGTGCGCTCCTCGCGCCAGCCCCACAGCCGCGGCCCGACCAGATCGAGGCGCACGCGCACGCGGCCTGGCCCCGCCTGGGCCGTGGTCAGCTCGCGCACCACGCGTGCGCTGGCGCGGTGGGTGATCCAGGTGCTGGCGTCGTGGGCACCGAAGATCTCCACTTCCAGCGCATGCCGCCCGGCGGCGTCGGCCACGGCGCGCACGGCGTAGGGCACGCGCGCGGCCAGCGGCACGGTGACCACGTCGCCATCGTCGCTGCCCGCCACGGACAGGCTGGTGAATGCGGCCTGCGGCCGCGGCGTGCCCGCGGGCGCGGGGGCCACCGCGCTGGCGGCGACCCAGGCCGTGGTGTCGGGGGCGAGCTGCACGCGCAGCATCTCGCCGCGCTCGCCGGTGGCGGCCAGCAGCGTGCCCGGCGGCAGTTCGGCCAGGTAAGGCCCGCCCAGGCGCACGCCGTGCAGCCCGTGCACCAGCGCGGCGCCCTCGGGGCCGACCGCGTAGAGCCGCTCGGCGTCGGCGCGCCACTGCCCCGCCGCGCCCGGTGTCAATGCGGTGATGGCACGCGGGCCGGCGCTGCGCGGCAGGGCCACGCCGCGCACGCGCACCTGCACCGGCGCGGGTGCGACGTCCTCGCCGCCGGCAAAGGCAAGCCGCGCGCGGTAGCGGCCACTCGCCGCAGCCGTCTCGGGCAGGGCCTGCCAGGCCTGGCCGGGCAGCCGCGCATCCACCTGCTGGCCGGGCGTGGCGCGCACGGCCACCTCCAGCGTCTCGCCAGGGGCCACGCGCCACAGCTGCTGCGGGCGCAGGCTGGCGCCGTCGAGGAAGAGGCGCTCGCCGGGCCACTGCACCTCGGGCGGCGGCGCCGTGCGCTCGATCTCCAGCGTGCGCGTGGCGCTCTGACCGTCGGCACTGGAGGCCTCGATGACGATGCGGTTGAGCCCCGGCGCCAGCGGCACGCGGTCGCGCGCGAAGACGCCAGTGGCGTACACCGTCACCGGCTCGCCGCCCACGCGCACGGTGGCGCCCGGCGCCGTGCGGCCGAGCACGTGCACCACCTCGCTTGCGGTGCGGGGCTGCGCCTCGCGCGGCGCGAGCAGCTCGAGGCCGAGAACGCCTTGCGCGGCCGCCACGCCGCAGCCCAGCGCCAACGCCAACGCCAACGCCAACGCCA
>DYOR01000011.1:19476-45374 GCA_020720385.1 Rubrivivax sp.
CGCCAACGCCAACGCCAACGCCAACGCCAGAGCGGCCGATCCACGGCGTGCCAGGGCCCTCATTCGCGCATCAGCGTGCTCTTGCCGAACAGGCTCTCGACGAGGTCCACCGCCAGTTCGGCGGTCTTGTTGCGCAAGTCCAGTGCGGGGTTGAGTTCCATCACGTCCAGGCTCGCCAGCCGGCCGGTGTCGGCGATCATCTCCATGCACAGCTGCGCCTCGCGGTAGGTGGGCCCGCCGGGCACCGTGGTGCCCACGCCGGGGGCGATCTCGGGGTCGAGGAAATCGACGTCGAAGCTCACGTGCAGATGGGTCTTGTCGTCCAGCGTGGCCAGCGCCAGCTCCATGGCGTGGCGCATGCCCATCTCGTCGATGTAGCGCATGTCGAAGACCTCGAGGCCCACCTGGTGCACGAAGCGCTTCTCGCCGGGGTCGACGCTGCGGATGCCGATCTGGCGCAGCCATTTCGGGTTCAGCGCCGGGGTCGCGCCGCCGATCTCGATGAGGGCCTGCGGCCCGTGGCCGCACAGGCAGGCCACGGGCATGCCGTGGAGGTTGCCGCTGGGCGTGAGCACGCTGGTGTTGAAGTCGGCGTGGGCATCGAGCCAGAGCACGCGCAGCTTGCGCCCGCTCTCGCGGCAGTGCCGTGCCACCGCGCTGATGCTGCCGATGGCCAGGCAGTGGTCGCCACCGAGCACGATGGGCAGGCGGCCGCGCTGCAGTTCGGCGTGCACCGCGGCGTGCACCGCCTGGTTCCAGGCCACGACCTCGTCCAGGTGGCGCCAGCCGTGCACCGGCGGCAACCAGGGGTTGGCCGGGCCGGCGAGGTTGCCCAGGTCGTGTACCTGCAGGCCGTGCGCCTGCAGCGTGGGCACGAGGCCGGCCACGCGCAGGGCCTCGGGGCCCATGCTCGCGCCGCGCGTGCCCGCGCCGATGTCGGTGGGCGCGCCGATGAGGCTGATCTGCCGGGTCATTCGGGCCTCATATGTCTGCGGCGAACTCGCCGGTCTGCGTCGGCGGCAGGTCGAAGCCGTAGTACGACGCGAGTTGCTCCCAGGCCTCCTCGGCGGTCTCGACGAAGCGGAACAGAGACAGGTCGGCGGCGCTGACCATGCCCGTGTCGACGAGGAAGTCGAAGTCGATCAGGCGCTCCCAGAAGAGGCGGCCGAAGAGCAGGATGGGGCGCTTGCGGCTCTTGCCCGTCTGCACCAGCGTGATCGTCTCGAAGAGCTCGTCGAGCGTGCCGAAGCCGCCGGGGAAGCACACCAGGGCGATGCTGCGCATGAGGAAGTGCATCTTGCGCAGCGCGAAGTAGTGGAACTGGAAGCACAGTTCGGGGGTGATGTAGGCGTTGGGCGCCTGCTCGTGGGGCAGCACGATGTTCAGCCCCAGGCTCTTGCCCTCGACGTCGTGCGCGCCGCGGTTGCCGGCTTCCATGATGCCGGGGCCGCCCCCGGTGACGACGTAGATCGGCGTGGCGTAGTCGCGCGAGCGCCGGGTGGCCAGCGCGGCGAAGTGCCGCGCCTCGGCGTAGTAGTGGCTCATCGACACGGCCATCTCGGCGCGCCGCACGAGGGCGGTGTCGCCGCCGGCCTGCGCCCGCTCCAGTGCCGCCAGCGCCTGCTCCGGCGGCACGATGCGGGCGCTGCCGAAGATGACGATGGTCGACTCGATGCCGTGCTCCTGCTGCACCATCTCGGGCTTGAGCAGCTCGAGCTGCATGCGCACCGGGCGCAACTCCTCGCGCAGCAGGAACTCGGTGTCGGTGAAGGCGAGCCGGTAGGCGCTCTCCGGGCCGGCATAGCGCGTGGCGCGGGCCAGGGCACCGGCTTCCTGCTCGGCCGAGGGGAAGTTGCGCGCCTTCAGCGTGGGGTTGGTGCTGTCCATGCAGCGAGCTTACCGCCTGAGCGCGACACCGCCGGGCGCGCTCACGGGCCGGGGCGCGGTGCCGGCACGCGCGCGCGCGGCGCGGCGCACACCGGGCAGGCGGGATCGCGCGCCAGCGCGATGCTCTCCCACTGCATGCTGCGCGCGTCGAGCATGAGCAGCCGGCCCGCCAGCGACTGGCCGGCGCCGAGCAGCAGCTTGAGCGCCTCGGCCGCCTGCATGCTGCCGACGATGCCCACCAGCGGCGCGAACACGCCCATGGTCGCGCAGGCCACGTCCTCGTGCGCGGCATGCGCGGGAAAGAGACAGGCGTAGCACGGGGCGTCGCTGCGGCGCGTGTCGTACACCGACACCTGCGCGTCCCAGCCGAGGGCCGCGCCCGAGACCAGCGGCCTGGCGTGGCGCACGCAGGCGTCATTCACGGCGTGGCGCGTGCGGAAGTTGTCGCTGCAGTCGAGCACCACGTCGGCCTGCGGCACGAGCTCGTCGAGCAAGGCCGCGTCGGCCCGGCGCACGAGGGCGTGCAGCTGCACCTCGGGGTTGATCGCCGCCACGCGGGCGCGCACCGACAGGGCCTTGGGCAGGCCCAGGCGCGACAGGTCGTGGGCGATCTGGCGCTGCAGGTTGGTGAGGTCGACCTCGTCGTGGTCGACCACGGTGATGCGCCCGACCCCGGCCGTGCCCAGGTACAGCGCCGCCGGCGAGCCCAGGCCACCGGCGCCGATGACCAGCGCGTGCGCCGCGAGCAGGCGGCCCTGGCCCTCGATGCCGAACTCGTCGAGCATCAGGTGGCGGGCGTAGCGCAGCAGTTGCTGGTCGTTCATCGCTGTAAGCAGCAAGCCCGCCGGGTGGCGGGCCTGGGCCGTGGGCGTCGCCGGACGCCTACTTGGTGTGTCCGGCCGGCGGCGTGATCGCGGCCTCGGCGCGTTGCTCGCCCGCCGCCGTCTTGCTCGCCATCACCGGCCGCCCCTTGAGCTGGTTGAGCGCCTGCTGCAGCGGGAAGTCTTCCGCGCTGCCGTACTCGGGCAGCGGCTTGACCGGCTCGCGGGTGCGCGCGATCTGTTCCTCGAGCTTCTTGCGCGCTTCCTCGCGCGCTTTCTCGCGCTCCGCGTCCTTGCGCTCGTCGGCACCCGTGAGGTGGTGCTCGAGGTCGGTTTCGCGCACGCGCAGCGCGGCAAAGACGTTGCCCTCGGCGGTCTCGTCGAGGAAGACGTCGGGCACGATGCCCTTGGCCTGGATGCTGCGGCCGCTGGGCGTGTAGTAGCGCGCGGTGGTGATCTTCAGCGCCGTGTCGGCGGGCAGCGGGCGCACCGTCTGCACCGAGCCCTTGCCGAAGGTCTGCGCGCCCATCAGCGTGGCGCGCTTGTAGTCCTGCAGCGCGCCGGCGACGATTTCGCTGGCCGAGGCCGAGGCCTCGTTGACCAGCACCACCAGCGGCACGCTCTTGAGCGCCGCGGGCAAGCGCTTGAGCGGGTCGCCGCCGCCGCGACGCGCGTAGTAGTCGGGGCTGGCGCGGAAGGTGGCGCGCGACTCCGGCAACTGCCCGTTCGTGGTCACGACGACCACGTCGCTGGGGAGGAAGGCCGCGGCCAGCGCCACGGCGCCGTCGAGCAGGCCGCCGGGGTCGTTGCGCAGGTCGAGCACCAGGCCCTTGAGCTTGGGGTCCTGCTTGTAGAGCTCGTCGATCTTGCGCACGAAGTCCTCCACCGTGCGGTCCTGGAACTGGCTCACGCGCAGCCAGCCGTAGCCCGGCTCGAGCATCTTCGCGCGCACGCTCTGCATGCGGATCTCGTCGCGCACGAGGGTCACCGTGAAGGTGCGGCTCTCGGCCTTGCGGTACACGGACAGGACGACCTTGGTGTTGGGGTCGCCGCGCATCTTCTTCACCGCCTGGTCCACGGTGAGGCCCTTGACCGGCGTGTCGTCGATGCGCGTGATCAGGTCGCCCGACTTCAGCCCGGCGCGGAAGGCCGGCGAGCCTTCGATCGGCGAGACCACCTTCACCAGGCCGTCCTCCATGCCCATCTCGATGCCGATGCCGACGAACTTGCCGCCGGTGCTCTCGCGGAATTCCTTGAAGGCCTTCTTGTCGAAATACTGCGAATGCGGGTCCAGCCCCGCGACCATGCCGGTGATGGCGTCGGAGATGAGCTTCTTCTCGTCCACCGGCTCGACGTATTCCGCCTTCACGCGGTCGAAGACGGCGGCGAGTTGCTGCACCTCTTCCAGCGGCAAGGGGGCCACGCCGCTGCGCGCCACCGCCTGCAGCTGCATCGTGGTGAGCGCGCCGGCCACCACGCCCACGGCCAGGATGCCGGCGACTTTCAGTTTGGAACCCATGTGGGGGGCCTTTCGGGCGAGGATTGGACGAGGGCGGGGTCGCCCGATCCAGTATAGGTGGAGCCGCCCTTTGGAGCATGCCCTGGCCAAGAAGTTGCACCCGCAGACGTGTGCAAGTGCGCGCTGGCCCCCCCGGCGGGAATCGAACCCACATCTGGCGCTTAGGAGGCGCCCGTTCTATCCATTGAACTACGGCGGGACGAGGGTGGATTTTCGCATGCCGGCATCGGCCGGCGGGGGCTGCAGACGCCAGGTCCAGATCACGTCGAGCGAGTTGTCCAGGCCGCTTTGCGCGCGCAGGGTGAAGCGCTGCGCGATGCGGTAGACGAGCTGCCAGGTGCCGGTGGTGGCGTTGACGCCGCGCTCGTAGCCCAGGTACCAGCGCCGCGAGAGCTGCTTGCCCAGGCTGACCACGGTCTCGCGCACGTCGGTGTCGCCCTGGCGCAGGGTGAGCTCGTCGATGCCCAGGCTCTTGAGCAGCGCGTCGGTGGGGGCCTCGCCCTCGCCGCTGAGCAAGGCCACGGCGGCACGCTGCAGCAGCGCGGTGTCGTCGCGGCCCAGGCCGTCGGGCGCCCGGCCCAGGAGCAACCACGAGAGCTTGTCGGTGTCGCTCATCTCGGGCTCGGAGTACAGGCGCACGCGCAGCGTGCGCAGGTTGCCGCTGATGGCCACGCCGACCTTGTCGTCGAGGTTCGGCCGCAGCGCCAGCACGTCGAGCCGGGCGTTGTCCACGGGCCCGTTGAAGGCGATGGTGCCGCGCGCGATGTCCAGCTTCTGTCCGTAGGCGACATAGGTGCCGCGCTCGGCATGGATGGTGCCGGCGAGCTGCGGCTGGCAGTTCGGCGTGGTCAGGCGCAGTTGCCCGCGCAGGCCGGTGTCCACGCCATGCCAGCGCGCGCGCGTCTTCTCGCCCAGGTCGATGTCCACCGCCGCGGCGAAGCGGCACTTGCGCGGCGCGCCGGCCTGCAGCGCGGCGGCCTGCTCGGCACCGGGGCGGCGCACGGTGACGTCCTCGTCCAGCGAAGGCGCGTCGGCGCGCGTGGCGTCGATGGTGGCTTCGTCGATCTTCAGCTGCCCGTCCAGCCTCACCTGCTCGGGATTGAGCAGCAGGTCGGCCAGGCCGCTGGCAATGACCAGGCGGTCGACGCGGCCGAGCACGCGGAAATGGTCGGCCTGGATCTTCAGCCGGGCCTCGGGGCGGGCGCCCAGGGTGGCCTGGCCGGCGACGTCGAGGCGGCCGTCGCCGGCGCGCAGAGTGAAGAGCTCGATGCGTGCGGTCTCGCCGGACAGGCTCACCGCGATCTGGCCCTCGCTCACGCTCACGCCCTGCAGCAGGTTGCGCACGCCCAGGCCACTGCCGGCGAGCGCGCCGGTGTAGCGCGGTGCGCCCAGCGTGCCCCCCAGGCTTATGCCGCTGCGCAGGTCGCCCGTGAGACGCCAGCCCGGCGGCACCCAGGTGCTCCAGATGCCGATGTCGGACACGTGCGCGACCACCTCACCCTCGAGCGTGGCCTGTGGGTGCGGCCAGCGGCGCTCGGGCGTGGTGTGCACGCGCAGCCGCCCGGTGATCTCTCCCAGGCTCGCGCCACGAAGCACCGGTGTGAAGTTCCACACGCCTTCGTGCGCCGCCAGGGCGAGGCGGAACTCCGACAGCCCCAGCGCCTGCGTGCCCTCGCCGCTGGTGACGTGCAGGTCGCCGTCGCGGCGCTCGAAGACGAGGTCGGCGTCGAGCCGTTCGGCGGCGCGGATGTCCAGGTGCGCCGCCAAGCGCAGGTCGCCCTGCCAGCCCATGGCGGGCTGCACGCGGGCGAGCAGCGGGGCCAGGGCGAAGGCCTCGATGTCCGCGCGCAGCGCGAGCTGCGGCCGCTCGCCGCGCAGGTCCAGCCGCATGTCGTCCCAGCGCAGGGCCGCGACGTCGGCGAGTTGCACGCGTCCGGCCTGCGCCTGCAGCGCGAGCAGCTGGCCCTGGCCGTCGAACTGCAGCTCGGCGCGCAGGTCCTGCGCTTGCGCCCAGCGCGATGCCGGTGGCGCCTGCGCGGGTGTGCCATCCCACGAGCCGACGACGAGCTGCTCGACCTGGGCGCGCCAGCGTCCGCCGTCGGCGCCGGCGTCCGCCAGCCACGAGCCGCGCGCCTGCAGGCGCGCCTGCGTGCCCGACTGCACCTGGATGCCGAGCAGTTTTTCGGCGAGCAGGGGCGGCACCACGGGCATGGCCCCGGAGATGTCGATATGGTGCTCGGCCAGCGTGCCGCGCAGGTCGGCGCGCAGGTGGTCGGCGCGCAGCTCGCCCTGGCGCATGCCGGCGAGTTCGAGCTGCAGGGCCAGGGGCATCTCGCTCTGGCGCATATCCAGGTGCCACGACGCGTTGCCGCGCGCCAGGGCCAGCGTGCCGAGCTCGAGCTGCGCGAGCTGCGCCGTGCCTGCGCTGCGCAGGCTGGGCCAGCGGCCATCCACGCTCAGGCTGGCGCGCGCCGCGCCCTGCAACGGCCCACCTGCGGGGGCCTGAGGCCACAGCCGCAGCAACGGCGCCAGGCGCTCCAGCGCTTCGGCCTTGATCTCGACCTGCGCGCGGTCGGCATGGCCGTCGCCGGCGGGGTCGCCGCGGCCGCTGACGAGCACCTGGTTGCCGCCGATGTGCAGGTCCGCCTGCAAGCTGCCGGCGGCGGTACCGCCGGCCGGGGCGTAGCCGATCTGCAGCTCGGCGGCCAGCGCCACGCCGGCGAGCTGCGAGTCGTGGACATGCACTGCGCCATTGCCCGCCACGCGCTGCGCCAGTGCCAAGGGCGGCAGGCGCGCGGCGTCAGCGGGCAGGCGCAGGTCGAACTTCCAGTCGCCCGAGAGCCTGTGCGGCCCGCGGCGCCACGCCGACCCGGCCTCGCCCGGCCACCACGCAATGGGGTCGAAGTCGCGCAGCGTGCCGCTGCTGTCGACCTGCCACTCGCCGCGCGCGGCGCGCGCCACGCTGGCGAGGAGGTCCAGGCTGGCGTTGCCGGCCTGGACATGGGCGCGCTTGAACTCGATCTTCTTGGCGTCGGCACTGCCTTCGCTCGAGATCTGCACGCCTTGGGGCGAGGCGTCGAGCTTGCCTTGCAGGTCGAGCTTCCACTCGACGCGCAGCGCCGGTGGCACGACTGGATCGGCGTTCCTGGGTGAGTTGGAGGGCGAAGGCAAGCCCGTCAGCCTGGTGCTCACCGGGCCGGTGAGCGTCATCGCCGGCGCGCGGCTGTCGAGTCGCTGTGGCATGACGCCGGCGAGTTGCGCATCGAGCACCAGTTCCCGGCCCTGCCACAGGGCACTGCCCGTCAGGCGGCCGGCGTCGCGCAGGGCATCGGCCAGGGCGAGCTCGAAATGGGTCACGGCGACGCGGTCGGGCTGGTCCAGGTGGCCCTGGGCCTCGAGCTCGACGCGCCGCAGCGGCAGCCGCCGCTCGCTCCAGCGCCCGGGCTGGGCATTTTCCAGCGTCACCACGGCCTTCAGCGGTGCGTCGCGGGCGCTGCTCTGCAGCTCGACGCAGCCCGTGAGCTGCGTCTGTGGCGCCTGTGGCGAGAGCGCGGCCAGGTCGAGTGCCTGCGTGTGCAGGCTCAGGCCGGCCAGCGGCCAGGCCTGCAGCAATTGCAATTTCGCGCTCAGGTCGAGGACCGGCGCGGCGCGCTGGCCCTGGGCGACGCCGCGCAGGGTGGCGCTGAGGTCGAGGAGCGCCGCCGTGCCCGTGGCGTGGACCACCGCGGCCCAGCGCGGTGCGTCGGCGCTGCCCGTGGGGACGACGCTGCCGTCCAGCGTCAGGGGCAGCGGCGCCAGGTTGCCGATGCGTGCCCGTGCCTTCAAGGTCGCGCCCTGCCAGTCGACGCTGGCCTCGTCCACGCGGTGTTCCGCACCCGGCTGGGCGTCGAGTACGAGCCCTTTCAGCGCGAGCTTGTGCAGCGCGGCGAGCTCGTCCACCTGCACTTCGTCGACGCTGGCCAGCGCCAGGTTCACCTGCACCGGATAGGCGATGCTCACCGGCAGCTGGGTCGGCTCCTTGCCCGGAGGGCCGGAGACGAGCGTGGCCTTGCGCGCCGCGAACTGCCGCACCTCCACACCCAGCCAGGCGCCGGTGCGCGGTCTCCACTGCCAGCTCAGACCGTCGGCGCGCAGGCCCTCGATGGTGAGCGAGGCATCGCCGCCGGCCCAGGTGACGCGCACGCGGTCGGCGCGCCACTGGCTGCCGAGCAAGGCGCCGCGGAAGCCCTGGACTTGCACCAGCGGCAAGCGCGGCACCAGCCATTGGCTGCCGGCCTCGGTGGTGAGCAGCCAGGTTCCCAGGCCCGCCAGGGTGCCCAGGGCCAGCGCCAGCACGGTCAGGATGCCGACCACGGGCCACAGCAGGCTCAGGCCGGTGCGCACCGGCGTGGCCGGTGGCAACGCGGCTGGCGTGCTGGCTGCGGGCTGCAGGGGCGGCTTGGTCATGGCCATTCAGAAGGCGATGCCGATGCTGAAGTGCAGGCGCGAGCGGTGCACCTGGCGCCCGTAGGCCCAGTCCAGGCGCAAGGGCCCGACCGGGCTGCGCCAGCGCAGGCCCACGCCCAGGCCCACGGCGGGGTCGAGATGGTCGAAGCTGTTGCCGGCGTTGCCGGCGTCGACGAAGACCGCGCCCCACAGCGAAGGCATGCTGTCGACGAAGGGCCGCGCGAGTTCGACGCTGCCGGTGTACATGACGTTGCCGCTGCCCACCGAGCCGTCGACGATGGGGCCCAGGCTGCGGTAGCTGTAGCCGCGCACCGAGTCGTCGCCGCCGGCGCGGAACTGCTGCGACTCGGGCACCACCATGTTCGGACGCAGGAAGACCTGGCCGAACTCCACGCGCGCCTGGCCGTACCAGACCTTGCCCACGGGCAGGTAGCCGGTGAAGCGCGCATAGAGCCGCGCGAACGGCCCGGGGTCGGCGTTGGACCCGTGCGAGTGCCCTGCGCCCACCTGGCCCGACAGGCTCACGCCCTGCGTCGGCAGCACCACGCTGTCGAGGTCGCGCCACACGCCGCTGTAGTTCAGCGACAAGGCGATGGCCTTGGTGTTCACTGCGTTGTCATGGGTCCGGCGTGTCGAGCGCTCGGCCTCGACGAAGATCAGCCGTTCGACGCGCTGGCCGTCCTGCGTGCGGCCCAGGCGCAGGCGTTGCGAGAGCACGGTGTCGGTGTCCGATTCGAGTTGGTCGACGGCCGCGCCGAGCAAGTTGCGGTGCAGGCCTGCGAGCGGATGCGAGCTGAGTTCGCCGTTCCAGACCTTGTGCAGCTTGCCGTATTCGATCTTGTTGTGCGCCGTGGCGGCCCAGCCGAAGACGCGGCGATAGGTGTGGTCCACCGAGGCGCGCGCGCCGGTGTTGGCGCTCACGCCCAGGCCGAAGGTGTAGGCCTGCAGCGGCGATTCGCGCAGCCGTGCGGTGATGCGCGCGTGGCCGGCGCGCTCGGCGTCGGGGTCCAGGGCGACGTTGACGCTCTCGAACAGCCCCGCCTTCTGCAGCCGCTCCTGGAAGTCGAGCAGCAGCGCCTCGGTCACCGGCGCGCCGCGCGGCGTATCCAGCAGGTGGGCCACGGTCCCGGGCTCGTGGGTGGCCAGGCCCTCGACCTGAAGCTCGCCGTAGCGGAACAGCGGGCCGCTGTCGGCGACGACGAACAGGCGCGCCGCGTTGAGCTCGGTATCCACCTCGACCGCCGTGCCGCTCAAGCTGGCCGCGGCATAGCCCGCCGCGCGCAGGCGCGCCAGCGTGGTGGCCTTGGCGTCGCTCCAGTCCGCGTTGCGGAAGTCGCTGCCCAGGGGCAGCTCCCAGCCCTTGCGCAATAGCGCCAGGGTGGCCTGGGCGTGGACCTGGCCGTCGCGGGCGTCGCGTTCGAGCGCGCCCTCGAACTCGAGGGTGAGCGAGGCCACGCGGGCGCGCGAGCCGGGCTCCACCTCGAGGATCACGCGCTCGGCCTGGCCGGCTTCGCGCCCGCCGGCGCGCTGCAAGCTCACGCGCGGCTGGAAGTAGCCCTCGGTCTGAAGCAACTCGCGCACCTGGGCCGGTGCGGCGTCGATGAGGCGCGACCACTCGGTGTCGTCGACGTCTTCGCGCGCCACCACGCTGCCCAGCCGCACGACGTCCAGATGGCGCTCGAGCAGCGCCTGGAGCGGGCCCGGAGCCCGGATCTCGATGCGCACCCCCTGGGCCGGCGCCGGCCCGACCTGGCGCGAGTCCGCGCCGGCGGCCGCCGGTGTCGGCGCAGGCAGCAGCGCGCATCCCCCCAGCCCTGCCAGCACCAGCAACAGCGCCGCGCCCCGGCGCAGTGCACTCATTTGCTGAGCAGCCGCATCGCGCCTTCCAGCCCGGGCAGCGTGAGCGGGAACATGCGCTGGCTCATGAGTTGCTGGACGATGGCGATGCTCTGCCGGTATGGCCAGACACCTTGCGGTTCCGGGTTGATCCAGGCGAACGTGGGGAAGGCGTGCGTGAGCCGTTGCAGCCACTCGGCACCGGGCTCTTCGTTGCTGTATTCGACGCTGCCGCCGGGCTGCAGGATCTCGTAGGGGCTCATCGTGGCGTCGCCGACGAAGATCAGCTTGTAGTCCTTGTTGTACTTGCGGATCACGTCCCAGGTGGGGAACTTCTCGCTGAAGCGGCGCCGGTTGTTCTTCCACATGAAGTCGTAGACGCAGTTGTGGAAGTAATAGAACTCCAGGTGCTTGAATTCGGTCTTCGTCGCGGAAAAGAGTTCCTCGACGCGGTGGATGTGTTCGTCCATGGTGCCGCCCACGTCCATCAGCAGCAACACTTTCACCTTGTTGTGGCGCTCGGGCACCATCTTGATGTCGAGCATGCCGGCGTTGGCCGCGGTGCAGTGGATGGTGTCGTCGATGTCGAGCTCTTCGGCCGAGCCCTCGCGTGCGAAGCGCCGCAGCCGGCGCAGCGCCACCTTGATGTTGCGCGTGCCCAGCTCCAGCGTGTCGTCGTAGTCCTTGTAGGCGCGCTGGTCCCACACCTTCACCGCGCTCTTGTGGCGCCCGCCGCCCTGGCCGATGCGTATGCCCTGCGGGTTGACGCCGTAGGCGCCGAAGGGGCTGGTGCCGCCGGTGCCGATCCACTTCGATCCGCCTTCGTGGCGCTCCTTCTGCTCCTCGAAGCGCTTCTTCAGTGTCTCCATCAACTCGTCCCAGCCCAACTTCTCGATGCGCGCCTTCTCCTCGGGGCTGAGTTCGAGTTCGAGCGTCTTGCGCAGCCACTCCAGTGGCACTTCCTGGGTGAAGTCGGTGAGCATCTCCACGCCCCTGAAGTAGGCGGCGAAGGCGCGGTCGAACTTGTCGAAGTGCGCCTCGTCCTTGACCAGCGCGGTGCGCGCCAGGTAGTAGAACTTGTCCACCGTCGGCCCGCCGTCGCCGTCGATGACGCCGGCCTCGAGGGCCTCGAGCAGCACCAGGTACTCCTTGACGGAGACCTTGAGCTTGGCGGCACGCAGCGTGTAGAAGAAGTCGATCAGCAAGGTGCCAGCTCTTGGGTTCCAGCAGTCGCTCGGGTCGGACCTGCAAGTATCGGCCAAAAGTCCGCATTCGCCTGCCTGGTGCGGCTGTCCTGGCAGGCCCGGCCCGACGCGCGGCGGCCGCGGCGAGGACTATGCTCGCAGCCATGAACGGACGAGCCCTTGGCCATGGGGCACAAGGTCCGGCGCCGATGCAAAGCGAACCGTTGCTCCTTACCGTCACCCTGGCGCAGCAGGTGTTCTTCTGCGCTTCCTGGCTGCTCGCAGCGTATCTCAGGCTGGCACGTCGGCCGGCGCTGCATTGGGCAGTGGCCACGGCATGGGCCGGCCTGCCCTTGGGTCTGCTCCTGCTGCCGCATCTCCCCAGCGCGAGGTGGGCGGCGGTGCTGGTGAACCTGTGCTGGGTTGCTTCCTTCGTCGCGTTGCGCCGGGGCATACAGGCCTTCGGGCACCTGGCGTACTCCGACCGCGAGCACGTCGTCGTCATGCTCCTGGGCCTGCTGGTCGCAGCCGCCGTGGCCCAATGGGGGAGCAGCAAGCTGCCGCTGGTCCTCGGCACTTCGCTGTTGATGGCCTGGACCCTGTGGCGCTGCGCCGCGGAGATTCGGAGCTCCATGCAGGCCGAGTTCGGTGCGCGCGTGGCCCTGTGGTTTGCCTTGCCCACGATGGCGGTCGCCGCGCTGATGGTGTTGCGCGCCGTGGCCGGGTGGCTGCCGGGCTCCATGCCGGCTCCGATCGAGGTTCGGGCGCCGGTCCACATCGGCATGTTGTTCGCGTCGATGGCACTGGGCGTGATGATCAACGCCGGCTTGCTGGTCATGGTCGTCGGACGCCTGGTGCGCCGGCTGCAGTTCCAGTCGGAACACGACGCGCTCACCGGATTGCTCGGTCGCCGCCCGATGGACAAGCTGCTGCACGCCGAGGCCCTGCGCCAGGCCCGTTCGGGCCAGCCGTATGCGCTCTTGTCCTTGGACATCGACCACTTCAAGCACATCAATGACCGCTGCGGGCATGCGGCTGGCGACGCCATGCTGGTGTGCGTGGCCAAGGCGCTGCGCCGCGTGGCGCGCGAAGTCGACAGCGTGGCACGCATGGGCGGAGAGGAATTTTTCGTCCTCCTCCCGGGAACCGACCGCGCAGGCGCCGAGCAGGCTGCACACCGCATGCTCGATGCGGTGCGTCAAATCCAGTGCCCACAAACGGGCTGTGCGCTCACGGTGACGATCAGCATCGGCGTGGCCGTGGCCAGCGCCAGCGGCGAGCCCGTGCAGGACTTGCTGCGCCGCGTGGACCACGCGCTGTACGCCGCCAAACTCGGCGGGCGCGACCGCATGGAGTGCGCACCACCCTGTGCGCCGGCGTCGGCGTTGGCGTAGAGCGGGGGCGCGTTCAGACCCGTGCGCCGTCGCGCAGCTCGATGCGCGTGTCCATGGCGGCGGCGATCTCGGGGTTGTGGGTGGCCAGCAGCACCAGGGCTTGCGCCTGGTGTGCATGGGCCACGAGCAGTTCGATCACGCCGCGGCCGTTTTGGCTGTCCAGGTTGCCGGTGGGTTCGTCGGCCAGCACCAAGGCGGGCCGGTTCACCAGCGCGCGCGCCACCGCGGCGCGCTGGCGCTCGCCGCCCGAGACATGGCGCGGCAGGAACGCGGCGCGCGCGGCCAGGCCCATCGAGGCCAGCAGCTGCGCCGCGCGCTCGCGCCGCTCGGCCCGCGGCACGCCCAGCGCGAGCATGGGAGCCTCGACGTTCTCCTGCAGCGTCATCGCCGGCACCATGTGGTGGAACTGGAAGACGAAGCCCACGCTGCGCGCGCGAAAGGCGTGCGCAGCGCGGATCGTCGCCAGGTCGCGGCCCTGCACCTCGATGCGCCCGCGGTCGGGCCGGTCGAGCAGGCCGATGAGCGAGAGCAAGGTGCTCTTGCCGCAACCCGAAGGGCCGGTGAGGGCCAGCGTGCAGCCGGCGTGGGCGCTGAAGGAGACGTCGCGCAGGGCGTGCACCGCACCGTGGTCGTAGTCGCGCCCCAGGTTCAGCACCTGGAGCAGTGCGGGTTCACTCATGGCGCAGCGCTGCCAGGGGTTGCATGCGCCACAGCAGCACGGCCGGCCAGGCCAGCGCGAGCACGGCCACGACCAGGGTGAGGGCCAGCGAGGTGCCGACGAGCGCCGGCGAAAGCCGCACCGGGAGCCAGCCGAAGCCCACCGACTCCATGCCGTTGACGGTGCGCAGCAGCGCCACCGCCAGGGCGCAGCCCAGGGCCGCGCCGGCCGCGCACAGCAGCAGGCTCTCGGCGAGCAGCATGCGCAGCACCAGCCAGGGCGTCCAGCCCACGGCCATGAGGATGCCGATCTCGCGCGTGCGCTCGGCCAGTGCCATGAGCAGGGTGTTGGTGACGACGAGCACGGTGCCCACCAGGGCAACCACGGCGATGGTGCCGACGAAGGCGTCGACGACGCGGAACAGGCGCAGCGCGCCAGCGAACTCGGCGGCGGGAATGGCGCGCAGCCCCGGGTGGCGGCGCGGCACTTCCACCATGACGCGTGCGGTGGTGTCGGCGTCGCCGGTGCGCAGCAGCGCCAGCGTGTACCAGCGCGCGTCGCCCTCGGGGCTGAAGAGCGCTTGCGCCTGCGCCGTGCCGACCATCATGCTGCCGTCGAAGAGCCGGCTGCCGGTGCGAAAGATGCCGGCGACGGCATAGTCCCGACCCCCCAGCGGCAGCCGCGCGCCCGGCGCCACGCCCAGGCGCTGCGCGGCGAGCTCGCCGAGCAGCGCCTGGCCCTCGCTGGCCTGCATCGGCCGCCCGGCGACGAGGGCCACGCGGCGCGCGAATTCGGGCTCCACGCCGATGACCATGGCGTACGGATTCCACTTCTCGTTGAGGGTGCCCAGCACCATGGGCGTGAGGGCGCTGCCGTATTCGTCGGCCAGGGCCTGCATCTGCGCTCGCGTGATCTTCGACGAGAAGGGCGAGGGCGCGCGGCGTTCGTGCACCACGACGTCGAAGTGATAGGCCTCGACCGCGCCGGCGATCTGCTGGCGCAGGTCGTCGGTGATGGCGCTGACGGCCGCGAACAGCGCCACCCCGGCGGCGATGCCCAGCACGGTCATCAGGCTGCGCACCGGGGCGCGCAGCAGGTTGCGCAGGAAGATCATTCCCGCGCCCTGCCGCCGGCCCGGGCTTCTTGCGCCCTCACTCGACCGCGCACACGGGCACCGAGGTCAGCGGGGTGCCGTTGATCGTCATCGTCACCTGCAGGATCGGGCCGGGCACCACGGTGGCCACGGCGTTCGAGCCGTTGGATCCCGCGAAGCGCAGCTTGCCGCCGAGCAGGTCGCCGCTGTCGTTCTGCACCAGGGGCTCGTCGGTGAAGATGTCGAAGTACTGGCCGTTGCTGCGGTAGCCGCGCCCACCCAGCGTGAACTCGCTCGTGCCGGTGGCCGCGTTGTTCACCTGGCGCATTTCCCAGTTCGTCTCGCGGTAGGTCTTGCCGTTGGCGCCGTTGGTCATCGTCATCTCGCGCAGCCGCAGCACGTTGGGGTTGGCCGGCGTGGGGTCGCCGCCGGGCACGCCGAAGACCATCTCGAAACCGTCGAAGGCCATGGTGGCGGAGTCCAGCGCCGTGCCGTTGGCGTCGCGCGTGGCCACGCTCAAGGCTGTCGAGGTGTGGGCCTCGAGCCGCGTGGTGATCGGCCCGCTGGCCGTCACCGTGGCCGTGTTGACGAAGGCCACGCCGCCGTTGACCGTCACCTTGTCGCCGCTGGCGCTGTCGGTCATGCAGTAGGACTCGAAGGCCAGCGTGGCGGTGGTCACCCCGTTCACATGCGAGTAGTTGCGGTAGCCGAAGCGGCCGCCGCAGTCGCCCAGGCTGTCCGCAGGCGGGGTGGCGGTCAGCGCCAGGTGGCGCTTGGTCGCACCGGCGGCCAGCACACCCTTGGTCCTTGCCGAACTGCCCGCCAGCGCGGGCAGCAGCTTGAACACGCGTGCCGACTGCATGCGACCGGTGGCGCCCACCTGGCACACCGGAACCAGGCCGTCGAGGTCCTGGACGAAGGCGGTCACGCTGGCCATGTCGATGGCGGTGGGAAGCTCCTCGTCGTCGCCTCCGCCACCGCCGCCGCACGATGCACCCAGGGCCACGGCGCCGGCAGCGACGACGACACCACCCAGGATCTTCAGGGTGCTGGAATCGAAGCGCGTGCGCATGATGATCTCCTTGTCATGAAAGAGCCCATGCTGCACCCCGCGGGCCGGTTTGCATTGAGTGCCGTCAACGCCGCTGCACGCGCGGCGCGCGGCGCGGCCTGGCCACCTAGACCTTGCGCCTGGACGCCACGCCGCCGTGGCGCGCGAGCCACGCAAAGAACTCGCCGTACCAGAGCTTGCTGTTGCGCGGCTTGAGGATCCAGTGGTTCTCGTCGGGGAACCACAGCAGCCGCGCATCCACGTCGCGCGCCTTGAGCGTGTTGTAGTGGGCCAGGCCCTGGGCGTCGGGCACGCGGTAGTCGAGCGCACCGTGGATCACCAGCGTGGGCGTGGCCATGCCCGCGGCATAGGCGTGCGGGCTTTGCGCGTGGACCTGGGCCATGTCGTCCCAGTACCAGTGGCCGAGTTCCTTGGCGTGCCAGCTCCAGGCGTCGTCGGCGAACATGCCCACCCAGTCGAAGCAGCCGGCGTGGCAGACATAGGCCTTGTAGCGCCCCGCCGGCAGGTGGCCGTTCATCCACGCCACCATGAAGCCGCCGTAGCTGCCGCCGGTGGCGAAGAGGCGCTTGCCGTCGATCCAGGGCTTACCCAGCAGCCAGTCGGTGCCGGCTTCCACGTCCCGCAGCTCGAGCTCGCCCCAGCGGTGCGTGATGCTGTCGAGGAAGGCGTAGCCGAAGCCCGAGGACCCGTGGTAGTTGACGCTGGCGACGACATAGCCCTGCGCGGCGAAGAGCTGCGTGTTCCAGCGGTAGTGCCAGTTGTCGCCCGGGCCGGTGTGCGGGCCGCCATGGATGTTGTGCATCAGCGGGTACTTCTTGCGCGCGTCGAAGCCCGGCGGGTAGACGAGCCACATCTGCACGTCGTCGCCCTGCTCGCGGCCCTTCGCGCCGGCGGCGCTGGCGCCCTTGATCCAGACCTCTTCGACGCGCCCCAGCGCGAGCTTGGCGAGCAAGGCGTCGTTGAAATGCTCGATGCGCCGCGGCGCCTCGCCCGGCAGGTGGGCATGCAAACGGGCCGGATGCATGGCGCTGTCGGCCAGCGTGACCAGCGTGCCCGCGGCCTTGTCGAAGCCGCCCACCCAGCCGCCGTGAACGACGATCTCGGCGCGGCGGTCGGGCAGGTCGAAGCGCCACAGGTGCGTGCGGCCGCGGTCCTCGGCCATGAAGAGCAGCGCCTGGCCGTCGTCCTCCCAGTGCAGCGGGGCGTGGGGCTCGTGGTCCCATTCGGCGCTCACCACTTCCCAGCGGGAGCGGTCGCGCTCCCATACCGCCAGCTGCGCGGGCATGGTGTGCTTGATGGCCTGGTGGCTGGCGGTGAAGGCCACGCGCTCGCCGTCGGGGCTGTAGCGCGGCGCGCCCAGGTCCCATTCGGGGTCGCGTGCGATGACCGTGGTCTTGCCGCTCTTCAGTTCCATCTCGGCGAGCGCAAAGCGGCCGTCGGCACGCTTCTCGGCGGCCGGGTCGAAGGCGAAGACCACGCGCTTGCCGTCGGGCGAGACGTCGAAGTGGTTGGCGTCGGGGTCGGCGCGGCCGAGCTCGTAGCCGCTGCCCTCGAAGAGGTCGCGGGTGCGGCCCGGCTTGCCGTCGCGCCCGAGTTCGAGCAGGTGCAGGTGCGCCACCCGCCCCATGGGCAGGTTGCGGTCCCAGTGACGGTACTGCGACTCGCTCGTGGCGTAGCCCGATTCCTTGCGTTCCCTGAACTCCTTGTGTCTCTTCGCCTGCGCCTTGGCGCCTCTGAGCTCCGGCCAGACCCAGCTGACGAAGAGCAGGCGGCGGCCGTCCGGGCACCAGCGGAAAGCCTCCACGCCGGTGGCCACGTCGGCCGCGCGGCGCGCCTCGCCGCCGTCCGGGGCAATCACGTAGAGCTGCGCGGTGTCGTCCTTGCGGCCCTGCTGTTCGCGCCTGGCGGTGAAGGCGATGAGGTCGCCTTCACCGCGCCGATGAGGGCTCCAGCGCGGCGCGCCGTCCTTCTCGCCGCATTGCGTCAGTGCCCTGGGCTTGCCGCCCAGGGTGGAGAGCAGCCACAGCGACGAGGTCGACTTGTTGTCCTCCATGGAGAACTTCGTCAAGGCGGCGACGGCCTGCGCGCCGTCGGGGCCGAGGCTGGGTGCGCCCAGGCGCTCGATGTTCCAGAGGTCTTCGACGCTGATGTGCTTCTTGCGGGCCATGTCCTGTCTCTCGGGTCTTCTTCTCGGGGGGTCTTCAGCGCGGCCTGGCGAGCTGCCAGTCGAGGTGCGAGCGCACGGCGGGCCATTCGGCGGCGGTGATGCTGTAGACGGCGGTGTCGCGCAGCGTGCCGTCGGCGGCGACCTGGTGCGCGCGCAGGATGCCGTCGAGCTGCGCGCCCAGGCGCTCGATGGCGCGCCGGCTCTGCGTGTTCAGGCGGTGGGTACGGAGTTCCACCGCAATGCACTCCAGGTTCGCGAAGGCATGCCCCAGCAGCAGGCGCTTGCACTGCGTGTTCAGCGCGCTGCGCTGCGCACTGCGCGCGGTCCAGGTGCCGCCGATCTCGACGCGGCGACTCCGAGCGTCGATGTGCATGTAGGTGCTCATGCCGACGACGCGGCCGGCGGCATCGAACACGGTGAAGGGCAGCATGGCGCCGGCGGCCTGCAAGGCCAGACGGCGCGTGATCTCGGCGGCCATGCCCTCGGGCGAGGGCACGGCGGTGTACCACAGCCGCCAGAGCTCGCCGTCGCGCGCGGCGTCGCATAGCGCGTCATGGTGCTCGGGTGCCAGGGGCCGCAGCGTAGCGTGCGGCCCGGCAAGGGTCACCGGTTTGGGCCAGCCCATGCGCTTCAGCGGTGGTTGCGCTGCATGAAGACGAGCTTCTCGAACAGCGTCACGTCCTGTTCGTTCTTCAGCAGCGCGCCCACCAGCGGCGGCACGGCCACCTTGTCGTCCTTGCTGTGCAGGGCCGCGGGCGGGATGTCCTCGGCCACGAGCAGCTTGAGCCAGTCGAGCAGTTCGCTGGTGCTGGGCTTCTTCTTCAGCCCGGGCAGGCCGCGCACCTCGTAGAAGGTCTTCAGCGCGGCGGCCAGCAACTCCTGCTTCAGGCCGGGGAAATGCACGTCGACGATGGCGCGCATGGTCTCGGCTTCGGGAAACTTGATGTAGTGGAAGAAGCAGCGACGCAGAAACGCATCCGGCAGTTCCTTCTCGTTGTTGGAGGTGATGAAGACGATCGGCCGGTGCCTGGCCCGGACGAGCTCGCGCGTCTCGTAGACGTAGAACTCCATGCGGTCGATTTCGCGCAGCAGGTCGTTGGGGAATTCGATGTCGGCCTTGTCGATCTCGTCGATGAGCAGCGCCGTGGGCTGTTCGGCCGCGAAGGCCTGCCACAGCACGCCCTTGACGATGTAGTTGTGGATGCTCTTGACCTTCTCGTCGCCGAGCTGGCTGTCGCGCAAGCGGCTCACCGCGTCGTACTCGTAGAGCCCCTGTTGCGCCTTGGTGGTGCTCTTGATGTGCCACTGCAGCAGCGGCAGGTTCAGCGCACGCGCCACCTCCTCGGCAAGCATGGTCTTGCCCGTGCCGGGTTCGCCCTTGACGAGCAGCGGCCGCTGCAGCGTCACGGCGGCGTTCACGGCGAGCATCAGGTCCTGCGTGGCGACGTATTGGTCCGAGCCTTGGAATTTCATCGGGTGTGGCATGGCAAAGGGGGCCGAGCAAGAACGCCGCGGGCGGCATGGAAAGCCACTCGGCAGGGCCGGGAAAACAGGCTCGAGTCAGTATAAGCGGCACCTATAATCGCGCCCCTTCGAAGGCCTGTGGCTGCAGGCTCCCCGTCGGCAGATCCCACACCCCCTACGATGATGAGCAAAGCAATCACCTTCCTGTTGGCGCTGGCCTCGGTCGCGTTCTCCGCCCAGGCCCAGGATGCTGCCGCGGGCCAGAAGAAGGCCGCCATGTGCATCGGCTGCCACGGCATCCCCGGCTACCAGGCCACTTTCCCCGAGATCTACAAGGTGCCCATGCTGGGCGGGCAGAGCTTCAAGTACCTCACCGGCGCGCTCGCCGCGTACAAGAAGGGCGAGCGCAAGCACCCCACCATGCGCGCCATGGCGGCATCGCTGTCCGACACCGACATGGCCGACCTGGCGGCGTTCTATGAGGGTCAGGGCGTTTCGTCGATCAAGCCTGTGGCCGAGTTGCCGGCCGTCCAGCCTTCGGGCGAGGTCGCCGCGCTGCTCGCCAAGGGCGCCTGCGTCTCGTGCCACGGTGCCAACCTGAGCAAGCCCATCGACCCGAGCTACCCCAAGCTCGCCGGCCAGCAGCCGAGCTACCTGGCCGCGGCGCTGCGCGCCTACGGCACCGAGGGCAGCATGTATCTCGGCCGCGGCAACGCCATCATGGCCGGGCAGGTGAAGCAGTTCAAGCGCGATGAACTCAAGGCGCTGGCGCAGTACATCGGCTCGCTGCCGGGTGAGTTGCGCACGGTGCCGGAGTCACGCTTGCGCTGACGGCCAGCGCAGCGCTCCGGTGGCGAGCGCCGTGCCCAGCAGGATCACGGCGCAGCCGGCGAGCATGCCCGCGCTGGGCCGCTCGGCGAGGAAGAGCCAGCCCCAGAGCGCGCCGAGCAGCAGCAACTCGCCGAGGTCGCGACGCGTCACCGCAGCACGCCCTCGTGGCGCAGCAGTGCCTCCTTGCGCGCAATGCCGGCGGCATAGCCGGTGAGCGAGCCGTCGTGCCCCACCACACGGTGGCAAGGCACGACGATGCCGATGGGGTTGCGGCCGATGGCCGCGCCCACCGCGCGCACCGCGGCCGGCCGCCCGACGCCGCGCGCCACTTCGCCGTAGGTGGACAGCGCCCCAGGCGCGATCGTGCACAGCAGCGCCCACACGGCGCGCTGGAACGCGGTGCCCTGCGCGTCCAGCGGCACATGGAAGGCGCTGCGCGCGTCGCGCCAGTACGCCGCGAACTCGCGCGCCGCCAGCGCCAGATGCGGGTGCTCGGGCGCCAGCGGGGCGTCGACCTCGTCGCTGCGGTGCGCCTGGCCGTCGAACCAGGCCAGGGCCAGGCCGTGCGCGGTGGCGGCCAGCGTGAGCGGGCCGAGCGGTGTGGCGATGCGCGACTGAGCCTCGAATCGCGGGGTCTTCATGGTCTCGTCTCCAGGTGCTGCCAGAGTTGCATCACGGCGTAGGCGCGCCAGGGCCGCCAGGCTTCGGCGAGTGCGGTGATGTGCTCGAGGTCGCGCGAGCCGAGTGCCTTGAGCAGGCCGATGTCGCTCGCCGGCCAGGCGTCGGGCCAGGCCAGGGCGCGCATGGCGATGAGCTGCGCCGTCCACTCGCCGATGCCGGGCAGCGTGCGCAGGGCCTGCAGCGTGGGCTCGAGCGGTGCGCCGCGGTGCAGTTCGATCTCGCCGCGCGCCACCGCCGCCGCCAGCGCTTGCAGCGCGCGCACGCGCTGGCGCACGATGCCCAGCCTGCCGATGACTTCGGGGTCGGCCGTGGCGAGCGCCTGCGCATGCGGGAAGAGATGCGTCAGCGCCGGGAAGGGCGTGGCGATGGACTCGCCCAGCCGCGCCACCAGGCGCTGCGCCAGCGTGCGCGCGGCCGCCACCGTGACCTGCTGGCCGAGGATCACGCGCACCGCCGTCTCGAAGCCGTCCATGCCGCCGGGCAGGCGCGCACCGGGCCGCACGGGCACCGGCAGCGTGGCCATCACGGGGTCGATGAGCGACGGGTCGGCGTCCAGGTCCAGCCCCTGGCGCACGCGCTGCAGCACCGCGCCGAGCACCGGCGCCAGGCTTGCCGACGCGCTCACGTGCACCTCGTGGCGCTCGGGCACGAAGCGCGCGTCGATCCAACCCTCGAGGCGCTCGCCGCGGTGCATCCAGCCCAGCGTGCGGCGCAGGCACAGGCCCTCCACCTGTTCCACGCCCCGCACCTCGCGCCGCGCGAAGAAGGCCAGCACCGAGGCGACGTCGTAGGGCGGCCGGTACGCCAGGCGCAGGGCGGTCTCGGCGCCGGGCAGCGCCCTCTCGTGGCGCAGTTGCGTCGGGTTGAAGCGGTAGCGTTCCACGAACGCGGCGTTGAAGCGCCGCAGGCTGGCGAATCCGCTCGCCAGCGCCACCTGCGTCACGGGCTGCGCGGTGTCGGTGAGCAGCTGCTTGGCCAGCAGCAGGCGCTGCGTCGTCAGGTAGTCGTGCGGTGCCACGCCGTGCGCGGCCTGGAAGATGCGCCGCAGGTGGCGGTCGGTCACGCCCAGGCGCGCAGCCAGCGCCGGCAGGCCCAGCGCTTCGCCGCCATGCACGGCCTGCTCGATCAGGCGCGCCGCGGTGTCGGCCAGCGTGCGCGACGAGTCCGTGTGCGACAGGCCCGGCGCGATCTCGGGCCGGCACTTCATGCACGGCCGGAAGGCGGCGGCCTCGGCCTGGGCGGCGTTGTCGAAGAAGCGGCAGTTCTCGCGCCGCGGCGTGCGCACGCGGCACACCGGCCGGCAGTACACGCCGGTCGAGGTGACGCCGACGAAGAGCCGCCCGTCGAAGCGCGCATCGCGTGCCTTGACGGCGAGATAGGCGGCGTCGGCATCCAGGTTCATGCGCTCATGATAGGTCGCAGGCGACCCTGCACTGGCCGGATTCGGACCTGTCCCTGAGGGCCGCGGCAGCGCGCTGGGCCTGCACGGCCTGGTCGCGCTCGCCCCGCCCGAGGCCTGATCGCCTCAGCGCCGCGCCGTCACGGCACCGCGGCGCGCCGCGGGCGCGTCAGTTGAAGCCGCAGCTGCCGCCGGGCATGCAGCAGGCACCGCAGGCCGGCGCGGCCGCGGGCGCGGCCTGGGCGGTGGCGGACTCGGCGGTGGCGAAGACCGAGAGCTTCTTCTCCAGGTCCCTGGACTGGCAGCTCGGGCAACTCGGCACCGTGTCCGAGCGCACCAGCATTTCGAACTGGCGTCCGCACTCGTGGCAAGCGTATTCGTAGATGGGCATGGGGTACTCCTTGGCTTGCCCGTATTTTGCGGCAATCCCAAATCGGACGATCCTGATCGACCGGCCGGGCAGGTGGCCGATGCAAGTCAGCCCGCGCCCGCGCGCCCTGGTGCGGGCCTCGCTGCGGTGGCTGCCTACAATTGCCCGAGCCTCAAACACGGAAGCACCATGCACATCGACCCCACCATCTTCAAGGCCTACGACATCCGCGGCGTCGTCGGCCGCAACGTCGACGAAGCCTTTGCCGAGCACCTGGGCCGCGCCTTCGGTTCCGCGTGCGTGGCCGCGGGCGAGCGTGCCGTGGCCGTGGGCCGCGACGGGCGCGTGTCGGGCCCGGGCCTGGTGGCGGCGCTGATCCAAGGCCTGGTATCGACGGGGCTTGACGTGGTCGACCTCGGCCCCGTCACCACGCCCATGCTGTACTACGTGGCGGCAACGCGCGGCAAGCACGGCTGCACCAGCGGCATCCAGGTCACGGGCAGCCACAACCCGAAGGACTACAACGGCTTCAAGATGGTGATGAGCGGGCGCGCCATCTACGGCGACGACATCCAGGGGCTGCGCGCACGCATCGAGGCCGAGGACTACGTGCGCGGGCGCGGCCGCAGCGCGCGCATGGACATCGCGGCCGAGTACCGCGCGCGCATCGTCGGCGACTGCAAGCTGGCGCGGCCGATGAAGATCGTCGTCGACTCGGGCAACGGCATCCCCGGCGCCAGCTCGCCGGGCATCCTGCGCGCGCTGGGCTGCGAGGTCATCGACCTCTACAGCAAGGTCGACGGCGACTTCCCCAACCACCACCCCGACCCGAGCAAGCCGGAGAACCTGGCCGACCTGATCAAGGTCGTGCACGCCACGGGCGCGGAGATCGGCCTGGCCTTCGACGGCGATGGCGACCGCCTGGGCGTGGTCACTGCCGGCGGCAACATCATCTACCCCGACCGCCAGCTGATGTTCTTCGCGCGCGACATCCTCAAGCGCCACCAGGGCGCGACCATCGTCTTCGACGTCAAGTGCTCGCAGCGCCTGCCCGTGGCCATCCGGGCCGCGGGCGGCGTGCCGCTGATGTGGAAGACCGGGCACTCGCTGATCAAGGCCAAGCTCAGGGAGACCGGCGCGCCCTTTGCCGGCGAGATGAGTGGCCACCTCTTCTTCGGCGAGCGCTGGTACGGCTTCGACGACGCCATGTACACCGCGGCGCGCCTGCTCGAGATCCTCTCGCGCAGCGACGACGCCAGCGCCATGCTCGATGCGCTGCCGACGAGCTTCTCCACCCCCGAGCTCAACGTGCCTTGCGCCGAGGGCGAGCACCATCGCGTCGTTGCCGAACTGCTGGCGCGCGCCGCGGACGGACGCCTGAAGTTCCCGGGCGGGGAGGTCGGCACCATCGACGGCCTGCGCGTGGACTACGCCGACGGCTTCGGCCTCATCCGCGCCAGCAACACCACGCCGGTGCTGGTGCTGCGCTTCGAGGGGCATACCGCCGCCGCGTTGCAGCGCATCGAAGGCGAGTTCATGGCCGCGCTGCGCAGCGTCAAGCCGGACGCGCAGCTGGCGGCCGCGGCGCATTAGCCCGCGGCCGATGCGCCCGCCGGGCCGCCGTCGTCCGCAGGCCGACGGCCTTCGCGCCGTCCAAGTCCGCGCAGGCGGACTTGGAGCCGCGGCGCTCAGTCCCAAGGGCGCCTGCCCGCGCTCGGCGGGGCCGGCCGCAGGCCGTGGGGTGCCCTGGTGAGCGCGCGCCTGGCGCGGGCGGCTTACGCGCTGCTCCTGCGGCTTGCGCTGCCGCTGTACTTCGCACGCTTGTGGTGGCGCGGCCGCCGCGAGCCGCCGTATCGCCAGCATTGGGGCGAGAGGCTGGGCGCGTTCGCCGCTCCGGTGCCGGCCGGGCGGCTGTGGCTGCACGCGGTGTCGCTGGGCGAAACGCAGGCCGCGGCCGCGCTGCTCCAGGCCCTGCGCGCGCAGCGGCCCGACGTGGCGCTGCTGCTCACGCACGGCACGGCCACCGGCCGCGAGGCCGGCCGCGCGCTGCTGCGCGAGGGCGATGCGCAGGCCTGGCTGCCCTACGACACGCCCGGCGCCGTGCGCCGCTTCCTGCGCACGCACCGGCCCGGCGTGGGCGTGCTCATGGAGACCGAGGTCTGGCCGAACCTGCTGCACGCGGCCGCCGCCGCCGGCGTGCCCATGGTGCTGGCCAATGCGCGCCTGTCGGCGCGCAGCCTGGCCAAGGGCGAGCGCCTGGCCGCGCTGCTGCGCCCGGCCGCGGCTTGCTTCACGCGCGTGCTGGCGCAGACCGAGCCCGACGCGCAGCGCCTGCGCAAGGCCGGCGCCGAGCGCGTCGAGGTCATGGGCAACCTCAAGTTCGACGTCACGCCGCCACCCGGGCTGATCGCGCAGGGCCGCCGCTGGCGCCAGGCGCTGGGCCGCGCGGTGGTGCTGGCAGCGAGCACGCGCGAAGGCGAGGAGGAGATGCTGCTGCGCGCCTGGGTGCGCCTGCCCGCGCCGCGGCCGCTGCTGCTGCTCGTGCCGCGCCACCCGCAGCGCTTCGACGAGGTGGCCGCGCTGGTGGTGCGCAGCGGCCTGAGCGTGCTGCGGCGCAGCGCCTGGGGCGAGGCACCCCCGCCCGCGGCCGCGCGGGCCGATGTGTGGCTGGGCGACACGCTGGGCGAGATGCCGCTGTACTACGCCGCGGCCGATGTCGCACTGCTCGGTGGCAGTTTTGCGCGCCTGGGCGGACACAACCTCATCGAGGCTGCCGCCTGCGGCTGCCCGCTGCTGCTGGGGCCGCACACCTTCAACTTCGCACAGGCGGCCGAGCTGTCGCTGGCCGCAGGCGCCGCCGAGCGGCTGCCGGATCTCGATGCCGCGGTGCAACGGGCCGCCACACTCGTCAGCGGTGGCGAACTGGCGGCCTGGTCGGCCCGCGCACAGGCCTTTGCTGCACAGCACCGCGGCGCCGCGGCGCGCATGGCGCGGGCGGTGCTGGAGCTGCTGCCCGCGCGCTGAGAGCGCCCCCAGACCTGCCGCTGCGCGTCAGGCCCCCCAAGGGGGATGAGGA